>VXOC01000072.1 GCA_009840215.1 Gemmatimonadota bacterium | reverse complement strand
CCCCCCCGCCCCCACCCACTGGTGGCCCCACATCCGCCGCGCCGCCGCCCGCAACCTCCACCTCTTCGGCATCTTCACCCACCTGCACTCCGCCGACGAATCCGACCTGACCAGCGCCCGCCGCCAGATCCAGCGCTTCGACGACTTCGTGCGCGCCGCCGACGGCATCGACCCCGGCACCCTCCTCCACTGCGCCAACAGCGCCGGCACCCTTCGCCTCGCTTCGCAGACCGCCAACGCGGTGCGCCCCGGCATCTACCTCTACGGCGGGTCCGCGGGGCCCGGCACGGAGCCGCCCGAGACCGCGGTGCACGTCAGGGCGCGGGTCGTCCTGGCACGCGACGTGCCCGGCGGCGCAACCGTCGGCTACGGCGCCACCTACCGTTCGAAAGGGCCGGAACGGTGGGCGGCGGCGGGCATCGGCTACGGCGACGGGCTGCCGCGTACGCTGGCCAACCGGGGGTGGGGACTCGCGGGAGGGCGCAGGGTACCCCTTCTGGGACGGATCTCCATGGATACCACGGTGGTAAGAGTCGGGGGAGACACATCCCCCGGTGATGTCGTTACCTTTCTCGGGCGCGATGGCGAAAACGAACTGACGTTGGAGGAGGTCGCGGAACTGGCGGACACAATCGAGCATGAGATTCTGACCGGACTCTCGCGAAGATTGCCCAGAATGCGGATAGAAACCTGATGGATCCCGTCCCGCTCGATCGGTTGGTCGCGCTGGCCCGCGAGATGCTCGCGTATTCGTACGCTCCGTATTCGCGTTTCAGCGTCGGCGCCGCCCTCGAGGCGGACAACGGGGAGGTCTTCACGGGATGCAACGTTGAGAACGCCTCCTACGGTCTAACCATCTGTGCTGAACAGAATGCGGTGGCGGCGGCGGTCTCGCGGGGGCGACGGCGCTTCCGCAGGCTGGTGGTCGTCACCGGGGGGCAGCGGGCCGTCGCGCCGTGCGGACGCTGCCGCCAGGTTCTCGCCGAGTTCGGGACCGACCTCAGGGTCTACGGCGTAGCAAACGGAGAAAGCGTGAGCTGGGAGTTGAAGGACCTGATCCCCGACCCCTTCGGGGGTGACCACCTGGAAGTGGATGTCGTGGACGGAGACGGTGTCGCGTCCCCGGAACCCGAAGCGCGGTAGAGGGAGCCTGATGAGCGAACGGACAGCGACCGCCCCGCGGGCCCCGGGCCGCCGGATTCCCGGGCAGGAACCGCGGCTCCCGGGCCCCCGGATCCTTGCGGTCGCCCTGCTGGCCGCGGCCGGCGCGTGCACGGAGGCGCTGCCCACCGTCGAGCGCGAGGAACTGGTCCGCTCCGGCTTCGCCACCGAGGTGATCCTGGAATACGACGAGTTCGCGAGCGGTGCCCGGGTCTACGGAGGGTTCGGGCGCACATCGGACATGGGCGGCGGCTTCGTTGCGCACGATTTCGGGTCGCGGACGGAGGCCGGTGGCGGGCGTGGGGAGGGGCTCGAGGCCTCGTCGCTGCTGCGTTTCGGACGGTATCCCAGGTCGGCGCAGGTGCTGGACACCACGGGCACCACCGTCCCCGACACCGCGCTGACCTTCCTCTTCGGACGCCTCCTGGTGCGCTTCGACTCGCTGTCGAGCGTCCACAACGACCGGCCCGTGGACATCGTCGCCCACGCCCTCACCGAACCCTGGGACGGCAGGAGCGCCTCCTGGGACTACGCGATCGATTCGATCGGACACCGGGTTGCGTGGTCCGCGCCCGGTGGCGGCGCGGTCGAGGAGATCGGGCGGGCCTCCTGGGACCCCGAAACCGGCGACAGCATCAAGATCCGGGTCGATTCCGCATGGATCGCGGCCTGGTCGGACACCACCGATGCGGCCCGTGGTGTGAGGGTCAGCACGGTTACGCCGGGTGTCCGCCTGCGGGTGTCCGCGGCACTGCTGCGGCTCGAGACCCGGCCCAGCGTCAACCCGGACACCACAATCCAGGTGCCCTCCACCACCGAGAACCGGACCTTCATCTACGCTCCCGTGCCGAGACCGCCGTTGAAGACGCTGCGGGTGGGGGGCGTGCCCGCCTGGCGGACGGTCATGGAGCTCGACATTCCCTCGATCCTCGACCGGCCGGACGAACTGTGCGACGTCGTGGGGTGTCCGGTCGAGATCACCGCCGATCATGTGTCCTTCGCCGCGCTCAGGTTCACCACGCGCTCCACGGCACGGGCATTCGCGCCCTCGGACACCCTCGCGGTCGACCTGAGGTCGGTTCTGGCCCCGGACATCCTGCCCAAGTCGCCGCTGGGACCCTCCCGCACGCGTGCGCCCGGCAAGCTCGTGCCGGACGCCTGGTTCCAGCCCCCCGCGGGGGAGATCCTCGAGATTCCCGTGACCGGACTGGTGCGGGATCTCCTGCGTGGCGAGACCATCGATGGAGATCCGGTCTCGAACACGATCGCGGTCCTCGCCGTCTTCGAGCCGCTGTCGGTGGAGTACATGTCCTTCGACGGGGCATCGTCGCCCTCGGCACCCTCGCTGCGGATCGTGCTGAACTTCTCACTGGACGGCGAGACATGAGCGGCGCACGCGGCATCGTCGCCGGGGTATTCGGCCGCTCCCCGCTCGTGGCCGCCCTCCTCGCGGCCCTGGCGGCTCCGGCCTCGGCCTCGGCACAGTCCTTCCTGGGCTTCCGCGCTCTCGGCGTACCGATCGGGGCGGTCGACGCGCGCACCACCGCCCTGGGCAACCTCGGCATCGGTCTGGCGCGCGTCGAGATTTCGGCCACCGATCCCGCGGCGTCCGCCCGGCTCCTCTGGCCTACCTTCGGCGTCACGATGCAGCCGAGCTGGGGCAGCTTCGACATGGACGAACAGAGCGGGACCAGCCGCACCAACCGCCTGCCGCTCCTCGGGATCGGGTACCCCGTGAGGGCGGGAGGCGTCGTCACCGCTAGTCTCTCCGGCCACCTGGAGCAGCGCTGGATCGCCAGGCGCCAGTCGACCGTCACCCTGAACGAGGTCGATGTCCAGGTCCAGGACAGCTACCGGAACGACGGCGGGACCTCGGTGGTGCGTCTGGGATGGGCGCAGCGGATCGGCTCCGTGCTGGCGCTCGGCGTGTCGGGGGGCACGTACCTCGGGCGGCTCGACCGGGTGTTCGACCGGCAGCTCGATTCCCTCGCGGTCGGCGGCGAGGTGTATTCCTTCCGCGAAGAGTACGCCTGGAGCTACAGCGGGTATCTCCTGTCGGCCGGTTTCAACGCCGATCCACACCCCCTGATTCATCTGGCGGGGGCCGCGGAATGGTCCGGGACCCTCAAGGAGGTCCCCCAGGACGACGCCGTGGGCGAGGGCCTCTACACGATACCCCTGCGCCTGTCGGCGGGTGCGACCGGCCGTCTCTCGCCGCGTCTCGCCTTCAATGTTTCCGGGATCTACCAGGACTGGTCCACGTCGGACGGTTTCCTGGCAGGCGTGACCAGTGGCCGCAAGTGGAGCTTCGGCGGGGGCGTGGAATGGCACGTCGTCGAGGGCGAAACCCGCAGTCTGCCGGTGCGGTTCGGCTACCGGCGCATCGCGCCTCCCTTCCGCTTCGAAGCCGAGGACCCGGTGGAGGCGGTCTGGTCGGTGGGCGTGGGTCTGAACCTGGCCGAGGCCGAGGGCTTCCGCTTCGGATGGATGGACCTGTCCTTCGAGAGGGGCGATCGCTGGAGCGCGCCTCTGGACGAGCGCTTCTGGCGGGCCACGGTCTCGGTCGGCATCTCGCGGTTCTAGCTACCCGTGGACGGCCGGGGGCAGCCCGTGAAGAGGACGCGCGTCCACTACAAGACCTTCGGCTGCAAGGCCAACCAGTACGACACGCAGCGCATGCGCCAGCATCTGGAGGCGGGGTTGGCGGGGGATCCGCCCGCCGCGCTCGAGGACGCCGACCTTTGCGTGGTCAATACCTGCACCGTCACCAACCGCGCCGACGCCGACGCCCGCCGCTACATCCGGCGCATCGGGCGCCGCAACCCGGGGGCGAAGATCGTGGTGGCCGGCTGCTCCGCGGCGCTCCGGGGGCGCGAGTACCGGGCCATGGACGGGGTCTCCGGGGTCGTCGAGGGCCACGACCCGGGCGAGGTGCTGGCGGCCGCAACCGGCGCGCTGGGTGCCGGCCGGGCCCGGTTGTTGCAGTTGGGCGCCCGTGCCACCCTGGAGCGCACGCACATGGAGGGCGTGGGCGCCGATGTGCTCAGGCGGCGAGCGGGCGCAACCCGGGGCTGGCTCAAGGTCCAGGACGGCTGCGACCGCAAGTGCGCCTTCTGCGCGACCCGCCTGGCACGGGGACGCAGCCGCAGCCGCCATCCGGACCAGGTCGTGGCAGAGGCCCGCGTTCTGGCCCGCAGTCACCCCGAACTCGTCGTGACGGGCGTGCACATCGGCCACTACGGCCGCGATCTCGACCCGCGCGTCTCCCTGACCGCGCTGGTTCGCCGCCTGCTCGACGAAGTCCCGGGGCCGCGCCTGCGCCTCGGCAGCATCGAGGCCACCGAGATCGACGACGGCATGGTCGACCTCCTCCGTTCCTCGGGCGGACGGCTGGCCCCCCATCTGCACATGCCGCTCCAGAGCGGCGCCGATCCGGTGCTGCGCCGCATGAGGCGCTGGCACACGCGCGAACAGTACCGCCGCCGCGCCCTCGAAATCGCCCAAATGGTGGACCCCGTCGGGCTCGGCGCCGACATCATCACGGGCTTTCCGGGCGAGACTCCCGAAGACCACGCGCGCACCCTCTCGCTTGTCGCGGAGCTGCCCTTCACCTACCTTCACGTCTTCCCGTATTCGCCGCGCGACGGCACGGTGGCGGCCGGTCTTTCCGGCGCGGTTCCCCAGCGCGTGTCACGCGAGCGCGGGCGGGAACTGAGGGCCCTGGCCGCGGAGAAGGGCGCACGCCATGCCCGCGGGCGAGGGGGAGCGGAAGTGGAGGTGGTGATGGAGGGGACGGGAGGAACCGCGCTTACCGGCGACTACCTGCGCGTGGCTGTGGAATCGCCGCTGCGGCCGGACCCGATGGTCCTGCACCGCGGTCGTCTGTCACCTGACGGAACCGCCGTGCGCATTGACGCAGCCACCTCGGACACACTGAATTAGAAACGCCTGTTCCGGGGGACGCGAATGGACACGAACACGACAACCGAACCGAACGGCAGGCAGGGCGGGGCGCCTTCGGGAACAACCCGTCGGAGACGTGCGTACGTCGAGACCTACGGCTGCCAGATGAACATCGCCGACGGCGAGCTGATGGAGGGCGTGCTCGAGGGGCACGGGTACCAGATCGTGGAGGGGCCGGAGGAGGCGGACGTCATCCTCGTCAACACCTGTGCCATCCGCGAGAACGCCGAGGAACGGGTGCTGGGACGCATCGGCCAGCTGAGCGGCCTCAGGCGCGAGCGCCCCTGGCTGGTGCTGGGCGTGACCGGCTGCATGGCACAGCGGATGGGGGACTCGCTGCTCGAGGGCGTCTCCGCCGTGGACCTGGTCATGGGACCCGACGGCTACCGCCGCCTCGGCAAGGCGCTGGAGGAGGTCGTGCCGCGCCGGGGCGGCCGCAGCAGGCGCCGCGAAAAGCGCCTCTCGGTGCTGGACCTGTCCCTCGACGAGAACTACCGGGGTCTGGAGCAGCGCCGGCGCTCGGGCGTGACCGCGTGGGTCCCCGTCCAGCGCGGCTGCAACCACCGTTGCACCTTCTGCATCGTGCCGTACGTGCGGGGGCCGGAGAAGAACCGCGAGCCCGACGACGTGATCGCCGAAATCCGGGGCCTGGCCGACGACGGGATCACCGAAGTCACCCTGCTCGGGCAGACCGTCAACTCGTACCGGCACGGCGACTGGTCCTTCGCGCGCCTCCTGGAGGCCGTGGCCCGCGTGGACGGGATTCGCCGCGTGCGCTTCACTTCGCCGCACCCCGTCGACGTCACCGAAGACCTCGTCGAAGTCATGGCGACCGAGCCCACCGTCTGTGAGCAGTTCCACCTGCCGCTCCAGTCCGGCAGCAACGCGGTGCTGAAGCGCATGGTGCGCCGCTACACGAAGGAGGTCTTCAGGGAGAAGGTCTCCATGCTGCGTACGGGGATTCCCGACATCGCGCTCTCCACCGACGTCATCGCGGCCTTCCCCGGCGAGACCGACGACGACTTCGAGGAGACCATCAGCTTCCTGTCGGAGATCCGCTTCGACGAGGCCTTCACCTACCGGTACAGCGTCCGACCCGGCACACCCGCGACCCGGCTGCCCCCGGAGATGTTCATCGAGGAGGAGGTGGCCCGCGAGCGCCTGAGCCGGCTGATCGGGGCGACCCGGTTCGTGCAGGCCGAGATCAACCAGGGCGAGGTGGGCCGCGTGGAGGAGATTCTCGTCGAGCGGATGGCCAAGTCGGCCGGGATGGTGCTCGGCCGCACGCGGCGCAACAAGGCGGTGGTGGTGAGCGGGGACGGGGGCGACATCGGCAGCTACCTGACTGTCCGCCTCGTGGACACCACCGGGGCCACCTTCATCGCGAAACGCCTGGGCGACGAGACCCGGGCACACGCACCGCCCTCCCCGAAGGCCTGACCTCGTGCGGCGTTACGCGTGGTGGACCGCACTCGTGGCCGTGATGGTGCTGGGTGTGCTCTTCGCCCTGGGCAACACCGGCCGTGTCGTCAGCATCAACCTCGGCCTCTTCACACTGAGCCGCGTTCCGGTCACCTTTGTGGCCTTCGGCGGCATGGTCGTGGGTATGGGCGTGGTGCTGGCGGCGGGAGTGAATGCCGACCTCAAGGTGCGGCGGCTCCTCCGCGAGCAGCGTGAACGGGAGAGTCTGGCGGAGCACTCGGCTTCGCGGGCCTACGACGAGCACGGACAGGGAGACATGCGACTGGAGTGAGGGGCGCGCCCCCGATTCTGCTGACGGCCACCGGCTTCGCCGCGGGCGCGGCGGCCAGCACGGCCCTCGGGTTCGACCGAACCCTCCTGACACTCCTGATCCCGGCGGTTCCCATTCTGCTATGGCGCGGTCCCGCCAGCCGCGCATTCGTGCTCATTCTGTGCTTCGTGGCCGGGCTGGCGTGGGGGACTGCCGACCACCGCGTCCGGGAGGTCTGCAACGCGGCGGTGGCCGATGGCGCGGAGGCGTCGCTGACGGGGTACTTCGTGCGCGCCAGCGCCGAGGGGGCGTCCACGCTGCGGGCGACTTCGGGTGTGGAGGGGGGATGCGGGAGCCAGATCCGGGTCTATTCGCGCGATGGGGCGCCACCCGAGGCCCGAATGGTGACGGTGGAGGGCCGCTGGATCCGTTCCGAGCGCCCCGACGGTTCGGTGGCGGTCTACCTGAGCGCGTCCTCGGTCGAGGAGCTCGATGTCCCCGCCGGCCTCGTGCCCTGGACCGACCGCGTCCGCTCTGCGATCCGGGGACGCGCCGCCCGGGCACTCGACCGCAGACTGGGCGCGCAGGCCGGGGTGGCCTCGGCCCTGGTGCTGGCCGAGCGCGACGGCATTCCCCGCGAACTCTGGGATGCCTTCGCCCGCTCGGGGAGCGCCCATCTCCTCTCGATCTCCGGATTCCACGTCGGCGTGATCGCCGCGCTGCTCGGCGGTCTCATCGCGCTCGCGGGCCGTCCCCCCCGCACCCGCGCCGCCGCCATGGCAACCGGTGTCTGGGCCTATGTCCTCCTCATCGGCGCCCCCACCTCGGCCACCCGCGCCGCCTGGATGACCACCGCCTTCGTGCTGGGACGCCTGCGCCAGACCCCCGCCCGCGCCCTGGGCGCCCTCGGCCTGTCCATGCTGATGCTCACGCTGCTGCGCCCCTCGGTCGTGGCCGGGGCCGGCTTCCAGCTCACCGTGGCCGGCACGGCCGGGATCCTCATCATGACGCGCTGGATCCTGCGGCACTGGCCCCACCACCGCGGCCGCGCCTGGATCGCCTCACCCCTGGCGGCGGGGATCGGCGCGTCCGTCTTCACCGCGCCAGTGCTCGCGTACCACTTCGGGCAGATCCCCCTCCTGTCGCTGCCGGCCTCGTTCCTGCTCACCCCGCTGGTGGCCGCCGCGGTGCCCGGCGTCATCCTCACGATCGTCATGGACATGCTGCACATCCCCGGCGCCGCGATCGCGGGGGCGGGCTCGGAGGGACTGCTGCACATCGTCACCTCGGTGGCCGCCGAACTGGGTGACCTGCCGTGGACGGTGGTTCAGGTGACGCCCCGCGAAGCCGCGCTCCTCACCGCGGGGGCGCTCCTGCCGCTCCTGCTCGCAAGCGGTGCCCGATGGCGCATCCGTGCGACGGTGCGCGCCACCGTCTCGGCGCTTGCGGCCTTCGCCGTGCTCTGGGCCGGCCAGGCGGCCCTGTCACTGTCCGGGAGGGGCGCGCTCCACATCGTGGCCATCGACGTGGGACAGGGGGACGCGATCGCGCTCCGCACTCCGCGCGGCCGCTGGCTGCTCGTGGACGCGGGGCCGCGCGGCTTCGGCGGTTCCGACGCCGGCCTCACGCGGGTCGTGCCGTATCTGCACGGCCAGGGAGCCCGCCGCCTCGAGGCCGTCATCCTCTCCCATCCCGACGAGGACCACGCGGGCGGACTGGCGGCCGTGCTCCGCAATGTGCGGACCGGCGCCGTCCTCGGCCCGGGCTTCAGCGCTGGCCAGAGCGGCCACATGCTGGGCGCCGAGGAGGCCCAACGGGCGAAGATCCCCTGGCGCCGCACCGCCGCCGGCGACGCCTGGACCCTCGACGGCGTCGACTTCGAAGTCCTCAGCCCCACTCCCGGCGGCCCATCCGGCCATTCCCCCGGGCGTATACA
>VXOC01000275.1 GCA_009840215.1 Gemmatimonadota bacterium | reverse complement strand
CCCCCGGATCACCCCCGCCACCCAGCGCCACCACCACCTCGACCACGTCGTCGCGTTCGAGAAAACCCGCGAGGGCCCAGTCGAGGACCGAACGTCCGGCCACCTCGAGAAAGGGCTTGCGGGCACCCCCCATGCGCTCCCCTACACCTGCGGCGGGTACAAGCACAGCGACCCGTGCCGGATCACCCTCGTCCAACCGCCGCACACCTGCCACGCTCACTCTCCGCCCCCGGAGAAGCCGGCGAGCCGCAGTCATCGCCGCGGACCCTCCCCGCTCACACCCCGGCTTCGGACGGCACCGGTTCGCGGGAGACCGAGTCGAACCGGGTGTAATCCTTGTGGAAGTACAGCTTGAGCGTGCCCGTGGGACCGTTTCTCTGCTTCGCCACGATCAGCTCGGCCGCGCCTTCCAGCGACTTGCCGTCCTTGTCGGTGGGTCCGTAGTAGTACTCCGGCCGGTAGAGGAACATGACCAGGTCGGCGTCCTGCTCGATCGCCCCGCTTTCCCTCAGATCGGAGAGCTGCGGCCGGCGGTCGGGACGCTGCTCGGGGGCGCGGCTCAACTGGCTCAGGGCAATCACCGGCACTTCCAGCTCGCGCGCCAGCGCCTTGAGTCCCCGGGAGATCTCGGAGACTTCCTGTACCCGGCTGTCGGTCCGCGTGGACCCCGACATGAGCTGGATGTAGTCGACCACGATCAGTCCCAGGTTCGCGTCCGCCTTGAGGCGCCGGGACTTGGCCTTCATCTCGAGAACGTTTCCGGTCGCGGAGTCGTCGATCCAGATCGGTGCGGCGTTCAGGTGCGCGGCCGCGCGGGCAAGCCGCTGGTATTCGTCCCCGGCCAGCTTGCCCCGGCGCAGCTTCTGGGCATCCACCCGGCCCTCCGCGCACAGGAAACGCTGTACCAGCTGCTCCTTCGACATCTCCAGGCTGAAGATGGCGACCGGCACCCCGTGCTCGATCGCCGCGTTCTGGGCAACGTTGAGCGCCCACGAGGTCTTCCCCATGGACGGACGGCCCGCGACGATCACCAGGTCTCCCGCCTGGAAGCCCGTCGTCATGCGGTCCAGGTCCGCGAACCCCGTTGCCAGTCCGGAAATCCCGCCTTGCGACTCCTGCAGCTTCTCGATGTGCTCGAAGGTCGGCCAGAGCACCTCCTTGATCCAGACGAACCCTTCGCGGTTGCGCGACTCCGAGACGCGAAAGACGATCTGTTCGGCCTGGTCGAGCACCTCGTCCACGGTTCGGGTGTCCGGCTCGTGCACGCCGCGCTCGATCGCGTGGGCCGCGTCGATGAGCCGCCGCAGCATCGCCTTGTCGTGCACGATGCGGGCGTGGTACTCGATGTTGGCGGCGGTCGGGACGGCATCCAGGAGCGACGCGAGATACTCCAGTCCTCCCGCGTTCTCCAGTTCGGCCCCCTCCTTGAGCGACTCCGAAACGGTGACCACGTCGAGGACGCTGCCCCGTTCGAAGAGGCGCACCATGGCCCGGAAGATGCGCCGGTGCGCCTCCCGGTAGAACATCGTGTCGTCCACGAACTCGACGACGCGCGCGACCGCGTTCCCGTCGATCAGCATGCCGCCCAGCACCGACGCCTCGGCTTCCGGCGAGAACGGCGGCTGGCGATCGTATCCGGTCCCCTCCGCCGGCACCTGGATGGGAATCGGCTCGCTCAACGGACTGCAATCATTTGCTATCCATGATCCGACACAGAAGTTGAAGATCCTCCCAGGCCAGGCGGCTCCAACCCGGGTTTCGCAGGAGCGCGGCCGGGTGATAGGTGACCACGAGCGGTACGCCCTGGTAACTGTACACCTCGCCCCGGAGCCTGCCCAGCGCCTTCGTGGACCCCGTGAGCCACTGCGCCGCAAAGGAACCTACTGCCAGCAGGACCTCCGGAGCCACCAGTTCGATCTGGCGCTTGAGGAGCGGAGCGCAGGCCTCGATCTCGTCCGGCATCGGGTTCCGGTTCCCCGGGGGACGGCACTTCAGCACGTTGCAGATGTAGACCGAGTCCTTCCGCGACAGGGCCACCGACGCGAGCATGAGGTCCAGGAGCTTGCCCGCCTGGCCGACGAAGGGCAGACCCGAGGCGTCCTCGTGCGCCCCCGGCGCCTCTCCCACCACCATGAGGCGCCCGGCGGGATTCCCGTCCGAAAAGACCACCGTCTTGCGGCCTTCGGCGAGACGGCAGCGCGTGCATGCCATCGCCGCGTTGTGCAGGTCCTCGTAGTCGGCGTTGGCGATCCGGGACGCGGACAGCTTCGGATCCGCCTCCGCCTTCGGCCCCGTGCTGCGCGGCCTGGCCCTTTTCTCCGCCGCCACGCTTTTCTCAGCCTCCACCCGCTCGCCGATCAGCTTCAACAGTTCACCCGGCGCGAGACCGCCCGGCACGATCCCGGGCTCCCCCATCCGCCTCCGCTGGTCCAGATAGGCTGCCAGTCGGGTGCGCCGCCCGCTCATGGCCGTTTCCGCGGAACGGTCCCGGCCCGTTTCCGGCCCGGAAGGCGCACGCGCACCCCCCTGCTCACCCGCCCACCCGCTCCTCGACGAGGTCCATGATCTCCCACGCGACGGCGAACTTGCTCATCAGCGGAAGCTCCCTGGGCTCCAGGTCGCGCCCGAGAATCGTGACGCGATTCGTGTCGGCCTCGAATGCGGCGCCGTCCTGGCCCGCCCGGTTCCCCACGATCAGGTCGAAGTCCTTCGCGGCCAGCTTCCCTTTCGCGCGTGCCACCAGGTCGTCGGTCTCGAGCGCGAATCCCACCGACACGCTCCCAGCCTTCATCCGCGCGACCGCCTCGGCCGCGATGTCCGGGTTGGCGGTGAGCTCCACCGTCAACGAATTCCCGGCTTCGCTGCGCTTGATCTTGCCGGGCTGCACGGCGCCTGGGCGATAGTCGGCCACCGCCGCCGCGAAGATGGCCGCGTCGGCGTCCGCGGCGACAGCGAGGACCGCGTCCCGCATCTCGCGGGCGGTCTCGACGCGGACAACATCCACGCCATCCGGCACAGGAACGGCCGTGGGCCCCGTGACCAGCGTGACTTCGGCGCCCCGGAGCCAGGCCGCGCGTGCCAGCGCCACCCCCATCTTCCCGGAAGACCGGTTGCCGAGGTAGCGCACCGGGTCCAGCGGTTCCCGCGTCGGGCCCCCGGTCACCACAACCCTGGCGCCCGACAGCGCGCCCCCCGCCCCCAACACCCTCCCCACCGCGTCGACGATCCCGTCCGGCTCGGCCATCCGTCCCGGTCCGCTCCCCTCCCCCGCCGCAAGCAACCCCGTTGCGGGCCCCACGCGATGATACCGCGGCGACGCATCGAGACGCGCCAGATTCGCCCGGGTACGCGGGTGCGCGAACATCCCGTCGTTCATGGCGGGGGCCACGACCACCGGCGCGCCGCTCGCGACGACCGCCGTGGTGAGGAGGTCGCTGGCGCGTCCCGACGCGGCCCGCGCGATGAAGTCGGCGGTGGCGGGCGCGATGCAGACACAGTCCGCCTCCCTGCCGAGGGTGACGTGCAGTGCGGCCCCCTCGACCGAAAACAGGTCGGTCAGGGCTCCCCGCCCGGTCACCCCCTCGAAGGAGAGCGGCGCGACGAAGTTCCGGGCGGCCCCGGTGAGGACCACATCGACCGTCGCCCCGAGCAGGGTGAGGTCACGAGCCAGCTGGACGGACTTGTACGCCGCGATGCCCCCGCACACGCCCAGCACGACGCGGCTCCCCTTCCAGGGTGCGCACGGCTCCCGGGAGTCACCCGCGGGGCCGCCGGAGGACATGACGGACCTATTCCGACTCGGGCCGGCGCCGCTTCACCAGGCGGTAGTCGACCTGCCCCGAGGTGATCGCCTCCAGGGCCCGGGTCGAGAGCTTCTTCTGGTCCGCCAGCTGGGGGTCGTGGGGGAGAACGTTCAGTTCCCGTGCGTACTTGGCGGCCACCAGCACACCCTGGTACTTGCTCTGGTTGTGTTCGGCGATGTCGCCGGGCGTGAATACTCTCATTCTTTCTCCTTGGGCGCGCCGTCCAGGCGCCGGATCTCCGACCGGGCCCCGGCCTCCAGCCCGCGGCACAGCACGGCGACTTCCGACGCCTGCGGGAGGCGCCCGGACCGGCCGGCCGCAAGGGCCTGAACCCGCTCCACCGTGCGGTCCAGATCCGCGTTCACGACAAAATGTTCGAATGACGGAGCCGCGCGAAGCTCTTCGAGCGCCGTCTTCAAGCGGCGCGCGATCGCCCGCGGCGACTCCGTGCCCCTTCCGGCCAGGCGGTCGATCCACTTCGCCGGGCCGGGAGGGAGGATGAAGATAACGAAGGCACCCGTCCCGCGCTCCATGATCTGCGCGGCCCCCTGGACGTCGATGTCCAAAACCGGGACCGGTCCGTCGCCTGACAGGCCCTCCAGGTTCTCGGCCGGCGTTCCGTAGTACTCGCCGTGAACCTCGGCCCATTCCGCCAGATGCCCGTCTTCGATCATCGTCTCGAAGGCGGTGCGCGACACGAAGGTGTATTCGCGGCCGGGACGCTCTCCCGCCCGCGGCCGGCGCGTCGTGGCGGACACGGAGAGCGCGAAGAGATCCGGCCGCCTCCGCACCAGCGCGTCCGCGATCGTGGTCTTCCCCACCCCCGACGGCCCCACCAGGATCAGCGGCCGGCGCGGCCCGGCGCTCACTCGACGTTCTCCAGCTGCTCCCTGATCCGCTCCAGCTCCTCCTTGACGGCGATCGCCGACGCCGAGATCGCGGCGTCGTTGGCCTTCGATCCCACCGTGTTCGCCTCCCGGTACATCTCCTGCACGACAAACCCGAGGCGCTTCCCCACCTTGCCGCCGTCCCCACCGCCCCCCAGCCCCTCCTCGAATAGCGCCACATGGGACCGCAACCGCACGATCTCCTCCGCGATGTCCCACCGTTCGGCCAGGTACGCGATCTCGCGCGCCAGCCGTTCCTCGTCCACGTCCACACCATCGGCAAGCGCCGCCACCCGCTCACGCAACCGGTCCCGTTCCCGCAGCAGCCGCGCCGGCGCCGCCGCCTCGATCGCGCCTACCTCCGCCAGAATCCGACCCAGGCTGGACCGCAACTCCACCTCGAGCCGCCGCCCCTCCGCCTCGCGCATCGCGACCACCTCGCGGAGCGCCGCCTCCACGCACGCCCGCAGCGCCTCCCCGTCCGGCTCCGCGGCCGGCGGACCCTCCATGCGCAATACGCCCGGCAACCGCGCCAGCGCTTCAACGCCGAGGTCAATCTCCAGGCCCAACTCCGTCCCGGCCTCGTACATCAGCTCCACGTACCTGCGCGCGCGCTCCCGATCCAGCGCCGGTACACCGTCCTCGTCCCGGCCCGGGCTCTCGCAGCGCACCGAAAGCGACACGCTCCCCCGCGACAGCACGGCGCGCACCTTCTCCACCACGCCCCGCTCAAGCCCTTCCCAGCCCCGCGGCAGGCGCACGCTCGTGCTCAGGTGCCGGTGATTCACGGTCCGCACCTCGGCCCTCAGGACCCGTCCGTCGGGAAGCTCGCTCTCTGCGGCTCCATACCCGGTCATGCTGCGAATCATCTCGGCTCCCGGTCCACACTCAGTTCCAGAAGGTCCATCGTACTCCGTACACGCCCCGGGTGACCGGCAGGAGCACGCCGGGAACGTCCTGGTTGTTGTCCCTGAAGGACACGTTTTCGACCGTGGCGAAGATGTTGAGGGTGAAAAAGCGCAGCTGCAGGCGGAAGTACCAGTTCTGGTAGAACGGCACCATCGACGGCACCGGTATTTCCTCCCCCTCGTCGTCCAGCTCGGGCTCCGCCTCCTCGTCCGGTTGCGGCACGTACATTTCCTCGCGTCCGTGCACCCCCAGATCCGTCCACATCTCGAAGTTGCCGGTGGCGCGGAAGACCCGGTGGAAGGAGAAGCTGGCGCGGTAGGTATGAACCGGGAAGTAGAGCATCGCGGTGTCCGCCGGCTCCCAGAGCTGCACCTCGGCCTCCAGAAAGAGACCGCGCGGGCGCACCGGGATCCTGCCGGTGACCTCCCATCCCCGCCTGAGGGGCTGGGGAAGCACGACTCCGCCCCGGTCGAAGAGGAGCTGCGTCGGCCAGACGGAGTCCGCCTCGACCGAGAGCCGCGCCACCGTAACCTCGTGCCGCCGCCAGCTCGCGCGTGCCCCGAAGCGGGTGGCGGTGCGGTCGGTGAAGCGGCTCGCGGGTCCCGGATCCACCTCCATGGTATCCGGATCCTCCGTCGTATCCGTGGTGTCGGCCGGCTCCTCCGGCGGCAGCGGATTCAGGTAGGGCACCGAGCGGCTGCCCGTGCCGTACTCCGCGAAGAAAGCCGCCCAGGGGATGGGAGTGGCCCATGCGCGCAGGTCGTACCCCGTCCCCTCCCGTTCGTCCCACGTCTCCTTCCATGTCCGTCCGCTCACGCCGCCCCACCGCCCGGCAAGGGCCGAAAACTCGGCCGCCAGCTCACGGTCCGCGACGCCGTCCCCCCTGTTGAAGCGCGCCGTCCCACGCGCCCACACCGGGCCCCGGCTGCCCGAGAGTCCCATTCCGTACTGTCTGCGCGACTCGGCCAGGAAGGGGAAGACCTGTGTGGTGTCCCCGGTCGAAACCGACGCGCCCGCAACCCATCCTTCGGCAAGGAGACCCTCGGTGGGCGCCCATCTGCCCTGCAGGCTCCAGTCGTTCCGGTTCACCGACGCGGGGGACTGACCGATGACGGTCCGTTCCGTGCCCATCCGGCGGATTTCGTAGCGGATCCCCGCCTGGTCGCCCTTGTGCAGGCTGTAGCGGAACCAGCCCCCCGTAATGGCACCGGGGTTGTCCCGGCCCCGGGTGTCCAGCCGCTCGATCGCGAGCGCCCCCTTGCCCCCGAGCATTCTGGGCGCCGAGACGGTTCCCCGCAGCATGTTGGTATCCTGGTCGCCGGTGCCGGCCTCCACGAGCGACAACGGCCGCTTGTCGGCGTGCGCCAGCCGGAAGAGGCGCACCTCGACGCCCCCGGGACGCTGTATCACCCGCACCCGCTCCAGCCCCGAGAGGGGGATGCGCGTCAGATCCGGCACCGATCCCTCCAGCGGAAGGTGCTCGATGCCGTCGAAGTACAGGCGCAGACCTCCCCCCGAGTAGCCGATCGGAAAGACCGTCGCCGCCGACCCGAAGTCCCCGCTGCGGACGCCGAGCA
Organism: Gemmatimonadota bacterium; assembly: GCA_009840215.1. Taxonomy (GTDB): domain Bacteria; phylum Gemmatimonadota; class Gemmatimonadetes; order Longimicrobiales; family Gaopeijiaceae; genus Bin94. Next base: position 1,632 of record VXOC01000275.1, on the reverse strand, counting down.
GACCGGGGATGTCCGCCAGGAGCTCCCACACGGTCTGGCCGCGCGTGGCAAGCAGCGCGGTGCGGTCCCACTCCCGAATCCCGTTGATTCCCATGGCGGGTGCGGGATCGGGAAGGGTGGGGAACATCGGCGGCGGCGGCACGCTGTCACCCTCGATGCTGTCGGCAACGACCGAGTCCGGTGCGAGGCTGTCACCTACCATCGTGGAGTCCTGCAGCGAGTCCGGGGGGACCTGAAGGCTGTCCGGGGGATCCTGGGCGTGCGCGTGGGAGGGGGACAGGGCCAGGACGGCCGCCGCCACCAGCCCCATTGCCGCGGCAGCCGGCCGTCCCGCCCAGGCACCCGACCTCCGGTGCGCTCCGCCGGCGAGCCCGCATGGCCGTCGCACCGCTCCCCCCACAGCCCGGGCGCTCAGACGCCCGTCCTCGCCCGCACCCACTCGAGCAGCAGACGGCAGGGGATGCCGGCCGGTCCGTTGCGCAGGTAGGGTTTCCGCGTCTTGCCGTACGCCGTTCCGGCGATGTCCAGATGGGCCCAAGGAGCGTCCTCGACGAATTCGGAGAGGAAGGAGGCGGCCGTGATCGTGCCCGCAGGACGCCCGCCGACGTTCTTGAGATCGGCGAAATCGCTCCTGAGTTGCCTCCGGTACTCGGCGTCGAGCGGGAGGGGCCAGCACGGTTCGCCGGCACGGTCACCCGCGGCGCGCAACTCGTCCAGCAGCCCCTCGTCGTTGCCCAGCAGCGCCGAGCGGTGATGCCCCAGCGCAACCACACAGGCGCCGGTCAGGGTGGCGCAGTCGACAATCGCGGCCGGCTCCCACTCCGAGGCGTAGTGAAGCGCGTCTGCCAGGATCAGGCGGCCCTCGGCGTCGGTGTTGATCACCTCGATCGACTTTCCGGCCCGGCTGGAGATCACGTCACCCGGCTTCGTGGCCGACCCGCTCGGCAGGTTCTCGGAGCTCGGCACGACCCCCGTGACGTTCACGGGCAGATCCAGTCGCCCGATTGCCAGCATGGCCCCCAGGACCGCGGCGCCCCCGGACATGTCGTACTTCATCTTTTCCATGCCCCGCGCGGGCTTGAGCGAGATCCCCCCGGCATCGAAGGTGAGCCCCTTGCCCACCAGAACCAGCGGCGCGGCCTCCTCCTCGCTGCCATGGTGGCGCAGCACGATCAGGCGCGGTTCCTCCACCGATCCCCGCGCCACCGAGAGAAGCGCGTCCATCCCTTCGGCCTCCATCTCGGCGGGCCCAAGAATCTCGCATTCGAGTGCGGCTGCGTCCGCGATCCGCAAGGCCTCGGCGGCCAGGTGCGAGGGCGTCGCCAAATTGCCGGGGCGGGCCTGCAGCGTGCGCGCCAGGTTCTCGGCCTCGGCAAAGGCGTGCCCGATGCGAACCGGATCGTCCCACCTCCGGCCGGAAGCTCCGACCAGGGTCGCGGACGCTACCCGGACCGCAGGCCGCGGGCCACGCGCGTCGTCGCCGGATCCCTCGAAGCGCCACGACGCCAGCACCAGCCCCTCGGCGGCGGCCTGAACCAATTGGTCTCCCGCGTCCCCGCCGAGGTGCCCCGGATACAGCGCCAGCGACTCCACCCGGTGGCGCTCCGCCGCCCGCACCGCCCTCCCCCCCAC
>VXOC01000041.1 GCA_009840215.1 Gemmatimonadota bacterium | reverse complement strand
CCCCCCCCCCCCCCCCCCCCACCCCCCCACGCCCCGTGGGCCCGCAGATGTTAATCCCCGACAGCCGGGGGGCTGGTAGCCGGCGGCGGCGGCGTCTTCTTCGGGGGCGAAGGCCGACCGGACACGGTCGCGGGCGCCCGCGCGTACATAGAGGAACCCTGCCCCCATCGGTCCCAGCATCCACTTGTGGAGACTGGCGGAATAGGTGTCGCACCCCAGGTCGTGCAGGTCGACGGGGAACATCCCCACAGCCTGCGCGCCGTCCACATGGCTCACGATCCCACGTTCGCTTGCCATCGCGCACAGGGCGCGGACCGGGTAGAGATGGCCGCCGCGGGTGACGTGGCAGAACGCGATCACGCGGGTTGAGGGCGTCAGGGCCGCTTCCACGAGTTCGGTCACCTGGTCTTCACTTTCGAAGGGGCTGGGGATGAAGACAGTGTTGACCGTCACCCCGTGACGCGCGGCCCGGTACTCCCACGGGCGGCGCCCGGCCGGGTGCTCCTGGCTGGTGATCAGGACCTCGTCTCCTGGCTGCAGGTCGACCCCGACGGCTCCCATGTGCAGTGCCTCACTGGCGTTGCGGGTCAGGATCAGCTCCTCGGGGTCCGCGCCGAAAAAGGCGGCGAGCCCGGGGACGACGCGTGTGGCGATCACCTCGCCCAGGTCGTGCTTCCCGTGAAGCGGTTCGCGCGAGAGGGCTTCGTAGCCGGCACCGACCGCGGCGGCCACGGCAGCCGGCGGCATGCCGAGGCTGGCGTTGTTCATGTAGGCGGTGCCGGGCTCGAGGATGAAGCGGGCGCGGATGTCGGCCCAGGCAGCGTCTTCCACGCCGGTGGGCGTGACAATGGGTGAATCGGTCGGGGCCGGGTCGTCCCGTCCGGTGTCGGGGGAGCAGCCGAGCAGGGAAGCGCCCGCCACACCGGCCGCTCCCGTACCCACGAACCTGCGCCGGGAAAGGTGACGGCCCCCCGCCCGTTCCTGAAGTCGCCTGGAGTCTTCGGTCACGATTGATTCTCCGGAGTGCCGGGGTAGGTTGTCTCCATGTCCAACCACCGCAGGGAGACTATGCATCTACCACCGTGTGCCGCCAGCGGTCCCCGCCGCGAATGGGCTCCGGCGTCCCGCGGCCGCGGCCCCCGAGGTGTACGCCGGGCGTCCCCTGCCGCCGGTGCCGCCCCCGACCGGACCGGGACAGCGCGCACCGGGAGCAGCCGTCGTGTGGACCCGAGGTCCGGCACCCCCTCGCCATGAGATTCGGCCTCGCAGGATTCCCCGGCTCGGGCAAGACGACCCTCTTCAACGCGATGACCGGGCTCGACGTGCCCGTCGGCTATGGCGGGGAGGTCCGGGTGGGCACGGTGCGCGTGCCGGACTCGCGGCTCGACTTCCTGTCCCGCGTCATCTCGCCGAGGAAGACCACCCACGCGACGATCAACCTGCGCGACGTGCCGGGTGAGCATGGCGGAACGCCCAGGGTCCTCTCCCCCCGTGCCCTTCAGGAGATCCGGGACCGGAACGCGCTCTGCCTGGTCCTGCGCGACTTCCCGAACCCCGCCCTCGAAGCCGACTCCGATCCTCTCGCCGAGCTGCGCGCCTTCCACGACGAGTGCGTGCTGGCGGATCTGGCCGTGGTGGAGCGGCGGCTCGACCGGGCGCGAAAGGAACGGGCGGACGTGCGCGAGATCGATGCCTTCGAGACATGCACCGCCGCGCTGGGGGAGGGCAGGGCGCTGAGGCTGTTGTCGGCCGCCGAGCTGCACCGGGGATTCCTGAAAGGATACGGACTGCTGACCGACCTGCCGCTCCTGGCCGCGGTGAACGTCGACGAGGAGCGCGCGGGCGAGGAACTCCCGGCGGGGCTGGCTGGCGAGATCGACGAAATGGGGGGCGCCGCAATGGTACTATCGGCCAGCGTCGAGGCCGAGATCGCCATGCTGGATCCCGACGACCAGGCCGAGTTCCTGGAGGACCTGGGCCTTCCCGAGCCGATCCTCTCCCGCTTCATCCGCACCGCGTACGGTCTCATGGACCTGATTTCGTTCTTCACCCTGGGCAACGAGGATGTGCACGCCTGGACGATCCCGCGCGGCACGGTGGCACGCGCCGCCGCCGGGCAGATTCACACCGACATGGAACGCGGCTTCATCCGGGCCGAGATCATCGCGTATGAGGCGTTCGCCGAATACGGGTCGGAGCAGGCCGTGAAGGAGGCGGGGCTGATGCGGGTGGAGGGGAAGGAGTATGTGGTGGCTGACGGGGAGATCATGCGGGTGCGGTTCAATGTGTAGGGGTATGCGGGGACGGAAGCGGCAATCGTTGGCTGGAGTCGAAGTCCACAACTGGGAAGTGCCCCGTGGAATCGGTTGACGCCCGTGCGCGTCCGGTGCGATTTTTCACGCCGCTTCTTCACAATCCCGCGTAGCTCAGTTGGTAGAGCAGACGGCTGTTAACCGTCGGGTCGCAGGTTCGAGTCCTGCCGCGGGAGTTGCAGGGACAAGGTCCCGGAAGGGATGACCGGTGCAGATCCCGAACAGGTAGCTGGCGGCGAGGTGCGCGAGATGGGCCCCGGGCTCGTAGGCCCACCGGTGCCTTGCTCGGGCCAGGGCAGCCTCCAGGGCGTTGTCGTCCCGAATGCCGATCAGGCCGCCGTGTTCGCGGATCTGGTCGAGTTGGACGGCCTCGATGACCAGCCGGGGGATCCACCGGGGCTCCGGCCGGGTCACTTCGCGAGTGCTCTAAGGGCCCTCCGGTATTGCTTCTGGGCGGCGGCCGCCAGCGCGAGTCCTTCTTCCACATCCGGATCGTAAGGGGTCAACAAGATCCCGTTTGCCGTCTCCACGGCCAACACGTCGTCACCTGCCCCCAGGTGCAGGCGTTCCGCCATGTCCTTCGGCAGGGTAGCCCCGACGGAGCCCCCCATTCGGCGCAGCTTCACATTTCGGACCATGAGTCTCCCTCGTGGATAGCACTCCAATGCTACTCGATTCCGGGATGGCCGACAAGTGAGGCAGACTGTGGGCCGTTTCGGTCGGCCTGGCGGGCGACCCGGTCGCATTCAGCATCCCGCTCGCCGAGGGTGAGCCATCGTTGAGGGTGCCAGCGGAGGGCCTTCACAACTGGAGGGAAGGGCTGGTCGTCAAGGACATCATTGTGCTGGATGATCGCATGATCGTCGCGATGGACATCGAGGTGCTCGTTCTGGAGTGGTCGGCCGAATCCGGGTGAGCAGGGGCGAAGTCCTTCACCGGCTTCCACATTGTTGCCGGCACTACCCACCAGTCAGCGCAACCACCGAGTCTTCTCGATTCCTGTTGCGCCGCCCCGATACCGTTGGCTACGATGCCGTTCCCGACGATCCAGCCCCATCAGGAGTTACCCATGTGCCCCAGGACCATTACCCGGCCTCGTATCGGCTTTGCGACTGCCGCCGCAACAATCGCGATCACCGTTCTTGCCCTCGCACCCCCCCCGCCCCTCGCCGCCCAGTCAGGCGCCTTCGGCCACCAGGTCCTGATTGGCGGCGAAGAAATCCTCATCGCCGAACCGACCACCAGCTTCCGCCCGGGCGCGGTCTACATCTATAGCCGGTCGGGCGGCACCTGGCGCGAGTCCTCGGTCCTGCACGCCCCCGACTCGGAGCGCGCGGACGGCTTCGGCACCCTCCTGGCAAGGACCGGCAACACCCTGTTCATCGGCCAGCGCGGCGGAGCGATTCACGTCTTTGAGCGCGAGGACGGCGGCGCGTGGCAGGCCACGGAAACGATCGAGGGTGACGAGATCGCCGGCGAGTCCCCGGAGTGTCGCTTCGACGGGTACTGCGGGACCGACTTCGGCCTCAGCCTGGCAGCCGGCGGCGATTGGCTGATGGTCGGTGTGCCGGGGGTACCTGTCGCGCGGTTCATGAGACCTCCGGATGCGGAGGACGTGGAGGAGCCGACCGATCCCCGGGGCGTCGTGCACGCGTATCAGCGGGACGGCGACGGCAACTGGATCGAGCGCGCCCGGTTGCAGCCCGGCGACGGAACGGACGGCGACCTTTTCGGCGCGGCCATTCTCTTCACTTCGCATGGGGTGCTGATTACGGCTCCGCAGTGGAGCACGGGGGACCCGGCGGGCGAACAGACCGGCCGCGTCTATCGGTTCAGCCTGGGCAGTGGTGGCTGGGAAGAGGCCGGAGCCCTCGAAACGGATGCGGGGGGCAACGCCAACTTCGGGTCTGCCCTTGCGGCTTCCGGCGACAGGCTCGTGGGCGGCGCCCCGGGCGCAAACGACAGCCGCGGCGCGATCTACATGTACACGTGGAACGCGGACCTCACACGGTGGGTTCCCGGTGACGAGCGGCTGACCTTTGTTGGTGGCGAGAGCGGCGACCGCTTCGGCGAGGCCGTGGCCTTCGCCGGGGACGACGTATGGGTCGGCGCGCCCACCACGCGCGGCTACGAACTCGGCTCGGCCTTCGTCTACGAGGCGCAGGCGGACGGATCGCTGCCCGCCCAGCCACGCCGCATCCAGCTCCCAATGGAGGAGACGGTCGAGAGCGACAAGTTCGGCGGCCTGGTCGTCGCGGACGCCGGGGTAGTGGCCGTCGGGGCGCCCGGCATGCACCACGAGGCGGGCTCGGTCCACCTTTTCGAACGCGATGGCGATGGCTGGGGTGACGGAGAGATGCTCGTCAGCGCGCCCGACATGCTCGCGGCGGTCGTGGGCGAGGAGCGACGCTGCCCGGAAGAGGGCGCGGTCGGCCTCTTCGACTGTGACGAGATCGAGCTCCTGGCCTACATCCCGCCCTCGCTCCTTCGGGCCGGGGATCGCGCACGCGGAGTGCGCGCCAACGACAACTGGGGCTGGACCGACCCCGAGACCGGGCGCGAGTATGCGCTCGTGGGACGCAACGACGGTACATCGTTCGTCGACATCACCGATCCCACCAACCCGGTGCTGGTCGGCGACCTGCCCAAGCCGTGGGGCACCCCGCCGTCCCAGCTCTGGCGGGATATCAAGACGTACAGGAATCACGCGTTCGTTGTGGCCGACGGTGCAGGCGAACACGGTCTCCAGATCCTGGATCTTACCCGTCTGCGCGACATCTCGCCGGCGGAGATGCCCGTGCTCTTCGAACCCGACGTGCACTACCGGCGCATCGGCAGTTCGCACAACATCGCGATCAATGAAGAGACCGGAATCGCCTACACGATCGGGGGCGGCGGCGCGGGCGACACCTGCGGTGGCGGCCTCCACATGATCGACGTCAACGATCCCAGTAACCCCGAGTTCGTGGGTTGCGCCCCGACCGGCGGCACGCACGACACCCAGTGTGTCATTTACCGTGGCCCCGACGAGGACTACCAGGGACGGGAGCTGTGCCTCAACTCGAACGGCCGCACCTTCCAGATCCAGGACGTCACCGACAAGGCGAACCCGGTCGTCGTCGGCAGCGGTTCCTCGCCGAACCCGGCCTACATCCACCAGGGCTGGCTCACCGACGACCACCGCTACTTCTACCAGAACGACGAGGCCGACGTGATCGCCGGCAACGTGGAGACCACGCGCACCCTCGTCTGGGACGTCAGCGATCTCGAGGACCCCGTGCTGGTCAAGGAATTCATGGGCTCGATGACCGCGAGCGCGCACAACCTTTACATCAAGGGCGACCTGATGTACCAGGCCAACTATCTCTACGGCCTGCACATCCTCGACATCTCGGACCCGGAGAACCCGCGCGAGGTCGGTTACTTCGACACGGCGCCGCACGCAGAGGGACCGGGCTTCGGCGGCGCGTGGAGCAACTATCCGTACTTCGATAGCGGCACGATCATCGTGACCAGCATGCAGGAGGGGCTGTTCGTGTTGAGGAAGAGGGTGCGTCCGGTGAGTTGACGCGGTGTGGGGTGGGGTGGTAGCGTCCCGCAGGTGGAACGGCGACGGGCGTATGGGTGCTTCGCCAACTGAATTGTGAACCATTCAGCGGTGGAGAGGCGCCATGGACCCGAGCCGACGGAGTTTCGCCGAGGAGATCAAGTTCTTCCTGAATGCGTGCCCCGGTCCGTCCGTACCGAGGCGTGGGTTGTACCACGCGGCATTCCAGAGAGTGCGCGGCATCCCGGACCTGGACCAATCCGGGCCGCACGATGAGTTGCTTGGGGACTCCGAGCGTCGCGGGAGTTCTGGCGATGGTCGGGGCGAGGGGTCGTATCTGAGGAAAGTTGCCGAAATCGCCGAGTGCGTGGGGTGTCGGCCCGCGTATTTGACGGAAGCCGCACTTCGTCACGGATTCCAGTATTCGAGAGCGTTGCGCTGGATTCGCTTCCTCCACGGAATGGCCCTTCATGCGAAAGGTGTGAGCGGGTTGACTCTTGCGATGCGGCTGGGATTCTCCGATGTCGCCGGTTGGAGCCGGTTCACGAGGAGACTCGTGGGAAGGACACCGAGCCAGCTTCCGAACCTTCCCCTGGAATACTGGGTGAGGAGGGCTGTGGAAGAAGTTTTTCTCTTTCCCGCCAACCTAAGGACCGAAGGCCGGAAAACGAACCGCTGAGAGGACAAGCTAGAGCGTTGAGAGGGCATCGCGTCGAGCTTGCGGTATCGCACACTTACTGAGGTTGGACGCGGAAAAAGCTTGGTTGCGGTCTGGTTCCAGTCTAGAGCAAGGAGTTTTCCAATGCAGGCAGCACCTCTCACTTCACATTCCAGGCACCAAACGAAAGGAGCTTGAGCCATGCTCAAGGCACTCACGATCCACCCCATGAGGCTCATGGCGGTACCCGCCCTGGTTCTGGCCACTACGGCAGGGGGATTGCTCTCCACACCGGTCATTGGTCAGGACCCCCCTCCACCTCCTCCCAATATCGAGGAGTGTGAGAACGACAAGGTCACGCTCGAAAACGGGATGGTGTGCATTCACGGACTCAAATGCCCCACTCTCGAAGCGAAGAAGATCTGCTTCCCGTTCCTTCCCCTCTAACGGTTGACCGATGAACCGCTCGCTCTCGCTCTTCGCTTTCGTAGTCATCGCATCATGCGACGAGCCCCGCCAGGAGGTGCTGCTCGAGGAAGATCTGGCGTTGGCGCTCGCCGCTGATACGGTGTTCATCGTCGGAGAGTCTCCCGTGGATTCCATGCTGACCCAGGTCAATTCCCTGGGCTTCGACCAGCTGGGCAACCTCCATCTCTACGATTCCGAGCAGGCACGCCTGACGACGTGGAACAGTGAGGGACGATTTGTCAGGGAAGTCGGACGCCGAGGCGAGGGGCCGGGGGAGTTCCGGTTGCCCCGGCATTCCTATGCGTTCCCCGATGGTCGTGTCATGGTTCTCGACATCGCAGTGCCCGGCTTGTGGGTGTTCAACCCGGATGGACGGTACACGGGTACTGTACGGCTATCCACAGGGGGAGGCAGGCCGGTACCGGGCCAGCAGTCGGTTCTTGCTGGTGACCGCCTTGTCGGGGTGGACGACTACTGGATGTCACGACGCCAGGACAGGGAAGACAACAAGGGGGTTCCGCTGTTCACATACGCCTTCGTCGCGGACTCGATCGAGTCCGCACCCTACTACACCGCGTGGGGCCCACCACCAAGCCAAAGTGGCCTGACGATGCTACCCAGGGTGCGCATCGCCGGGTTCTCCGACGGCAGGGTTGCCGTGGCAGATTCCGTGGGCTACCGCATCAAGGTCCTGTCGAGGGATGGCGAGGTGGCGAATGTTGTCGAACGGGCCATCAAGCCGTTCCCTCTGACGGAGATCGCGATGGAAGCGGAGCGGGAGCGTAGAAGAGGAGGAACATCGGCCAGACAGGTTCGGAATGCGGTCAAGGACATTGAGACCCTTCTCGGGGTGTCCATCCCGGATGTCAACCCCGAAAAGGTGAACGAGGAATTCCTTGCGGGTGTCGAGAATCTCAGCTTCGCCAGCGAGGTCCCTGTAGTCCGGGGGATCGGAGTGGATTGGGCGGGTCGCATGTGGATCACGAGATCCGATGTGACGGGTGCCGACGGCCCAATCGACTTGATGGAAGCAGACGGCAGGTATGTCGGCACGCTCTTCAACAGCCAGCGGCCGGATGCATTCGGCCCTGGTGGCCTTGTGGCCTACATCATCGAGCACGAACTCGGTACACACGCTGTCGTCGTTGCTCGCGTCACCTCCATAACCACCTCAGACCGGAGAGAGTCGAAATGAACTCGATCAACCTGAAGGTCCGGGCGCTGTACGGTGCAGCCGCCCTGTCAATCACCCTCCTCGTTGCTGGCGGATTCACCCCCGCCCCGGGGAGCTGCCAGGAGCCGCCGATCGTCTGCACATCCGAAGGACACACCCGAGAGACCCGTGATGACGGGTCAGTGTGGAACTGCTTCAAGAAGCTCAACTGCGGCACATTCCGCGCAGAAGACATCTGCTTCCGGGAGCAGCCGCCAAGAGATTAGCCCACAAGCGAGCCTGGTCCGCTAAGGGGTCTGTTGACAGCACCGGGAAGGCTCATCCTGATTGTAGTGCGCAGAAGCCGGCGCCGGAATCGCCGGGTTCCAACAGGAGGCCTTTCCGGTGCTGACAATATGAGGCTACGGATCCGGTAAGAGATGGCCGAGGCCAGTTCCCTTTCTCACTGTCTCCTTCAACCCCTCCACAAACCCGTCCACCTCGTCCACCGTGTTGTAGAAGTGGGGACTGACCCGCACCACTCCCGGCCGACTGTCCACGATAACTCCCCGCTCGGCCAACGCGGCCACGGCCAATCCAGGTTTCGGATGCCGCACCAGCACGATCGCCGACCGCGTCTCCCGGCACCCACTCACCCGCAACGAAAACCCCGCCCCCCCACACCCCTCCAC
>VXOC01000225.1 GCA_009840215.1 Gemmatimonadota bacterium | reverse complement strand
CCGCCCGACCCCGGCCCCGTCACCTGCCGGGACTGGGGCGCCTTCGACTTCTTCCGCACGGCCTCGGCGGATACGGTTGCGGCGTGCCTGAGCGCGGACGCGGATCCCGTCGCCCCGCTGGACGAAAGCGGCGGAACCCCCCTGCACCACGCCGCGCGCGCCGCGCCGGACGCGGCCGTAATCGACATACTCCTGCAGGGGGGCGCCGACGTGGGCGTGCGGGACTTCAGCGGCCTCACGCCATTGCACGAGGCCGCGCGCTGGAATCTGAACCCGGGCATCATCACCGCGCTGCATGAGGCCGGCGCCGACGTCAACGCCCGCGACGACCGCGGCAACACGCCTCTGCACAGCGCATGGAGCAACCCCGGCGTCGACATGCCCTGGCAGGATCCCCGGATCAATCCGGCGGCGGTGGAGGAACTGTTGCGTTCGGGCGCCGATCCGCTTGCGCGCAACGACGACGGCCTGATCGCGAATCCTGCCGACTGCGAGCTGTGGCTGACTCCGGTATTCCCCCTCGCGGCCGACTTCGCCGTCTACAGCTTCTGCATGGACACGGGCGGCGACATTGCGGCGACCGACGCCTTCGGCACCACCGTCCTGCACCACGCGGCCTCCAACCCGGATCCGGCCATTACCACAATGCTGCTGGATGCCGGCCTGGCGGCGGGGGTGGCAAACAATGGCGGCACCACACCACTCCATATCGCAGCGGCGCATGAGAACGTGGCCGTTGCCACCGCCCTGCTGGAAGCGGGCGCGGAAGCGGGCGCGGAGAGTGAAACAGGGAACACGCCGCTGCACGCCGCCGCCCGGAACACGGCTGCGACGATCGTGAAGATGCTGCTGGAGGCGGGCGCGGATGTGAACGCACGCGGTGGGGATGGAGTTACGCCGCTGGTTCTGGCGGTGGGAATCATGGGCCGGCGCCCCAATACGGTCGTCCTCGATGCCCTCCTGGAGGCGGGGGCGGACGTCAACATTCCGGAGTCGTTCTTCGAGAGGACTCCCCTGCACCTGTCGCTGAGCGGGTACGAAGCCGATACGGTAAGCGGGCTCACCAGGAAGCTGTTGGCGCATGGCGCGGATCCGAACATCCAGACGAGGTACGGGGGAAACGCACTGCAGACGGCGGCGTGGGAAGCGGGCCCGGGTGTGATTCGCGCGCTCGTGGAGGCCGGGGCGGATCCGAATCTGGCGGGCTATGAGCGACGGTCGCCGCTGCACGTGGCGGCCGAGTATGGTCAACCCCGTACCGTCACCACTTTGGTGGACGTCGGCGCGGACCCCGAAGCCGCGACCGACGACGGCGAGACGCCGCTGCACTGGGCGGCCCGGAAGGGGCGCGTGGACAATGTGGCCGCACTGATCGAGGCGGGCGCAAACGTTGACGCGCGCACCGGCCAGGGCGACACACCGTCCCACCTGGCAACGGCTCACGCCGATGCGACCATCCTGTCCGCGCTCGTGGAAGCCGGGGCGGATGTGAACGCGCGCAACGAGGCGGGTGATACGCCCCTGCACACGGCCTGGAAGCACGACAGCCCCGCCGTCATCGAGCGGCTTCTGTCGCTGGGCGCCGACGCGCAGGCCCGCAACACCCGTGGGATGATTCCGGGTCCGGTCTGCGACTGGAGCGACTACAACTTCTTCGATGCAGCGACCGTCGAGAGCGTCCGCGGATGCATCGAAGCAGGCACGCCGCTGGATTCGAGGAACGAATACGGTGATCCCCCGTTGCATCGACTGAGCGTGGGGTTGAACTTCCGCGGCGATGGGACCATCGCCATGGTGCGCCTCCTTCTGGAGGCCGGCGCGGACGTGAACGAGCGGACCAGGCATGGCTCGACCCCGCTCCACTCAGCCGCGAACATGCCCCCCGCCGGGAACGCCGTCGCGTCCGCCCTGCTGGATAGCGGAGCCGACGTCAACGCGCGTACCGCCCTGGGCCGTACGCCGCTCCACAGCGCCGCAGCTTCCTGGTCCAACGACAACGACGCCATGATCTCACTGCTTGTGCGTGCCGGCGCCGACGTCAACGCACGAACCGCGCGCGGTGAGACGCCGCTGCACCTGGCCGTGAGAGAAGAGAATCCCGCCATCACCACCCGGCTGCTGGAGCTGGGGGCGGATCCGGCCGCGCGCAACGATTCCGGCATGGTGGCCGACCCGTTCAGCTGCGAGCACTGGAACACCCCGGTCTTCTTCGCGCTCGCCGACGCGGAACAGGTCTCGGGCTGCATCGCGTCCGGGTCGGACGTCCAGGCGAGGACGGAGAGGTCCCGGACCGTTACGGCGGGCTCCACCCCCCTGCACGTGGCCTACGCGTTGACTCGGGACACCGCGGTCATCTCGGTGCTGTTGGAGGCGGGCGCGGACATACACGCCCGGGATGGTGACAACCACCAGCCCATCCACATGGCTGCCCGTCACCGGAGCGCTCCTGTGGTTCGGGCGCTGCTTCAGGCCGGTGCGGAGGTGGACGCGCGGGCGAAGGGGTATCACATCCACTACGGTTGGGACTGGACGCCGCTGCACCTGGCTGCTGCCGACAACGCGGACCCTGAGGTCGCTGCGGTCCTGCTGGAAGCGGGTGCCGACCTGCACGCCCGTGGTTACGAGGGAGAGACCCCGCTCTTCCAGGCGGCGGGCAACGACAACCCCGCGGTCGCGGCCCTGCTGATCGAGTCCGGCGCCGATGTACACGCCCGCGGGTCGACCGGATGGACGGTGTTGCACGAGGCGGTCGGCCGGACCTCGAACCCGGCGGTGCTCGCCGTCCTGCTGGACGCGGGAGCGGAACTGGAGGCACGTGCGGAGTTTCCGGACTCGCACTGGGCGTACGGAAACAGAACGCCCCTGCTCGAAGCGGCCGGCGTGAGCCGTGACCCGGCCATCGTGACGGCGCTCATCGAAGCGGGGGCCGACGTCACCGCACGGGTGACCGGTGCGTCGATTCCCCTGATGATGGAGGGGGCGGCCACGATGACGATCCCGGAGGAGCGGGGTGCGACAGTGCTGCACATGGCGGCTCTCCGCAACGGAAGCCCGGAAATCATCGAGGCGCTCGTGCGAGCGGGTGCGGATGTGGAAGCGCGTGACCAGCGTGGCCAGACGGCTCTGCACGTTGCGGCAAGGAGGGCCGCCGCCGCCTTCCAGATGCTGCTTGAGCTGGGCGCCGATCCCGCGGCACTCGACGACAACGGCCGGACCCCGATGGACTACGCGAGGGAGAACATCGCGCTGCAGGGGCTTGAAGTCGTGATGCGGTTGCGCGGGACGCCGGTCAGACCACCCAATCCCGGGCCCTCTTCAGGGAGGTAACGCCGGACTGCTACTTGGACGCGCAGTTCGACGAATGTCATCTCTGCTTTACATAATGTGATGCGCAGTTGACATTTGACGGAATACCCTGCGTCCCGATGTCACCCTTCTCCCGCGCCATTGAACTGGTGAACGATCTCGCCATCTCGCGCAATCAGCAGCCCTCGAAACGCCTCCTCGAGACCCCACCATCCTAGCCCGGCGGGCAGTTTGCCGAGATAGAGCCGGTCATCTCCCTCGCCCACGATGACGCCGGCCACGCCGTCATCGTCCAGCGTCAGGACGAGGCCTTCCCCGCCACGATTCGAGTCGAGGCCCAAACCCACGCGATAGGTACCGTCGACGACCTTTACACTGTACCCCGTACGCTCGAATCCCTCAGCGTCGTTGATCACCAGGCCCGTGCTCGGAGCGATGCGCCTGCCGATGTTCGGGTCGGGCACCGGGTCGCCCAGCACAACCCGGTCGAAGCCGTCCTCGCTGAGGATCACGATGCCGTTGGCCGCGTGATCGTAGTCCTGGTAGTAGCCCATGTACGCTTCCCCGTCATCATACCGGGACGCCCAGACCTCCCGCACCCGGGCCTCGTCGGTGCGCACGCGGTTGTCCGCCTCGGGAATCGGCGCGCCGATGAGGATCCGTTCGCGTCCGGCCTCGTCCTCGATGATCAGTCCGCGCACCCGCAGCACACCGTCCGTGGCCGCTCCGCTCCTGACGAACAGGACGGCCAGGGCAATGGTCAAAAGGGCGGCGTAGGCCTGGAGCCAGCGGATCGCGCGTGTCTGGCGTTCGGGACTCGTACTCACTGAATCCTCCTTGAGCGGGTGGAGTTTTCCACGTGGGAATCGATGTGGCCGGCAGGAGGACAACGTTGGTGGCGGAATGGTTGCACGAAGTGGATTGTCGATCCCGGCTGGCGTGCCCCCTCAGGCCGCTCCCGCCAGGTCCTGTTCCAGCAGCTGCCTCCTCAGCAGCGACGCATAGGTCCCTCCCCGCGCCACCAGGTCGTCGTGCCGTCCGCGCTCGACGATCCGCCCCTCGTCCAGAACCAGGATCAGGTCCGCGTCCTTCACCGCGGTTACCCGGTGGGAGATGATGAAGGCGGTGCGCCCCGCCAGCTCGTTGCGGAGACCCTGCAGGATGCGTGACTCGGTGGCCGTATCCACCGCGCTGAGCACGTCGTCCAGGATCAGAACGGGGGGATCGGTGGCGAGGGCGCGCGCGAGGGTGGCCCGCTGCTTCTGCCCGCCGGACAGGTTGATGCCGCGCTCGCCGAGGCGGGTGCGGTAGCCGTCGGGGAAGGCCTCGACGGTGTCGTGCAGGTCGGCGGCGACGGAGGCGTCGCGGACGCGCTGGTGGAGGGCCGCTTCGGGCAGGGTGGGGTCGAGGCCGAGGGCGATGTTGCGTCCCAGCCGCGCCGAGAAGAGGAAGGTGTCCTGGGGGGCGAAGCCGATGCGGGCCCGGATGTCGGCGGGGTCGTAGTCGGTGAGGGGGACGTCGTCCAGCAGCACCGCGCCGGAGGTGGGGTCGTGGACGCGCGCGATGAGGGAGACGAGTGTGCTCTTGCCGGAGCCGGTGGGGCCCACGATCGCGACTGTGCGGCCCGGTTCGGCGGTGAAGGAGACGTCGTCGAGGACGAGGCGGCCCGGCTCCGGCACGCGTGTTCCCGTGTCGGCCAGCCGCCTCTCATCCCCCTCCTCCAGCCCCCCGGGGCCCTCCCCCATCCCGGCGCCATCCCCCCTCCCCGCGTACCGGAAACAAACGTTCCGAAACTCGATGGCTGCGGCGCCCGTGGGCGGCGGATGCGGCGACGTGGGCGGCGCAATGGCGGGCCGGGTCGCCATGATCCGGTTGATCCGCCCCATCGACGCCGCACCGCGCTGGAAGAGGTTGACGACCCACCCCAGCGCGATGATCGGCCAGCCGAGGAGCACCAGGTAGTAGGAGAAGGCCACGAAGTCGCCCGTCGTGATCGCGCCGGTCATGACCTGGCGGCCCCCGTACCAGAGCACCACCACCATCGCCCCACCGGTCAGCAGCCCCATGATCGGGTGAAACGCCCCCGATACGTATGCGAGGTGCATGTTGCGCTTCAGGTAGTCCCGGTTGAAGGCGTCGAATTCGCGCGCCTGTGCCGCCTCCTGCGCGTACGCCCGCACGATGCGGACGCCGGTGAGGTTCTCCTGCACCATCGTCGAGAGCGCCGCGAACTGCTCCTGAATGCGCTCGAAACGGTTGTGGATGGTGCGGCCGAACCATAGCACGATGGGCGGCAGGAGGGTCATGGGGACGAGTGCGGCCAGGGTCAGGCTGGGACTGATCCAGATCATGACCCCGAGGCCCAGGACGAAGTTGACGATGGTGTTCGCCGAGTACATGACCGCGGGACCGGCCGCCTGGCGCACGGCGAGGGTGTCGTTGGTGGCGAGGCTCATGAGGTCGCCGGTGCGGGTGCGGTTGTAGAAGCCCGCGTCGAGGCGCAGCAGGTGGCGGAGGAAGTCGTTGCGCAGGTCCACCTCGATGCGGCGGCTCAGGCCGTTGAGGATTTCGCGCATGCCGTAGCGGGCGGCGTTGCCCAGGAGCGCGATGCCGACGATGAGGATGGCGTAGGTGAGGACGGTGCGGCCGATGACGTTTGGATCGGTGCCGGTGTTCGCGGTCAGCGCGTCGATCGGGAGCTTGAGTAGGTAGGGGTTCGCCAGCGAGAAGGCGTTGGCGAGGATGACCAGCACCAGACCCCAGAACATCGGCGTTCGGTAGGGACGGAAGTACGGGAGGACGGTCCAGAGCTGGCGCATGGGTGGGCTGGCTGGTGGTCCGGGTGGTGGCGTCAGGTGGGGGATGGAGGGCTGGCGGTGCGGCCGGCATGCGGGGTGCGGACGCTCTGACCTGTATATTAACGCGGTCGGGGCGGGTCCCGGTGTCCAATGTGGGCGGACTCCGGGTGTTCCGGGGTGGCAATGTTCGTCAGAGGACGTGGCAATGGCGACAACCTACAGGAGGCGCTGGAGGCTGGCTGTACCGGCGGCGGCGCTGGCGTGTGTCGTCGGATCGGGCGCCTGTGGCGGCGATGGGGAATCGTCTGCGGAGGAGGAGGTGCAGACGGACTCCGGTACGGCCGGGCAGACTGGAAGTGCCGAGGTTGTACCTCCACTGACGGAACCGGTCGATCCGGGTATGGAGGAGGGGCTGGTGCCGGCCGGGGCGGGTGTAGGAGAGGACTCGGCCGGGCTCCTGGACGACGAACTCGCCGAGGATGTCGCTCCCGAACCGTTGCCGCCGGTTCGAATCCCGGCCGGCACACGCATCAACGCCGCCCCGGACGAGGACATTTCCACGGCTTCGCATCGGGTCGACGATCCCGTGGTCGTCATGGTCACACACGATGTTCCGGGACCGGGAGGAGAGGTCCTGCTTCCACAGGGGGTGCGGCTGCTGGGCCGCGTGCGGACCGCGATCGGATCGGGAGGGCCGGGGGAGCCGGTCGTTCTCGAGATCGACTTCGAGACCCTTTCGGCCGACCGTTATGAGCGCCCGATCGAGGGCACGGTGGTGAACCGGCCCGTGATTCCGGATCCCGTGGCGGCGCGCCGGCAGAGAACTGCTTCCAGACGGGGGTTGGCGATGGCCGTGGTTCCGGGATTGATCATGGCCGGGACGATTATCGTGGTGGAGCTGCGGGCACCGGTGGATGTGCCGCCGCTTGTGGCTCGGGAGGGTCCGGTGCCGTGGGGCGACTCGCTCGGGTTCTGGCGTGATTCGGTGGTGCGGCCGGACACGACTCCGGCGCGGGAGCCGGGCTGAGCCCCGGCAAGCCCGGGACCGCTACTCCCGGAACCCCAGCGCCAACCCGCCCCGTCTGGGGTCCGACCACCCCGCCAGCGAACCGTCGGGCATCACCATGATCAGCTGGACGTCGCCCGACATCCCGCCGGTAAAGTAGGCCTCCGCCGGGCCCGGATCGCGCCCCACGACGGTGTGGCCCAGCGCCCTTAGCGCCTGCACGGTGGACCCGGGGAGGCCGGCGTGCTCGAAGTAGACCTGGTCGGGCAGGTGCTGGTGGTGAACGCGGGGCGCATGGACCGCCTGGACTACGTTCATGCCGTGATCGATCACGTTGAAGAGGGTCTGCAGCACGGTGGTGATGATCGTGGCGCCGCCCGGCGTCCCGCTCACCAGGAAGAGCGCGCCATCGGCGTCCTCGACGATCGTGGGGCTCATCGCCGAGAGCATGCGCTTGCCCGCCGCGACCGCGTTGCGCTCGCCCTGCACCAGTCCGAACTGGTTCGGGGTGCCGGGCTTCGCCGAGAAGTCGTCCATCGTGTTGTTGAGGAAGAACCCCGCCCCCTCCACCACCACCTTCCCGCCATACCACGAGTTCAGGCTGGTCGTCACCGCCACCGCGTTGCCCGCCGCGTCCACCACCGCGTAGTGCGTGGTGTGGCTCTCGTCGATGACCGCGTCCAGCCCGGGCTTCACCTCGGCCGAGGGGGTGGCGCGCCCGGTCGAGATCGTCGCGGCGCGCTCGTCCGCATACGCCTCCGAGGTCAGTTCGGCGATCGGCATCTCGACGAAGTCGGGGTCGGCCAGGTATTCGTTGCGGTCGGCGTACGCGCGCCGGAAGGACTCGGCCATGAGATGGATCGTCTCGGGGGTGTTCCAGCCCAGTTCGGCCAGGTTCCAGCGCTCCAGCATTCCCGCGATTGCCGCCATGGTGACCCCGCCCGACGAAGGCGGCGGCATGGAGTAGGCGGTATAGCCGCGGTAGCCGAAGGCGACGGGTTCGCGCCAGATGGCCTCGTATTGCTCGAGGTCCCCGCGGGTGATGATCCCGCCGCCCCGCACCATCTCGGCCTCGATGAGGCGCGCGGTCTCGCCCCGGTAGAAGTCGTCCGGCCCCTGGTCGCGCAGCCGGGTCAGGACGGCGGCGAGATCGGGCTGCACGAAGGTGGCGCCGATGGGTGGAACGTCGCCACCGGGCAGGAAGATGCGTGCGCTGCGCGGGAAGGCGAGGATGCGGTCGCGCGCCGCCGTCAGCGTGGAGACAAGGCGGCCCGTCACCTCGAACCCCGCGGCCAGCCGGATCGACGGCTCCACCAGGTCGGCCCACTCCATGGTGCCGAAACGGCGGTGGGCCTCCCAGAGTCCGGCCACCGTGCCCGGTACCCCCGCCGAGAGGTGCCCGACGATGGACTTGTCCGTGACGTTGCCGTCCTCGTCCAGGTACATGTCGTGCGTGGCCGCGAGCGGCGCCTTCTCGCGGTGGTCGAGCGCATGGATGCTGCCGTCCGCGAGGCGCACCATCATGAAGCCGCCGCCGCCCAGGTTGCCCGCCTCCGGGTTGACCACGGCCAGCGCGAGCCCGGTGGCGATCGCCGCGTCGATCGCGTTGCCGCCCGCCGCGAGGATGTCGAGACCGACCCGCGTGGCGAACTCGTCGGTGGTCGAGACCATGCCGCCGCGCGCGGTGACGGGTGGAGTGGCGGGGGGGAAGGGCCAGCCGTCGGGGAAGGTGCCGCCGGCCTGGGCGAAGGGGCTGGGCGGGGCGGGGGCGTCGCAGCCGGGAAG
>VXOC01000230.1 GCA_009840215.1 Gemmatimonadota bacterium | reverse complement strand
GCCCACCACCGAGAGCAACCCGCGTACCTTCGTCGGCAGCGTCTGTTGTGTATATGCGCCCGCGGACGTGCTGTTCGGGGACTCGGAATTTGTGGGGCGGTTGCCGATGGGGTGGCCGCGGAGGGTGGGTGGAACGTTCCGACGGCCCCCCGGGGCCCGGAGGCGTCGACCGTCTTGACGGCTGGATTCTAGTCCATCCGATAACCTCTTAGTGTGTTGCGCCAGTCTGCGTCTTCCTCGTCGTCGGATTGCGTCGCGAGTTCCTCCGGATCGGGAAGGCCAGGAATGTCAAGAGACGTTAGCACGCGCCCGAAGCGACCCAAGGTGATAGCGTCCTCTTCGAGCTCCAAAGCGGGAGGAGCACCCTCAAACCACTCACATACCAACCCGATGTCCGACGCGCTCGGGGTCCTACGGAATCCAGTTCGGGCGCGGACAACACTCCAAGTAGCAGTCCGCGGCGGTATCATGTCACGCTTCTGCAGTCCCCATGACCAGTCGTGTTCCCGAATCCGCGTGGACAGCGCGACCCACTCGATCTGGCCGTCGCGCGAGAGAATCGACGCAGCCGCCCGGTCGGTCAGCTCAGCATATCGGATCGCCGTCATGCTGAGGGAGGTCTCGAACTCCCGGGCTAGCCCACGAACCAGTTCGATGCCCGCTTGTTCGCTTCTGATACGCGAAACGAAAGGGTTGGCAGGTACCAGGAGTTCCGAAGCGAACCAGTCGGCCTCACGCTCATAGCGATCATGTCGTTTTCGGAAGAGCCCGCCTGATGATTCGACGACCTCAACCTCGCCGAGGAACATGGCCTCGACGTGGCCATCAATGTGGTAGTGCCCCAGCTCGTGAGCCACGGAAAAGCGCTGGTGCCCAACCGTTGGGCAGGAATCTGACACGAAGATCCCGAATCTGTTGCCCTTCTTCCACAGCGCTCCGAAGACCCCAGGAGAGAGAGATCTCTCCTCCACCGAGAGTTCCGCTTCGCCGGCAATCCACTCGGGAACGATCGGTGGAGTGCTGAGCCCAAGGTCATCGAGTAGTTCGGTCGCAAGCGAACGGACCTCACGCTCGCGGCGGTTCATTCCTTGGGCTCCATGTCCTGATCGAGCAAGGCTTCGACGACCTTGACCGCCCGTTCGATCGTATCCGCGGGAGCGTCCGACAGCCGCCGGAACGTAGCCTGTACCCGGTCATCCCGAAGATCCACTTCGTCCGAGCGGCCGAGCAGGTAGTCCACCGAGACGGACAGCGCTTTCGCCAGCTTGACTAGATTGGCCGCTGACGCACGCTGACGTGTTCCGGTCTCGAAATGACTGATCACTGCGGCGGGCACCCGCGACTCGGTGGCGAGCTGCTCCTGCGTCCAGCCGCGGAGCATTCGCCTCTGCCGCAACCGACGACCGAAGATCGAGGGAGATACCACCTTGACCACCTATACGTTTCTGTATACCTTGTCCATAGATAACCGACGATAACATAGCCTTCGTTCGCTCCCTGACAAGATGGCTGGATCATCCAGGCCTGTCGAGCAGGCGAGCGAGAAACTTCACACCAGGAGTCAACAGCACATGCATACCGTGACGTTCTACCCGCTCGGCAACGCGGACACCAGCAAGATCGACCTCCCCAACGGCCGTACCCTGTTGTTCGACTACGCGAACACGCGGGATCCCGACGACGCGACCGATCGCCGGATCGACCTCCCGAAGCAGCTCCGGGCCGAACTCTCCAAGGCCGGCCGGAAGAGCTTCGATGTCGTGGCGTTTACCCACCTGGACGACGATCACGTGACCGGAGCTCCCGACTTTTTCCATCTGGAACACGCGTCCAAGTACCAGGGAGATGGTCGGATCGAGATCGACGAGCTTTGGGTGCCAGCGGCTGCCATCATCGAAACCGGCCTGACCGGCGACAAAAGGGTCATCCAGAGAGAGGCTCGGTACCGGCTCGAGCAGGGGAAGGGAGTCCGGGTATTCTCGCGACCCGCGCTGCTCGAGAAATGGCTGCGGAGCAAGGGACTCACTGTTGCCGACCGGAAGGATCTGATCACGGACGCGGGCCAACTCATTCCTGGCTTCACGCGGGCCGATGACGGCCTGGAGTTCTTCGTGCATTCGCCTTTCGCGATGCGCTCGGAGGATGGAAAGATGGTGGACCGCAATCGGGACGCCCTAGTCGTCCAGGCGACCTTCGTCGCGTCCGGGACCGAGACCAAGCTCATCCTTTCCTCGGACATCGATCACGAAGTCATCGCCGACATCGTGAAGGTCACCCGGAAAAACGGGAATGCCCAGCGGCTGGAGTGGCATCTGGTCAAGCTTCCGCACCACTGCTCGTACCGGTCGCTCGGACCCGAGAAGGGGAAGCGGAAGACGGTGCCGACCGCGCCGGTCAAGTGGCTCTATGAGGTCCAGGGGCAGCAACGAGGCCGCCTCATCTCCTCCAGCAAGCCCATTCCCGCCGAGGACACGGAGCAGCCTCCACACCGCCAGGCGGCCAACTACTACCGCGAGGTGGCGGCGAGCA
This sequence comes from Gemmatimonadota bacterium, assembly GCA_009840215.1. Lineage (GTDB taxonomy): Bacteria > Gemmatimonadota > Gemmatimonadetes > Longimicrobiales > Gaopeijiaceae > Bin94. The sequence continues at coordinate 6,335 of VXOC01000230.1, read as the reverse complement.
AGTCCGGCGAGTTCCTCGTGACGATGGAGCACCCCAAGCGCAGCGCACCCAAGCCGCTGGTAGTCGAGATCACCAAGTGGGGTGCGACCGTGCGCAAGGTCATCGTAAGCGGGGCGGCCGCGGTGACTACCCACCGATCTCCCCGTGCTGGATAGGCTCCCTGCGTTGCTGGGAGAAACAGTCGACCCGGAAGAGGCCGGGGTTGCGAAGGCGCGCGAGTTAGTTCAGCTCCTCCATGCCGAGGTGCTCCCGTTCGTCGATCTCGTGGGGGTCACGAGGCGCGCGGATGCGTGGGAGGTCGTCCAGGTCGACGTGAGGCCCGCGGTGCCCACCTTTCCGGTGAACGACATCCGGATGGTGGAGCCCATTGCGGTTGAGTTCGATCCGGCTGACCGCTTCGAACCGCGCGCGATCACGCTCCGATCTGACTTCCCGCGGGTCCCGCATACCTACGTCGTTGCGCCGGGAGAACCTCCGACGCTCTGTCTGTTCGACGAACCCTACACTGAGCAGCGGCTTCGCTGGACGGCGGCCGCCTTCGCGCAGCGCTTGCACACTTGGCTGAGCAAAACTGCCATCGGTACGCTCCATCAGCCCGACCAGCCTGTTGAGCCGTTCCTGCCGGGATCACCGGCTCACGTGATCCTACCAAGCCATCTCTTCGATGCTGGTTCCTCGCGTGGGCCGCAGGCCATCTCTCTATCCGCCATCCCACGGACTTGTAGCGCCCGTCTAACCTACGTCGCTGGTCGGCAGGGTTCGGGCGACGGTATTGAGGGGGACCGGAACTGCATCGCTGTCGTCGTCGAAACGAAGCCTCAGACCCAGGGTGGCCTGACCCATCAACCACAGAACTTGCTCCAACTGCACGAGTTTCTGCAGACGATGGGCTCCGACCTCCTCCAGACGCTCCGAGACAACCTCACGACGTGGATCATCGAACGGGCTGGAGACCCGGACGTGATTGCGCTCGTCATACTTAGGATCCCGGTCCGAAGGTCACATGACCGTGCACCGGAGACCATCGAAGTCCGGGCGTTTCAAGTAGCCGGGAGCGTGGGAAGGCTCGGCAAGGCGCTCGGATTCGTCGACGAGGTTGATGGAGACTTTGGTGCGATCATAGGCGACCCGGGGACGACCTCCGCGTCCGAAGAGGTACCGCTCCTTCCGTTGAATCCAGTCAGGGACCTGACCCGGCGACGCGCCCAGATGCTAAGCGGAAACCGGAGTGCGCCTGACCCTCATATCCTTGCAGTGGGTGCGGGAGCGCTCGGTTCACAGACTCTTCTTAACCTGGTCCGCACCGGCTTCGGAACGTGGACCGTCGTCGACGACGACGTGCTGCTGCCACACAATCTGGCACGCCACGCTCTTCCGGGACCCTGCGTTGGCCATGAGAAAGCAGGCGCTCTAGCCCACCTCGCGAGCCTCTGCTTCGAGGACGGTGGCACGATTGACTCGTTCTGCGCGGATGTGCTCACCCCCCCGCTAGCCGATGAGCTTCGGACGAAGCTTGATGCCACCGACATCTCGCTGGACTTCTCCGCTTCCGTAGCGGTGGCCCGGTGGTTGGCGCTGGAGGCACCCGGCGACTCCCGCCGAATCTCGGTCTTCCTCAACCCGGATGGAACCGACCTGGTCGTAATGGCCGAGGATCAGGCTCGTTCGATGCGACTCGACTGCATCGAGGCGCAGTACTATCGGGCAGTGATTGAGCGGGAAGAGTTCGCGGAGCATCTGTTGGAGAACGGTGAGCGGCTGCGGTACGGGCACACATGTCGCGATGTGACCAGCACCCTGTCCCAGGACTCGCTTTCCCTGTTTTCCGGCATTGCCGCTGGAGCGCTGAGGAAGACGATCGCTGGCGCGGAGTCTAGCCTCGCCGTTTGGCAGGCTTCTGCGAACCATTCGGTGAAGCATCGAGCGGTCGATCTGGCGGCCCCGGTCGAGATCCAATGCGGCGATTGGCAGATCTGGACTGACCGAGGAGTCCTGCGGAAACTGAGTGTTCTGCGAAAGCAGGCCCTTCCCAACGAGACGGGAGGTGTTCTTCTAGGCTACACCGATCACCTTCGCAAGGTGCTCTACGTCGTGGACACCCTACCCTCACCCCCCGACAGCGAGGAGTGGCCGAGTTCCTATGTCCGGGGTTGTGACGGATTGAAGGAAGCCGTCGACGCAATCGCGCACCGCACGGGGGGCGCCGTCGCGTACCTCGGGGAGTGGCACTCGCACCCCGATGGATCGACATGCGAGCCGAGCCCAGATGATCTGGTATTCTTGGCATGGCTGACGGGCCACATGTTCGTTGACGGCATGCCCGGACTGATGGCCATCGTTGGCGAGGGTGACGATGTGTCGTGGTACACGACAACCTTGACCAGTGCTGAGGATCCGTGATGACCGGAAAGGTGGCGGAGCGGACCAGAAAGATCGCTATCGCCCTCTCGGGAGGGGGGCATCGTGCCTCGTTGTTCGGACTCGGCGTGCTGCTCTACCTGACTGACGCGGGTAGGAACAGAGATGTCGTGTCTATCTCTTCGGTCTCAGGTGGATCGCTTACGAATGCCTGGCTAGCCCAGAGGGGAGACTACTCGAACCTGACACCAGAAGAGCTGGAGAGTCGAATCGTCCGGCCCTTTGCCCGACGGGTGGCGCACCTCGGTACACTGTGGGCATCTTGGACTACATGGGTCTACATCGTCACGCTAGCTGTCGGCCTCGTGGCCGCGTTCGCGCTGTGGTGGCTTCCGGTTGACCTCGTCTGGCGGAAGATCTGCTTCGTTTCCGGGCTCGTCGGTTGCGGCCTCCTCGCCGGCCTGCGGGGTCGAGTGTGCGCGCTGGCCTTCCGGAGGACCCTCTATTCGGCGGACGGAAGCCCCACGCTGCTTCGTGAAATCGAACGCGACAATGTGCAGCATGTGATCTGTGCGACTGATGTGCGCGCCGGTCATCACGTGTATTTTTCGGGCGATTTCGTGTGTTCCTATCGGCTCGGATGGGGGTCTCCGGCAGAGTGCCGTCTTGCCGATGCCGTACAGGCCTCCGCGGCATTTCCCGGTGGGTTCCCACCACGTTGGCTAGCCACCAAGCAGCACAGCTTTGTGGGCGGGGCTCGGGCCACGCCCCGCTTCATGGTGTTGTCAGACGGTGGAGTCTACGACAACATGGCCGAGCAATGGCCCATCGGCGTCCGCTCCCGGAAACGCCGATGGCCAACACACTCTGATGCGCTCCAGGAACCCAATACGCTAGTAGTCGTCGATGGGTCCGGACCAATGCGGTGGGCGAAGGTCCGCCGACTGCGCATACCGGCTGTCGGGGAGATCTTCGCGCTGCTCCGCGTTATCCGCGTGCTCTACGACAAGACTACAGCCACACGCCGGATCAGCTTGGTGGATCGATTCGACCGCGCGGCACGGGATGGGCGAGGGCTCGAAGGCGCTTTGGTCATGATCAACCGCAGCCCGTATTGGACCGCAGGTTACTTCAGCGAGCAGACCGAGGCTTGGCCCGAACGGGCCAAGCGCGCGGCGCGTGTGCTTGAGGTGCTCGGCGACGAGAACCGTGATACCTGGGAACATCTCGCGAAGGAGAATTCGCGTGTGAAGACCACGCTTTCGCGCCTTGGAGGCGATGTGGCCGCGAAACTTCTCTATCACGGATATGTGTCGGCAATGGCGAATCTGCACGTCATCCTTGGATTCCCTTTGCTGGCAGTCCCGCCTATTGACCGCTTTAGAATGATGCCGGACTAACAGATTGCGAGTTCCGAATCCCTCCGGCTATTGTGACTAGCTGCTGGGATCAGTTTCGCTTTCTGGGAGAGTGTGCTTTCCCGGACCGCGCCCACGACAAGCTCCGTCGGAAGAGTGCCCATGACTAGGCCATCTCCTTTTTCAGGAAGTCGGTACCGGTTCAGGCTCACTATCCGTCGTACTGCTTGATGCTGAACTCAGTAGAAGAAACGATGACCTGCACACGTCCTCCGCGCTTGGTCGTGTAGTACCTGACTGTTTCGCCGGAGCGAAACTGAATGCCGAGGGGATCGCTGCGAAACGCCGGATGAGTCTCGGATGCCCCCCAAACATCACTGATGAACGTGACGTGCGGCTGAACGGCGTCCATCATGGCCTTGCAATACCCGCTCTTACGACCGTGATGTGGCGCTACCAGGAACCGGTATTCAGCATCTTCGATCAGGGTGCGGAAGGCGGATGCGTGGTGCCGCCAAAGCTCTTGCCACCCTAGCGGCTCGATGTCTCCCGGACAAACGAACAGCACGCCTCTGTAGAGTAACATGACAACCACGGACGTGTTGTTGCGGACGACAACGGCACCGTTCACGCGGGTTCCGTGGTCGAGCGAGCGGACCGCGTATCGGACACCGCCATTGAATTCGGGGTTGGTCGGGCTATGGTCGAAGGGCACTGAGTAGGTGTACCGATTGTGCAGATCGGCGAAGTCGTTCTGGTACTGTCTGGTGCGCTGTCCGAACATGTCGCTGGCTGGAAGCGACTTGTTGCGCTGCAACACTCTAGGGTCACTGAAGGTCTTCCTGAACTGGGGGAGATCTTCGAGGTGATCCTTGTCGGGATGACTGATGACCAGGTAGTCGATCTCGGATACGCGGTAAGAACGCCCGACGTGTTCGCTCGGCGAAAACTCTGGCGTTCGGCCGAGATCGATCCAATGATTGGATCCGTTAGGGGTCCCAATCCAGATAGACACCCCGTGTCCGACATCCCAAAGGGTGAACATCAGCTTATGGTCGGTCATGTTGAGCGGTCCCGGTCTGAGGCGAGAATCAAGGGCGGACGGACAAAGATACACGTGGCGTCGGTGGGTTCAACTGGTAGCGGGTCGCGCTTGGCGATCGGTCCTCTCCCTCAGTCATAGTCCACGTCAACCGCTTCGCCGTCCTCGAACCGGTGAGTCACGCGCCAGTTGCCGGACACCGACGCCGCGTAGTGATCCTTCAGCAGTCGCTCTAAGGCGTGCAGCCGGAACCCCAGCAAGCTGGTCCCGGACTGGGATCTATAGCGCCCAGTACGTCCCGGAGCTTGGTTGGCGGGGCGCGCAAGGTGCTTCTTTCCCCTGAGGTGCGGACTACCTCTGCTCGGAAGTGAAGTCTGAAGCGTCAGCGATTGTCCCCGCCTCCGCGCTTCCGATCGCCCGGCCGGAAAACCGCTACTGGGTTCACGAAGAGGTGCCACCTGCTTTAGCTCGCGTGATCTCCAGCTTCTTGGATCGGAAGAATGATCTCAGTTGATCAAGATAGGCGGGTACCGGTACTGCATCAACAACCCGCGACAATTCGATGCCGGCGAGCGTCATCATAGGGCCATGGAACTTGAAAGGTGGCGTAGGGGCGGCCTCCGTGCCTGCCGAGCGTAGAACAAAGAACTCGCCTTGATGTCGGAATGGAAACGTGTTGTATCCCGGAAACGGTGGCCAATAGCACGGACCGTAGTCTCGCCACGCATCGAAATCATGTACGACAAGCCCATGCTCACTGAGAATCGTCAGCGCCTCGTACGAAAGCCCATGCGGGCTAAGTGCGTTGTCTCCTGCTTGTCCTCCCATAGACAAGACTCGCGCATCGATGATCTCATTTCGGATCGGTGTCATGTAGCAAGCCAAGGAGCAAAACCGCGCAAAAACGATCGCGATATGTTCGTCCATCGTCTTGAGAATGCTGATGGTGCGGCGCGATACACTTCCCGGTCTTCTGACTTCGCCAGCAAGAGTTCTACCCCAAATGACCTGCAGCTCCTCTTGCGATACATAGCCAGCACCGTCCAAGAGCAGGCGCACAACGTCGGCATCCGGATCCGGGGTGTCGGTTCCGATCTGCTCGTCGTGCACCCCCGCAATTGCCTTGGCTATGACCTCATCCTGGCACTGTTGCCTCATCTGTTCTTCCATGAACCACCGCCTTCCGAGATCTTCGAGCTTCCCCTGAGTGCGAATGTGTCCCGCTGCCACGTCCGCCTGTGCTGCGATGATCTTCGCCTTCGCTTCTCGCTCGGCCAACTTCGGCGAAAACACGGATCGTGTGATGTCGATGATCTTGTGACTCAACTTGACGACTTCAGTGGGCAGTTTTGTGGGATCGAGTGCTTCCATGTGTTTCTCCAAACAGGCTGTTTAGTCAGAGTCCTTTGCCAGCGGCTCGCAGCGACTGCAACGGTCTATAACTATAGGGTGGTCGTGGTCTACGCAAGGACGCCCGCGCTGAAGGGGCCGTCAAGGCCCCAACTCCCCACAAATCCCCTGCAAACTTGCCCCTGTCACTAATAAACATCTGACGCTGCCGAAGATCTTACGCGTGA
>VXOC01000360.1 GCA_009840215.1 Gemmatimonadota bacterium | reverse complement strand
TCGCATGGGGTCTCTTGGGGTCGGGGGGGACTGTCCGCGCGTGCTGCCCGTTCGCTTGAGCTCGCGGGCTTGCGGGATTGCGGGGGACAATGTAGCCGGGTCATTCATATCATTGACAATGGTCGGAGGGGGGTGGGCGACTGTAGGGTCAGCCGTCCCAGCGCCTTCCACAGCGGACCATGGCGGTCTTGCCCGCGCGCGAGCCGTAAACAGCGATTGGAGGGCGGAGGAGGGAGGCGGATTGGTGGGACAGGAGCGAGACACCGGAAAGCCGGTCGCGGGATGGCTGGTGGAAAACCGCACCGACATGGAGGTAGCCGCGCGTCCCTTTGCGGACGCCTTGCACAGTACTCAGGACGTCGTCCAGAAGGCCGCTCTCGTGGCCCTGGCGCGACACCGCGAAGCCGCAACCGTAACCCGGCCGCGCGCCTGGCTCAGGAGGATGACGAGGAACATCGGGCTTCAGATCGTTCGAAAGCGCAGTCGCAGGGCAGAGCTGCGAGACGCCCGATGGCGACAGAGTCCCGAGCTCTTCAAGCTGTTCGGCGACAATGACGTGGAGGTCTGGCTGCGCGGATCGTCACAAGTGGAACCCAGGGAGCTCGTGTTGGATGCTGCCCGGCAACTCCCGAAAGCTCTCCGCGAACTCGTGGAACTCACCCTGATCGACGGCTTGACGGACGAAGAAATCGCCGAGCACTGCGGCATAGCGGTGACGACTGTTCGGGGCAGGCGGCTGCGCGCGATTCGGGCCATCCGGGAAGCGATCAGTCCGGGCCCACGCGGAAGATAGGCCCAAAACCCATAAGAATATCGGTGCGGCGTTTTGCGTGGGTCGCGGCAATGAAACGAATCGGGCTCCTCGCGGCATCTATAGGGTAGAGTGGCGAGAACCGCTCGTCACCGCCCTTGGGAAGAGGAGTGTAGGACGATGCGAGCGAAGGAGAAGAGGGGTAGAGGGATTCCGCCGTTGGCAATCCGCGCACTGGGGGTCCTGGCCATCTCGCTCATGGCCATGACGAGTTCATTGGCGAGTAGTGCCGGGGTGCCGGTGTGCCCGAGCGACTGCAATGTCTGGGGCGATTGGACGTGTTTCTTTCCTCCCGAAAAGTGTGCAGAAAGCAACGGACACAAGTGTGTTCCAGAAGGAGCCGTCCCGCCGCATTGCCTGGAAGATGAAAACTGTCGCTATTCCCTTGTGTGCCGGGGGACCGCGTGTACAGCCGACGAGGGTGGGCCCTACGCGGGCCTGCGTGCCGATTGCGTGTTGGAACAGGGCCGATGACAGCCCGAAGAGCGGGTACCGTAACACCGAAACGGTCTCAGTTTGGTGGTATGTAGTAACTCGAAGCCACGAGTCGAACATTTCCTTCTTGCTTGGCTCTTGATTCCAGCGGCGTGTGACCGCCCGTCCGATACCGGACTGCCCGGTGGAGTGCCGTTCCTGGAGCGAGATAGTGCCGGCGTTCTCGTGGCAACGACCTTAGGTACCCACGCGCGAGCCCCGATCGGATGGGTGGTCGATACCGTCCCCAAGTACCAGGTAGGTAAGGTCGAGGGTGGGGAGCCGTATCTCTTCTCGAGAATCGCAGGCACACGACAGCTTTCGGACGGGCGGGTGGTGGTGATGGACCGGGCAAGTTGCGAACTGCGCTTCTTCGGACCGGAGGGAACCTTCCTCGGGCTTGCCGGAGGGGAAGGCGAAGGCCCAGGGGAGTTCACCGCCGGGATTACCGGCAGATGCGACCTTGTACCCTCGCCCGGTATCGATACGTTGCGTGTCTTCGGTAGATCCGGGCTGAGCCTTTTCGACGACCGGGGTCGGTTCAGCCATCGCTCGACGGTAGCGTGGCCCGGGCAATACGCGACGCACGTCGCTGGCGTCTCCGGGGAAACGGTTTTGGTAGAAAGTCAATCTGCCAGCAAGTCTCGGGAGGAAGGAATCTCACGAGAACCCTCTGCCGTCGACTTCGCGCTGGTAGAGCTCGAAAGCGGACGAGTATTGTGGGAGGGCTCCTTCGCCGGGGCGAACACGTACACCGTGTGGGTAACGGGTGGTCCGGCGGGCAGAGCGGTATGGTCCATTCCCTTCGACATCCATCCGGACGCTGCGATGGGCATGGATGGGTTTTTTCTGACGCTGGGCGAGGAAGCAGGCCCAGAGATTCTGGAGTACGACATCTTGGGTCGGCTGCGCAGGGTCATCCGCCTTGCCGAGCCCGTGTTGGCACCCTCGTCAGAGAAGCTCGACGAGTACATTGAGCTTCAGATCACTCGCCAGAACATCCCGGACACCTCAAGAGAGGCTGCATTTGACGGCTTGAGACGCCGATACGCCGAGATGCCGCTGCCGACGATCCTCCCCGTCTTCTCGCGGCTTCTGGTCGACGACGCTGGATGGCTGTGGGCCGAACTCTACCGGTTCGCTGTCGCCCGACCGGCGAGATGGCTGGTCTTCGGCCCCAACGGCAAGGGTCTCGGAAGCGTCGACATGCCACCGGATCTGGAAGTGTGGCAGATCGGCCGCGACTTCGTACTGGGGGTGTGGGAGGACGAACTTGGGGTGGAGTATGTGCGGCGACACGCTCTCATCGGGCGAAGTAGGGACGATGCCGGTGAAAGCCGTCCAACATCGCAACCTCGGTCCCGAACCGGAGGATCATGAGATGAGCAAGTCCCGAACGGCGCTGGAAACTACCGCCACGGTCCTGCTTACGGCGGCTGCGGTGGCGGTCGCTTCAGTCTACGTATACGGTCAGATTGCGGGCAGGCCGGGTGCTCGACCGCAGGTAGCGGAGGACGGCGAAATCGAGAACTGGGGGGAGGACACCGCCCTGGGGATTCGGATCGGTCCGGCCAATGCACGCATGGTGGTCACCGAATTCATGGACTTCACCTGCCCCTTCTGCGCGATGGTGGTCCCCGTGGTGGACTCGCTTCTCTCCCGCTACCCCTCTGAAGTCGCGCTGGTCTTTCAGCACTTCCCGCTGGGTGGGCGTCCCCTTTCGATACCCAGCGCCGTGGCGGCCGAATGTGCGGAGCGTCAAGACAGGTTCGAGCCAATGTACCGGCTCCTCTTCGCGGAGCAGGATTCGCTCGGGAGCAAGGATTGGGCGGTCTTTGCCGAGGAGGCGGGGATCCCGGATCTCGCGGCCTTCGAAGAGTGTATGAAGCTGCCTGCGGACTCCTTTGCCAGGATCGACGCAGGACGGGAACTTGGACTGCGCCGGAACGTTCGTGGGACTCCCACCCTCTACGTCAACGGTCGTCGTTTCGGTGGGCGCAGCTTCGAGGAGTTCCGGGAGGTCGCGGAGCAGCTGGGGATCGAGTCCTGAGGCGCTCCCCTACCCTCCTTCCCACCCCCCGCCTACCGTTACCTCATGCGCATCGCAACCTGGAACGTGAACTCGGTCAAGGCGCGGCAGGCCCGCCTTCTCAAGTGGCTTCGCGATCATCGCCCCGACGCCCTCTGCCTGCAGGAGATCAAGACGCGCGATGAGGCGTACCCCGCCGACGAGGTCCGCCGGGAGGGGTACGAGTCTGCCGTTTTCGGGCAGAAGACCTACAACGGCGTGGCGCTGCTGAGCCCGCACCCCATCACCTCAGTCACGCGGGGCACCGGTGACGACGACCCGCAGGCGCGGCTGATCGGCGGCGCGGTGCGAGGCGTCACGGTCTATTCGGCCTACTTCCCGAACGGGCGCAGCGTCGGGTCGGAGTCGTATGACTACAAGCTGGCCTGGATGGGCCGCCTGCTGGAGCTCCTGGAAACCCGCCACGATCCCCGCGACGCGGTCGTGCTCACGGGGGACTTCAACGTCGCCCCCGACGACCAGGACGCGGCGAATCCGGAGAAGTGGGCGGCGAGCGTCCTCTGCCACGCCGACGCGCGCGAGGCACTGGAGCGGATCCGCGACTGGGGACTGGTTGACGTCGTGAGGAAGCACAATCCGCAGGGAGGCATCTACAGCTGGTGGGACTACCGCCGGCTGGCCTTTCCCAGGAACGACGGCCTCCGGATCGATCATATCTTCGCCACCCTGCCGGTCGCGGAGACCTCGACCGGCGCCTGGGTGGACCGCGACCCGCGCAAGGGCCCGCAGCACGACACGCCCTCGGACCACGCGCCGGTTGTCGCGGACTTCGACCTGTGAGCGCAGGCGGCTACGGTCGCCCAACGGGGGCGGCTCACGACCCCCGAGCGGATAGAATCGCCTCGCAACGAGCGGATTCCCGGTCTATCGGCGCGCCGACGGGGGACAATCCCGGAACACGGGGTCGCGCGCGCAGGTATATCGTGTATACATTGGTAGCGGAGTCACGATCCTGCAGGAAAAGGGGGTGCGGTGAGCACTCGTCGAAGCCGTAACAGAAAGAACAGGATGGTCGTGGGCGTATGCCTCGCGGTCTCGGTGGCCGTGCACGGCGTCCTGTTCGGAGCCCTCACCTTCCAGGTGCCGCAGTCAGCTTCGGAAGCGCCCGACGGCACGACCGAACTGGTCGTCTTCCAGGAGCCCGCCATCGAGGTGGTGGAGATCAGGCCGGTGGTGGAACCGATCGTCCTGGAACCGATCCACGTCCAGGCGCGGCCCGCCGTGGCGACGTCCAGACCGGAGGAATTGCCGCAACCCGCACCCGGTGAGCGTTCCGTGGCGAAGGCCGGTGAAGCGCCCCCCTCCCACGCGGTTACGGGCGCCGACATACCCGCCGAGGGAGACGCATTCCCGTCCACCCCGACCCTCAGCGAGACCGGTTCCGCCGCCCGGCTGGCGATGTCCATCCGGCCCCGCCTGGGCATACTGGAGGAACTCCCGACGTCGATCCGCCAACCTGTCGAAATGCTCGACCCGCTCGAGGGCAGCGATCTCGGAGAGGGAGACGGCAACGACGAGGTGAGTTGGTGGCAGCGCCTCGGGATGAAGTTCGGGATTGGCGGCGGCAAGATCTGCCTTCCCCGCCCGGAACTCATCGTCGACGAAGAGGAGAAGCCGGACAAGAAGTAGCGGTTCGCGGGCAGGCCCTACCGCGTGGCTGCTTGACGGCCGCGCAGGATTCGACCCGCCTGACGGCGCGTCCCCGGCTCATGATTCCGGCTCCGGCGTCCGCCTGAGTTCCTCCAGTTCCTCGACCGTCCGCGGCCAGTCCCGGCCGAGAAGCCTCGAAAGGGCGCGGTCCGCGAGCACCCGTCCCCCGGTCTGGCACGCCGGGCAGTAGTTCGTCTCGCGGGTGGCGTAGACGATGCGCTGGATGGCGGTGCCGCACCGGTCGCAGGGCTCCCCGTACTTGCCGTGGGCGGCCATGGCGGGGTGGAAGGCCGTCACCTTGGCGGGGAAGTCGTCCCCCGCTTCCTCGATCAGACGCTCCGACCACTCGGTGAGCGAGGACCGGGTGGCCGCGCGGAGGCGTTCGATCTCCTCGCCGCTCAGACGCCGGGTGAGCCGAACGGGTGACAGGCGCGCCCGCAGGAGGATCTCGTCCGAGTGGGCGTTGCCGATGCCGGACAGGATGCGCGGGTCGGTCAGCGCGCGCTTCAGGGTGCGGTTCTCGCGCAGAATGGCGGCAGCGAAGTCCTCCGCCGAGGCCTCCAGCGGTTCGATGCCACCCGGATCGTGCGCCCGCAGCGCCACCGCGCCCCGGACCAGGTGCAGGGAGGCGCGCTTGTGCGTGCTGGCTTCGGTGAGGACGAGGGAGCCGCGCGCGAAGTCGAAGGCCGCGTGACCGCGCTTGCGGGGGATGGCCGCACCTGGCTTACGCCACTGGAAGCGCCCCGCGATCATGAGGTGGATGACGGCGAAGATACCGTCCTCCAGTCCCAGCACGATGCGTTTGCCGAGTCTGGACAATGTCTGCACCGCCCTGCCGTGAAGCTCGGCGGGGGTGGGATCGAAGGTCTTGAGCAGTGAAGGGGACGCGATCCGGATGCGTTCGATGCGCTCGCCCACGATGCGGGGACGCAGTGCGTGCAGATACAGGGTCACTTCGGGCAGCTCGGGCACTGGTGTCCACCTCTCGCGTCCATGCGTTAGCATTCCAGGGAGCCCGCACTCGGTCCCCCTTCACGATGATACACGCTACGGCCCGGAGACGCGTTCCTTGCGGGACCGGCCGGCCCGCGCCGGAGGTCATCCCCAAACCCCCACAACCCGCCCAACCATGATCATCCGCCCACGAGTCCGCGGCTTCGTCTGCGTCACCACCCACCCAACCGGGTGCGCCCGCAACATCGAGGCCCAGATCGCGCACGCCCGCGCCCACCCCATCGCCAATCCGCCGCGTTCGGTGCTCGTACTGGGCTCCTCCACCAGCTACGGGCTCGGATCCCGCATCGCGCTGGCCTTCGGCGGCGGAGCGGCCACCCTCGGCGTCTTCTTCGACCGCGCTCCCAAGGCACGGCGGCCGGGCACGGCGGGGTGGTACAATACCGCGGCCTTCGAGGAAGCGGCCGCGCGGGCCGGTCTCAGGTCCGCCTCGTACAACGGCGACGCCTTCTCGCACGAGGCCAAGGCCAGGGTGGTGGCCGCGCTCAAGCGGGACTTTCCCCCGGTCGACTGCATGGTGAACTCGGTGGCGGCGCCCCGGCGCACCCATCCCGATACCGGCGAGCGGTTCACTTCGGTGCTGAAGCCGATCGGGGAGCCGTACCGGTCCAGAACGCTGAACACCGACAAGGCACAGGTCACCGATGTCGAACTGCCGCCGGCCACGCCCGAGGAGGTCGACGCGACCGTCGCGGTCATGGGAGGCGAGGACTGGCGGCTGTGGATGGACGCGCTGCGCGCCGGGGGCGTTCTGGCGCCCGGGTGCCGCACCCTCGCGTACAGCTACATCGGACCCGAGCTGACCTGGCCCATCTACCGCGACGGCGCAATCGGACGCGCCAAGGCGGACCTGCACCAGACGGCGGAGCAGCTTGACGCGGAGTTGGCGGCGACGGGGGGCGGGGCCCACATCGCGATCATGAAGGCGGTGGTGACGCAAGCGAGCGCGGCGATCCCGGTCGTGCCCCTCTACGTGTCCATCCTGTACGGGATCATGAAGGAGAAGGGCGACCACGAGGGTCCCATGGAACAGGCGCGGCGGCTCTTCGGCGACAAGGTCTACGGTCCGGGTGGAATCGTGACGGATGACGACGGCTTCATCCGCCTCGACGACCTCGAGATGAAGCCCGAGACGCAGGCCGCCGTGCTGGAGGTCTGGGACTCGATCTCGACGGAGAATCTGCGTGACGTGTCCGACTTCGAAGGGTATCGCGCGGCCTTCCTGCAGCTCTTCGGCTTCGAGGTGCCGGGCGTGGACTACGGCGCCGAGGTGGATCCCCTGGTCAAGATCCCGGGGCTGATCGGTGACTGAGTGGGCCGCTCCCCGATTCCGCGACCGCGCGGCCAGATCCTACCCTGCATGAAACCGACCGTCCCCCAACTCCGCGACCGCACGACCAGATCGGGCGCTTCATGAAACCGACTGCCATCCAGCTCCGGAAACTTGCCGCCCGCGATCCCGGGCTTGGGGCCGCCATGGCGCGCGTCCCGCCCTTTCCCGGCTTCCCTGCAGGACCGCTCGCACGCGGCTCCCACTTCCAGGCGATCGCGCGCTCGATCGCCTACCAGCAGCTGGCGGGGGCCGCCGCGCGGACCATCTACGGCCGCGTCTGCGCCCTCACTCCGGGGCCGAGGTTCCCCACGGTGGAGGAGTGCCTCGAACTCCCGGACGAGCGCTTCCGGGGCGCCGGGTTCTCGGCCGCGAAGACCCGCGCCGTGAAGGATCTGGCCGCCAGGTGCGTGGCCGGTTCGGTGCGCCTGCGCAACGTGTCCCGCATGACCGACGACGAAATCGTCAGGATGCTGTCCTCGGTCTGGGGAATCGGGGAGTGGACGGCACAGATGTTTCTGATGTTCCGGCTGGGGCGCCTGGATGTGATGCCTGCGGCCGATCTCGGGGTTCAGGAAGGAGTGCGCATCCTGGATGGACTGGAGGAGCGCCCGTCCGCGAAGGCCGTGCTGGAGCGGGCCGGGCCGTGGCGCCCGCTGCGTTCGGTGGCGACGTGGGTGCTGTACCGGCTGTGCGACGAGGCCAGGGCGGGCTAGGGACCAGCGGATGAGCTCGAACCGAACCCGTGTCGCCACGAGAAGGCTCGATACTCCACTCGGACCCATGGTGGCTGGAGCCGCCGATGACGGCGTCTGCCTCCTCGAGTTTTCGGACCGGCCACTGCTCCCGAAGCAGCTCAGGCGGGTCGAGGAACGGATCGGCAGCCCGGCCGCGGCAGATCACCCGCACCTCGACCGGCTGGATGCGCAGCTGGCAGAGTATTTCGCCGGAAAGCGGCAAGCCTTCGACCTTCCCCTGATGCTGAAGGGGACCGGCTTTCAGGAGCGGGTCTGGACGCGGCTGCTGGAAGTCCCCTATGGAAGGACGATCAGCTACGACGAACTCGCTCGCCGGGCAGGTTCCCCGGGAGGATCACGGGCAGCGGGGCGTGCCAATGGGGACAACCGGATCGCCATCGTGGTGCCGTGTCACCGGGTGATTCGCGCCAACGGCGACCTCGGGGGCTACGGTGGCGGTCTGCGCCGCAAGCGATTCCTTCTGGATCTGGAAGCGGGGGGACTTCAGGGGAGTTTTCTGTAGCAGCCCGCGCACAAACGTTCACACTGTAATGCAGACATTACAAAATGTGAACTGTAGTATACATTTCAGGCATCAAGACTCCGCACCACCTCACGCATCCATCACCTCACGCGGCTCCGCCGTGGCCGCCAGCCGAGCGCTCGGCACGGCCGCCACCACCACGATTCCCAGGAAGACCGCGGCCACCGCCAGGAACAGCGGCGCATTGAAGATGTCCACCCCCGGCGGACCCAGCACGCCCACCACCAGGGTCGCGCCCCAGAGCCCCAACCCCACACC
>VXOC01000264.1 GCA_009840215.1 Gemmatimonadota bacterium | reverse complement strand
ACCTACACCTACCCGCCCAAGCGCGCGGGCCCCGCCATAGGTCTAACCGAGACTGCGCGGCGGGGTTGCAGGTGGGGGTGTGGGGAGGACCGGAGGACTTCGCGGCGGCGTTTGGTTCGGGCCGGACCTTTGAGTCGGCACTGGCCGGGGAAGAGCGCGAGGCGCTGGTCGCTGGATGGGAGGCGGCTGTGGGGGGGACGCTGGCCGTGGTGGTCACATGAAGACCGCCTGCGTCCTGCTCTTCGCCCTGGGTGTAATGCACGGCACCGCGACCCCACTGCGCTGGACCGGATCATGTACACCGTGGAGGTGGAACAGCTGAAGGGCGGCGGCTGGAGGGTCGGAAAGGCGAAGTACACCTGCTGCGTGTGACCGCAAGGGCCCGGCGCCTCGCCGCTGTCGGCCCTCGTGCGGGCGTATCCCCGCACTGCTAGATTCATGGTGGCCGCAAGCGGCCGAACCACAGTCTTCCGAACGCATGTCCCCCCACCAGGGGACCGGAGCGACAATCGAATATGAAGAACGGACGCTTTTTCGTCGGGCTGGTCGGCGTTGCCGCCGTCGTGGCCTACCTGATGTGGACCGGGATCAGCGACAGCATGGTGTACTACCTGACCCCGGTCGAACTGATCGCCAAGGTCGAGGGCGATCGGACCTTCCACGAGGTCGGCGTGAAGGTGAGCGGGCGGGTGGTGGAGGGGTCCTGGACGCGCGAGGACGGCACGAGCGGGGCGCATGAGTTCGTGGTCGCGGACCTGGAGGACACGGAGGTGACCTTCGCGGTGTACTACGACGATGTCGTCCCCGACACCTTCAACGACGAGGCCGAAGTCGTGGTGGAGGGCAGGTACGGGCCCGACGGCGTCTTCCGCGCCCACACGGTCCTCACCAAGTGCGGCAGCCGCTTCGAGGCCGCCAAGGAGGATCTGGCAGCCCGTGGATAGAATCCTCCCGGCATTCGAGCGGCGATGCATCCGGCCCGGACCGCTCCGCTCACCTGTCCGCGATGTCAAGACAACTTTACATTATGTCATCTATGGTATACATTCATCTTTCAAGGCTTCGCTCTGCGTTGCTCCTCGGGCGAATAGCCCTGCTATTCCCCTCTCGTCGCGCCTTGCCAGTCCGGCGCCTCACCGCTCTCGGTGCTCGGGCGGCTCTATCCACGGACTGCTGGCAGCCGGTGGATAGAATCCTCCCGTGACGATCCTGGGCGAGATCGCCCTCTGGATCGCCCTCCCGGTCGCCCTTTGGGGTACGGTCGTCTCGTTCGCAGGGGGCAGGATCGGCCGCGGCGACCTGGTACTGAGCGGCGAGCGCACCGTCCATGTCGTCACCCTCCTGCTGGTGCTCGTGTCGGCGGGGATCATCGCGGCCTTCCTGGGCGACCGGTACGAGTACTACTACGTCGTCAACTACTCGAACCGCGAGCTGGACACCTTCTTCAAGGTCGCGGGGCTCTGGGCCGGGCAGCGCGGGTCGCTGGTCTTCTGGACGCTCCTGCTTTCGGTCTTCTCGTCGATCGCGGTCTTTCTGAACCGGCGTCGCAACCGGGAGTTCATGCCGTATGTGAGCGGCACGCTTCTCGGCATCCTCTCCTTCCTCCTCATCGTCCTCCTCTTCGCCGAGGTCAACCCCTTCGAACGGCTCGGCTTCACCCGCTTCAACGGCCTGGGCCTCAATCCCCAGCTGCAGAACTACTGGATGACCATCCATCCGCCCACGCTGTACCTGGGGTTCACCGCCTTCGCCGTCCCCTTCGCCTTCGCGGTCGCCGCGCTCCTCACCGGCCGCCTGGACTCGCGCTGGATCGCGGTCACCCGGCGCTGGATCCTGCTCAGTTGGTTCTTCCTCACCCTCGGGATCATCTTCGGCATGCGCTGGGCGTACGAGGAGCTGGGGTGGGGAGGCTACTGGTTCTGGGACCCCGTCGAGAACGCGTCGCTGCTCCCCTGGCTGACCGCCACCGCCTTCCTCCACTCGATCCAGATCCAGGAGAACCGGGGGATGCTGAAGGTGTGGAACATGGTGCTGGTGGTCCTCACCTTCCTGCTCACCATCTTCGCCACCTTCCTGACCCGCTCGGGGCTGATCGAGTCGGTGCACAGCTTCGCCGAGAACCTGACCATCGCGTACATCTTCCTGGGCTTCATGGGCGGGATGGCGATCCTCGCCGCGATCCTGATCATCCACCGGCTGCCGTCGCTCAGGCCCGAGAACCAGATCCAGTCGTTCCTCTCGCGCGAGTCGGCCTTCCTCTTCAACAACCTCCTCTTCATCGGCGTGACCTTCGCGGTCATCTGGGGGACGCTCTTCCCGTTGATCACCGAGGGGTTCTTCGGCGAGACCCGCAACGTCGGGCCGCCGTACTTCAACCGCGTCAACATCCCGCTGGGGCTGATGCTGCTGGCGCTCATGGGGATCGGGCCGGTGATCGCGTGGCGGCGCGCGTCGAAGCGGAACCTGCGCAAGAACTTCACCCTGCCGGTGGCGATGGGGGCTGCGACGCTGGCGGTGCTGCTGGCCACGGGCGTCCGCCACGGCATGGCGCTGGCCACCTTTGCACTCTCCGCATTCGTGATGACGATCGTGGTCACCGAGTTCTGGAAGGGGACGAAGGCGCGGGCACGCATCGCCGGCGAAGGGATCGTGAGCGCGTTTCGCGGCCTCGTGAAGCGCAACCGGCGGCGGTGGGGCGGGTACATCGTGCACGCGGGCGTCGCGCTGGTCTTCACGGGGCTGGCGGGGGCGGCCTTCGATGCGCGTGTCGAGCAGGAGATGGTGCCGGGCGAGGCGATGACCGTGCGATCCGCGCTGGGGAGCGAATACCGCCTGGTCTATGAGAGCCTGTCGCACACGCGTCCCCGGGTGGCCGAGGACGTGCAGGAGAACGACTGGCGCTGGACGGCTCTCCTGACGGCCTATCGCGACGGTGAGCGGATCGGCGTTCTAAGGCCGGAGAAGCGTTTCTACCCGGTCATGGAACAGACGTCCACCGAGGTGGGGATCTCGAGTTCGGCGCTGGAGGACCTCTACGTCATCCCCAAGGACCTGGAGACCGGCACCGACCGCGCGACCTTCGAGGTGAAGGTCCTGCCGCTGGTGCCCTGGATCTGGTACGGCGGATTGATTGTGGCGATCGGGACGCTGGTGGGGCTGTGGCCGCCGCGGGGCGTGCCGGTGCCGTCGGCGGCCCGGGAGAGGGAGAGGGCGGTGCGCAAGCCGGTTCCGGCGGGGGCGGCGGGGTGAGCGCGGGCCGGGTGGACCGGGCGTGAGCGTGCTGGTCGGTGGGGTGCTGCTGGGGGCGGGAGTGTTGCTGTTCGTGCTGGAGCCGGTGTTCTCGGGGAAGAGCGCGCCGATGTACGACGGGGACGATGTGTTCGACGAGGGTGCGGCGCGGAGGCGGGTGGCGCTGACGGCGTTGCGCGATCTCGAGTACGACCGCGCGACGGGTAAGCTGGACGAGGACGACTACGGGCAGCTGAGGACGGAGCTGTCGCGGGAGGCGCTGGAGCATCTGGGTGAGGAGGGGGAGGGCGGTGGACGCGGACCGGACCGGGCGTCGAGGGAGCTGGAGGAGGAGATCGCGGCGTTGCGCAGGGCGATTCGGGAGGGGATGCAGTGTGGGGTGTGCGAGCACTTGAACCGGTTGGGGGCGCGGTTCTGTTCGAGGTGCGGGGAGGGGTTGGGGGGTGGCGAGTAGTCTGCCGACGCGGAGACCAGGCGACCGGCCGGCACCTGCGGCTCACGGGCAGGGCACGATCGACCGCTGGTCCCGCTCGTGACGGTGATCGCGACCGTCCCGGCCGGCCGGAAGGGCGCATGAGGGGGCTCGCTTGACGCTGGTGGGGCGTGGTCTCGTTTGCAGCTATGGTCCCACGCGGGCCCTCGACGGGGTGGACATCGTGGCCGGTGGCGGGGAGATCGTGGCCGTGGTGGGGCCGAACGGCGCCGGGAAGACCACGTTGCTGCGCGCGCTGAGCGGGGAGCGGAGGCCCGATCGGGGTGATGTGCTCCTGGACGGATCGCCGGTGTCGGGCGCGGATCCGGGGTGGCGGGGAAGGGTGGGGCTGGTGTCGCACCGGACAGGGCTTTACCGGAAACTCACCGTGGCCGAAAACCTGACTTTCTTTGCCGCACTGCACCGGATCTCCGACGCGCGCCACGCTGTGGCCCGGTCCCTCGAAACCGTCGGCGTCGCCACCCTGGCCAAGACCCGCGTAGAAGCCCTATCACGGGGACAGGCCCAGCGCGTCGCCCTCGCCCGTTCGCTGCTGCACGACCCCGGCATCCTCTTCCTGGACGAACCCTTCACGGGTCTCGACCCCGCAGCCGCGGCCGCCCTCGAATCCACCCTGCGGGCACGCCGCGCGGCCGGCGGCGTGATCATCCTCGTCACCCACGAACTGCGCCGCTGCCTGGGCCTCGCCGACCGCGTGGTCGTGCTGCAACGCGGCCACAAGGTCTACGACGGCGAAACCGGATCGGCAGACGCCGCCGACCTCCTCCGGTTCTTCACAGCCACCTCGAGCGACGCGTCGTGAGTGAACTCCGCCGCGCCTGGCTGATCACACGGAAGGACCTGCGCCTCGAGTTCCGCACCGGGGGCCGCCTACTTTCGATGATCGCCTTCGTGGTACTTGCGGGCTTTCTCTTCGCCTTCGCGCTGGACCACAACCTGGTCCCGGGCCGGGACGTGGCCGCCGCCCTCATCTGGCTCGTCATCCTCTTCGCCTCTACCGCCGGCGCCGGCCGCATCTTCGACGCGGAGGAGGAGGAGGGCGCGTTCCGTCACCTGCTGCTCACCCCCGTCTCCCGCCCGGCCGTCTTCCTGGGCAAGACGATGGCGAATCTGATCGTCATCTGGCTTGTGACCGCGCTCACCTTCATCTCGCTCACCGCCTTCCTCGACGTGCGCGACCAGGGTTCGCTGACGGCCCACGCGGCCGTCCTCCTGCCCGGCACGATCGGCCTGGCCGCCACGGGCACCTTCTTCGGACGGATGTCGCGGCACAGCTCGCTGGGCGACACGCTCCTCCCCGTGCTGACCTTCCCCCTCCTCGTCCCGGTCATCTATCTTGGGGCGACTTCGACCGCGCGGGTTCTCCTGGAGCGCCCCTGGACCGAGATTTCGGGGTCGGTGCGGTTGCTGTGGGCCTTCGCGGTGGGGTCCGTCTTCATCGGTGCCGCCCTCTTCCGCCACCTGACCGACGAATAGGACCGAACCCGAATGGAAGCGAATGTCGACCAGAGCTAGGATCGCGGGACTCGCGCTCGTAACGGCCGGGGTGGCCACGATCCTCGTGACGCATTGGATGATGGCCTTCTGGGTGCCCAGCGAGGCCGCGCAGGGGGTCGTCCAGCGGATCTTCTACGTTCACGTCCCGGCCGCGTGGACCACCTTCCTCGCGGTGGGCATCGTGGCTCTGGCGAGTGCGGTCCACCTGTGGCTCGAGGACGAGCGCGCCGACGCGGCGGCCGTGGCTGCGGCCGAGGGCGCCCTGATCTTCGGCGCCATCATGCTGATCACCGGCCCGCTCTGGGGACGGATCGCGTGGGGGACCTACTGGACCTGGGAACCCCGCCTGACCCTGACGCTCCTCCTGTGGTTCACCTACCTCGGCTACTTCCTCATCCGCGGCTCGGTGGCGGATCCCAGGCGCGGCAAGCGTTTCGCTGCGGTGGTGGCGATCGTCGGATCGCTGAACATCCCCCTCATCCACGTCAGCGTGGAGATGTTCCGTTCGCTGCACCCGGGCCCCGTGGTGATCAAGCCCGAGGGCCCCACGCTTCACGCCGACATGCTGGCCACGCTGCTGACTTCGCTGGCCGGGTTCACCCTGTTGTTCCTCGGTCTCTTCACCTTCCGCTACGCGGTCGAAAGACTGCGCAGGCGTCCGCTCCCGGCCGCGGCCGGCGAGGCGGGCGAAGCACTCATATGATCTCTCGAAGTCTGACTACCGTTCTGGTAACGCTCGCAACGCCCGTGGGCCTGATGGCCCAGGAGGCCGGGCGTGGCGCCATGCGCCCCTACGTGCACGTCCTCCTCGCCTACGCGGTCGTGTGGCTCCTGATCCTGCTCTGGGTCTGGATGATCGCCCGGCAACTCAAGCGGGTGGGGGATCGGGCAACCCCGGATGGGGGGTAGCGGGTCCGGCAGGCCGCCTCGCGCGCGAACACGTGCCGCCGGCAGGTCTCCGCGCCCGACGCGCCACGCCTCCACCTGCGCCGTACTCGCCCTCGCGTTCCTGGTTGCGCCGGGGACCGCTCAGACCGTGGGCACGATGCCCTCCACGCTTCGCTACGGCTCCGGTCTCATCGACATCCCCGTGGCGCTCGCACTTCCCCATCTCGCCTTCGCCATCACCTATTCCGGCTTCGGTGCATCCGCCGCCGAGACCGTTGCACCCGACACCCCGGGCGAGACGATCCCCACCGGCGGGAGGTTCGAGAGGTGGTTCTCCGATGGCTCGCTGGCGCTCGGGCTCTTCAACCGCGTGGAGGTCGGGGCCACACTGCAGCACTACGCGGACCGCGAGCGCGGCGGCAGGATTTACGGGGCCTTCGGGCGACTGGCGCTGCTCCGTCCCGCCGCGCGCGGCCTCGGACTGGCGACCGGTTTCCGCTATGTGACCTCACCCTCCTTCGGCGACACCGGGTCCGGCGATGTTCAGCCGAACCGCCTCGGCTATCCGGACTGGCGTGTGACCCGCGGTGCGCCGGACGCGGGGGACTTCAGCGGGAACTTCAGCCCCTACCTCGTGGGGACGCTCGTCTTCCCCGGATTCGCCGGTTCGGCCCCGTACGACGTGACGTTGCACGCGGGATGGGGAGGCGGGCTGTTCCGGGCCGGCCGCGACCTGGAGTTCTACCGGGAGACGTCCTCGGGCGGGGTCTTTGCGGGGGCGGCGGTCCACTTCGGCCTCGGGGACCGCCGGCTGGTGAACCTGATGGCCGAGTTCAACGGGTTCGACGCCAACGCGGGCGTGCAGATCGACCTGGGGGGGATCCGCGTGGGGGCGTTCGCGCTGGGACTCCAGTACGACGGCGAGACCACCTTCCGCTCCCGGAAGTTCGGGGTGCTGGGATCGGTGGCGTTCTGCGGGGGGATAAGGGTGCTCTGCCGAGGACGGCGGGCGCCGGCGCCGGATACGGTGACGCTTCCCGCCCCGCCACCCGACACCGTGATAGTGATTCGGAGCGCGGACTCCGCAGTGCCGGAGGGGACGCCGGTGACACTCTGTCTGGCGACCGGCGAAAGCATCGACGTTCGGGTGACCGAAGCGGGAGACACCCTGGCCGGTCCCCCGTGGGTCCCGATCCGGGAGCTGCCGCCCGGCCTGGTTGTCGCCGGGAGTTACGCGGAGGGCCGCGATTGGTTCGATGCCGGAGAACCGATTCGCTTCGACGACCGGGAATACGTCGGGGAGGGAGACCTCCAGGGGCTGGATTGCGACGAAATCGTCGAGGTCGGGGACCACGGGAGGGTGCCGCTGTTCGCCGGCCGCAGTGCCGAGGTTCCGTTCGCCGTGCTGTACGTCCCGGTCACCCCCGGCTACTGGCAGGCCTACCGGCGTCGTTGAGGGCGTGTGATCGCCGCCGCCCGGAGCGCCAACACGTTTGACAGCACCTTGTGTTGGCACGAGTCTGAATGCTGGTGCTGGTCCGGCATCCAATCGAGGGCGGACCCGCTGGGGGGATGCAACGGAGTGTCCTGCTGCAGGAGACCTGATCAGAGGAGGCCATCATGTTCGCCGGAACCGGAAAACGAATTCGCAAGGGGCTCCCGTTCCTGGCGCTCCTCGCGGCCGCCGGATGCGTGACAACCGGCGGTGCCCGTGACGACCGGGACCGCGAGGAGATCGTTATCGAGGTACAGAACGACAACTTCAACCAGGCGACGGTATACTACCCGGACGGCTCGTCGAGGCGCATCGGCATCGTGGGAGGGAAGAGCAAGGCCACGTTCAGGGTGGAGTGGTACCATCCCGAAGTCGAGCTCAGCGTTAGGCTGCTGACCGGGGGATCGTTCCGGTTGCGGCCGCGGTCGGGCGGCCGGGGAGAAATCTGGCGATTCATCATCCCGGCCAACCTCTGATGAGCCGGCCGGCCGCGGATTCCATCCCCTCCCGCACGAGATCCCCGGCCGTATCCACATCGGCTTCCACCTCGAGGAACGTGACCCGCAGCCCCAACCCCCTGGCACGGATCACCGATTCGGCCAGGACGGATTCCGTACTCCACTCGACCCCGGCAAAGAGGCCCGGCTGCGGCGCGCGCAGGGCCATCAGGTAGTACCCTCCGTCACGGGACGGCCCCAGCACGACATCGGCCGTGTCGAGCGCGGCCACGGCACGAACGACCGTTCCCGCATCCACCGCGGGGGTGTCCGTGCCGATCACGACGACGCGGTGAGAGTCCTCGAACGCGCGGTCGAACATGCGTGACATGCGCTCGCCGAGGTCACCGTCGCCCTGGTACCGGTACTGCCGGGGCGCCGGACCGAGCCAGTCGCGGACCTCGCTTTCCGCGTCCACGGGATCGTAGCACACGGTCATGGTGGCGGGAGCGTCCGTCACGGCGTCCACGATGTTGCGGCCCATGCGCCGGTACAGTTCCGCCGCCCTCTCATATGCGGGTGCCCCTTCCGGCCCCAGGGTCCGCGCCAACCGTGTCTTCACCTCCCCGGGCCGCGGCGCCTTCGCGAACACCAGCAGCGTCGCACGGCCCGTGTCGCCGCCGGATCCCCCGACCCTCGCGCCACTACCAACACGCCGGGGAGGGTACTTCACCGCCAGATTCTCAGGCTCCGCCCCCCCCAGAAACCGGCTCATCAGCCGCACGTTGCGCAGCCATCCCCGCACCTTCCCCTCCTCCTCGTACCGGCGCGCACTGGTGGAGATCGACGCCGGCAGACGCACCAGCCCCCCCTCCC
>VXOC01000200.1 GCA_009840215.1 Gemmatimonadota bacterium | reverse complement strand
CGCCCCCCGAGATCTACACGCGTAAGCACGTCGGCAGCGGCATATGTGTATAAGAGCCCCCCTCCGAGGTGCTCGCCGCGACGGTGGCGGTGGCGGGAACCTTCGTCGCGCCGGCCGCGGGACCGATGCCGCCCGTCCGGGACGACGAAACAACGGCCGGGCTCTGGGACGAATGGGCGGGGCAGGCGGCGGCCCGGCTGCAGCTGCACCGGGGTCTCCTGGCCATGCGCGCCGCGGCCCGCGCCATCAGCGACCGCCTGGCAGGTCATTGGTCGGAGACGATGGGGGGCGCCCGTGCCGTCCTGGACCGGATCGAGGCCGCCCTGAACGACGGTATGGCCCGCACCGGAACATTGCCGGAGGACCACGAGGGACTGCTCCGCGCACTGGCGTCGGAAAGGGAACGGACCGCCGCCGGCTTCCGGGAGGCCATAGCGACGCTGACCGATCCCGCCGCTTTCCTGCCGGACCTCGACCGGCACGCCGAAGAAGCGGTGGAAGACCTGGTCGTGACCTGCGAGCAGCTGCCGGAAGTCACACTTCACGACCTCCCGCACGCCGGCGAGGTCATTCGGCACCCCGAAGGCGATGCCCGGACGGTCGAGACGCGGGAGCTGGCGGTACAGGCCTTCGATACCCTGCGGATGGAGCGGATCCGCACCGCACCCTCCGCGATCGCGGAAGCGATGAACGCCGTCGGCACGGTCGCCCGGGAGCTCGGCGTGGTCTCGGACTATGCATACGAGGCCGCATTGGGCGAGTTGGCCGACGTGGCGGACAGCGACCCGAATCATGCCCGCGTTCTGGTCTCCGACGGACTCGCGCGCGCCGCCGACAAGCTGGTGACCGCCCGCGCCGAGCTTGAGGCGGGGCTGGAGGCCGCGTCAAACCGCGCGCGCCGCGAAATCACCGAAGGCGCGGTCCGACTCGCCCGGCGGGCGACCGCGGACCGGCTGCGTGCCGGGTATCTGGACGCCCGTACCTATCTGTCCACCGAGGTGGCCCGGGACTGGAAGCAGTGGAGGGGACGTGTTGCCGAGAGCGCACGCAGGGCATGGGAGGCCGTTCGGGCTCTGGCGAGGCGTTTCGGAGGCTTGCTGAGCACGCTGGGCTTCCGCCAGCAGCCGGCCGGGGTTTCGGAGCGCACCGGCGACACGCTGGCCTCCGCGGCGGAGTTCGTCCGCACGCTCCCGGTCGTCTATCAGCGGCTCTTCGCCTTCGCGCCGCTGACGGACCCGCAGTTCCTCGCCGGGCGCGACGACGAGTTGGCCGAGGTCGAGGCATCCTGGAGGCGCTGGGAGGCGGGCGGGCCCGGTTGCCTGGCCGTGATCACACCCCCGGGCGCAGGCGTCACCAGCTTCCTGAACGTCGTCTCCACCCGGCTGTCGGACGAAGCGCCGCGCGGCGTGAGGGGCATTCTACGGGAACGTTACCGCGAGGAAGCCTCGCTGGCGGGCCGCATCGGCGACTGGCTCGGCCTCGAAGGCGCGATGAGCTTCGACCATCTCGAGCAGATGGTGACGGCGAGCCCGAACGGATCGATCCCCCGACTGGTGATCCTGGAGGGCATCGAGCACCTGCACATTCGTGCGCCCGGAGGTGGAGCTCTCTTCCGCCGCTTCATGACCTTCGTCTCGCAGACCGAGTCGCGCATATTCTGGATCCTCTCCATGACCTCGTCCGCCTGGCAGCTGCTCCGAACGCGCGCCCCCGAGATGGCGGGCGAAACAAGGCAGCTGGAGCTGGACCCCCTGTCTCCGGAGGAACTGCGCGACGCGATCACCTCCCGTCACCTGCGCAGCGGACTGCCCCTGCACTACGCCGAGCCGCGGGCAGGCGCGGACGCCCTGCGCACCAGGGCCCGGCGCATCCATGCGACCGACCGGCAGCAGCAGCTGATCGAGAAGAACTTCTTCGAACGCCTCCACCGGGCATCGCTGGGGTCGATTCGCCTGGCCCTCTTTCACTGGTTGCGCTCCGCCGACTTCACCACGGTCGAGGGCAGTCTCCTTGTACGCCCCCTGGAGCCGCTGAGCCCACCGACCGGCATGCTCGATCTGACGCAGAGCTTCGCCCTCAAGGCGATCCTCGACCACGGAACGCTATCGGCGAGCGAATACCGCGAGGTTCTGCGAACATCGGCCGAGGAGTGCGCGCACACTCTGCGGTCCCTCGAAGAGAATCACTTCATCAAGGCTTTTCGGCCCGAGCACGAGGAGCCGCGAAGCCCGGGAGATCTCACCCCCGAGATTCGCTACCGGCTGCGTCCGTTGATGACCGGCGCGGTGATCGCGCACCTGCGATCCCGCAATATCCTGCATTGACCTGCCGCGACTCGACGGGTTCGTCGCGTCCCCGGCGCGGCCGTGACCCGGATCGGTCAGCCGCGAGTCACATTCGCCGCCTGCAGACCTCGGTCCGTTTCCCGAAGCTCGAACTCCACCTCTTCCCCCTCCGCGAGGGTGCGAAACCCGTCACCCTGAATCGAACTGAAGTGAACGAACACATCGTCGCCCGTCGAGCGTGAGATGAATCCGTATCCCTTGGCGTCGTTGAACCACTTGACCGTTCCTTTGGCCATTCAGCCATCCTCCGAAAACCTGAAAATGATACTGCGGCGGGCGACCCGAACGGGGCGCGCCAAACTGACGGGTCCATGATGGGGGGACGTGGACGAGGCGTCAAGCGTCACCCGGTGAATTCCAACTTTCCCACGCGGTCGCGGATCAGGCGGGTCACGATGCGCGGTGCCGCCAATGCCGCGCCCAGAAGGACCACGATTGCCGCCGCAGTCCACGATGGCCGCGCGTAGGCCCAGAGGATGAGGGGCAACAGCCCCACGACCAACCCACCGATAAGCACCACGCCCATGAAGGCACCGACCCGGGCGCCCTTCTTGACCGGCTGCGAAAAGGGCACACGGGGCGCCACCAGCAACCTCGTCTGGATACCCAGGTGGGAGAGGAGCCCGAGCACACCGGTGTGGAGGACAGCATGCCACAAGTCGCCGAAGGCCCAGACGAAGACACCGCCCAGCATGGCGAGATAGGGGAACAGGAAGAAGATCATCACGCTGTGCCCGACGTGGCCAATCAGCCGTGCGCGATCCACCGGCGTCGCGAAAAAGACCCACGCGGCCCGGTAGGACTCGCTCCGGAACAGGTGCTCCATCAGGACCAGCGGCATGCCCAGCACCGCGAAGTGAATCATGCCCAGCCCGCTGGCGCTGAAGCCCACCTGGACGAAGGGGTCGGACAACCGTCCGTCATTCAGGGACATGAAAATGTAGAGAATGGTGATCGGGAGAATGCTGAGCACGCCCAGACGAAAGTTCATGTCGTTGCGAAACTGCCCGCGCACCAGCGTGGAGACGACGCGCAGCTCGCCCGGGAACCAGCGCGTCACGAAGCTCCGTCCCGGGGCCCGTGTTCGTCCCGGCTTGCTCGAGGCCAGGATCACGCCGAGCCGGGCGGCGTACGACAGGGAGAGCCTGTGTCCCACGAGGTGGAACAGCAGGGCGGTGCTGGCAAGGGCCGCGAAAGCGGCGACGGCGCCGGGGGCGCTCCACCGCCCCGCGGCGAGCGGAAGGATATTCGCGAACCAGGTGGAGGGCAGTGCCAGCATCGCTGTCGGGGGCTCCGCCATGGCCGTAAGAGTTTGTGTCAGGTTGACGCTCAGGATCAGCGGCACAAAGATCGCCATCGTCATGACAAACTGAAGGTAGCTGAGTACGCGGCGGAGCCGCTCAGGACTGAAGATCCGCAGGATCAGGGCGTAGACGAAGACCATGGCCAGCGAGGTCCACACCACCGTTCCCGCCAGCGCCAACATCCAGCCCAGCGCAACCGCCGGCCCGTAAGTCGCCAGAAACGCTACCGTCGCGAAGCCGCCCATCAGCGCCCCGATGATGCCGGTGTAGAGCAGGATGCTGGTGAGCTTGACGAGGAAGTAGGTGCGCGACGAGACCGGCTGGTGCGCCAGTATCTCGTAGTCGTTCGGCGAGATCACCACGGACTGGAAATCGATGAGGATCGTCATCGCGACCAGCAGCGCGACCAGCAGCAGCACGATCGACGCGGACAGGTAGGCCCCCGGGACAACCGTCGGCACGACGGCCAGGAATATGCCGTAGACCAGACACATGATCAGCATGCCCCAGGGCAGGCTGGTGCCGGCCCTCTCGGGGGACCCCACCGCCCGCATGGCCGACGAGGAGCGCAGATCGGTCTTGAGCATCACCCGGCTCAGTACACGCCATTGGGCGTAGTCGGCGCCCAGGGCCTCGACCGCTCTCCGAACGGGCTTCACGGCCGGAGTTTGCCCATCGGCTGCTACCCGCCCTCGCCCGCGCGTGCCGGCGCGTCAAGCGCGGAGAGAAGCCCACGCGTGACCTCGGCCGTGTCGCGAACGCCGGTCAGGTGCGCGAATGCCTGTTCCAGCGACTCCGTGCCGGTCTCGGCGGCGATGTGCGCGGGGGTCCCTTCGGCGACCTTGCGCCCCTGGTCGATGATGACGATCCGGGTGCAGATGCGCTCCACCACCTCGAGGATGTGGGAGCAGAAGAGGATCGTGCGGCCCTGCGAGGCCAGTTCCCGCAGGAGCTCCTTGACCACGAGCGCGGCGTTGGCGTCGATCCCGTTCAGGGGCTCGTCGAGGAAGAGCACCTCCGGGTTGCCCATCAGGGCCGCGCTGATCAGCACCTTCTGCTTCATCCCCTTCGAGTGGCCCGACAGCGGCTTGTCGAGCGCGTCGAGCATGTCGAAGAGGTCCAGGAGCTCACTGACCTTCCGGTCGGCGTACCCGCCCTCGATGCCCCGCAGGTTGGCCACCATCGTGAGGTACTCGCGTGCGGTGAGGGATTCGTAGAGTGCCCCCGCCTCCGGCACGTAGCCCAGACGCCGCTTCACCTCCATGGGCTTGTGCTCGACATCGAAACCCGCAACCCACGCTGAACCGCGCGTGGGCTTGATCATGCAGGTCAGGATCTTGACCGTTGTGCTCTTGCCCGCCCCGTTCGGCCCCAGGAAGCCCAGAATCTCGCCGGGCTCCACCCGGAGGTCGAGGTTGTCGACCGCGACCGTCTTGCCGAAATGGCGGGTGAGCGACTGGGTCTCGATCATTCAGGGGCTCCGGTGTGGCGGGCAGTGAGCGGAAGGAGCTCCACGCGCCCTCGCGGCCACTGATGCATCCGTGTGGGCCGGCCTCCGGGAACAGTCATCATGTAATTACGAGTTTACATTTTGTCATGTTTACTTTACATTCGCATAGAGCCAGCGGTACAGTGCCCGGTTCCGGGTCACGCTCTTCACGTATCCGCGTGTCTCGGCGAACGGAATGCGTTCGGTGAAGCGGTGCGGGTCCCCGGCCTCGGGAAGGCGGCGCCAGCGGTTGGCCCGGGTGGGCCCGGCGTTGTAGGCCGACAGCACGAGGGGGATGTCCGCGTCGTAGCGGCGGAACAGGTCCGACAGGAAGCGAGTGCCGAGGTGGACGTTGAGTTCCGGCGTCTCGAGCATCTCGGTGGTGAAACCCCGCAGCCCCACCGCGCCCGCGAGCTGCCGCCCCGTGGCCGGCATGACCTGTGTGAGCCCTATCGCCCCCGCCGGCGATATGATCGCCGGCACGAAGGTGCTCTCCTGCCGGATGAGCCCGGCCAACAGGTACGGATCGAGGCCCAGTTCCCGAGCCCGCGAGGTGATCAGTTTGCGGTACGGGAAGGGATAGACGACCCGCACCATGGTGAGATCCCAGGAGCGGCCACCCCGGCGCACCTCCAGCCCCAGGCGGATCCCGTCCAGGGTGCGGCCCGCCTCGTTGAGGGCGACGGCAAGTCGCAGGCGAAGCTCCTCGGAACCCGCCGCCTTGGCCTTCATGGTGGCGACATGGGCATCGGCTCCCGCCTCGAGGCCGGCATCCTCCAGGATGGCCAGCATCTCCAGGTCGCGGGCAAGCCATTCGGGTTCGGGCAGGGGCGGGCCTTCGGGCAGGTCGGGCGCGAAGGTGGTGCCGCCGGCCTCTGCCGTGAGGAAGGCGTAGTAGGACACGGGACTTTCTGCCGGGATTCGGGCGAGCATGCGGCGCGCCGTGGCGGTGTCGCCGAGCAGCGCCGCCGTGTGGGCCCCCCAGTAGCTGGCTTCTTCCCAGCGTCTCCCGTCGGGAAACTCCTCCAGATAGCCTTCAAAGACCTGGAGCGCGGCCCCCAGCGACCCCCGGCCCAGGTGGATCTGCCCCCAGCGCATGCGCGCCAGCCCCGCGCGATCCGCCGACGCGGACATGGAAACGACCTGCCGGTAGTGGTCGATGGCCTCATCGAGCCGGCCGGCGTCGTGGTGGTCGTCGCCACGGAAGAAGATCACATCCAGCGCCTGCGCACTCGCCGGGAAACGCTCCACGAGCCGGTTCCGCAGGGTGCGGGCGTCGCCGTGCCGTCCCTGGCGGGTCCGGATCGCGGCCCACGCATCCAGCGCCGGTGCGGCCACCGCGGGGTCCTCGGACCGGGCCAAATCCCGGTACACGCGAACCGCCCCGTCACGGTCACCGCTCCCGTTGTAGGCGCGGGCCAGAGCGCCACGCTCCCGCTCGGTGAGGACCGCCCCCCTCTGCTCGGCCAGCCTCCAGGCACGCACCGCCGTGCCGAACTCGCCGCCGTTGCCCAGGGCGACGGCCACCGTCCGCAGGACCTCCGGCCCGGAGTTAGACGCCACCCTCCAGTGCGCCATCGCCGCTTCCAGCGGCTCGCGTCCCCGCGAGGTGCGGCGCAGCAGTCCCTCCATCGCGGCAACCGACCCGGTCACGTCCCCCTCCGCCAGCCGGTAGCGCCACTCCAGCGCCAGGATCGCGGTGCGGGACACGCCGTCGCCCCCACCTCCCCCCGCCACAACCTCCTCGAGCGCCTCGAGCGCCCTGGCCGTGTCCCCCGCGTGGGCCCACACCTCCGCCTCCAGCCGCCACGCCCGCTGTCGCACCCCGGGGTTGAGGATCAACGCGAGGACCTCCCCAACCGCAGCCCCGTCACCGCCCCGTGCCAGCGCTTCCGCCACCGCGAGCGCGGTCCAGTCTCCGACCCGGGGCGACAACCCGCGCAGCGCCTCCACCTGCTCCCGGGACCCGGCACCGTCCCCGACCCCGGCCAAAACCCGCGCGAGACGCGAACGGGCCACCAGGCCATCGGGGGCACCGGCTGGCACCGCCTCGACAAAGCGTGTCAGTGCACGGACCGCGCCCGCATGGTCGCCCGCCTCTTCACGGGATGTCCCCAGCAGATACCAGAAACGGGGCGGCGCACCGGCCGTATCGATCCCGTCCCCCGTCAGCGCGGCGACAGCTCCCCCCCAGTTCCTCCAACCGGCTTCGGCCTCCGCCAGGAGCATTCGGTCCTCCAGCGCGGCCGAACCGAGCGGCGCCAGGTACGCACGCAGGGCCCTGGAGGCTTTCCAGTACCGCCCGTCGGCCATGGCTTGCCGGATCGAATCGGGGATCGACACTCCACCGGAGGCTGCCCGCGACTGGGCCGCCACCGGTTCCGGCACCGCGGACGCCCCCGGGGCCACCAGAACAAACAGTGCGGCCGACAGCCTGAACACACCGACAGCCCGCACCCGGTCACCCCTTCGCGGGGTTGCGGCGCGGGCTGTTCGATGTGGGCGGCGCGGCCCCCTGCTCGATGCGAGCGGGCGGGGCGTCACCAAGGGATTCGACCCGTGCGGGGCGTCAGTCCCCGGCTTCCTGCCCCGCCTGCATGACGAAGAGCGCATCGATCATCTTCTGCGCCGATTCCTCCATGTCGATGACCAAATGATCGATCCGGGACACGAAGTAGTTGTGGCAGATGCTGATCGGAATCGCGATGGCCAAACCCGCCGCCGTCGTGTACAGCGCCGTCTTGATCCCCCCGGCCACCGTGGTCGCGTCGACTTCGCCCGCGAACTCGATCGCCTGGAACGCCTCGATCATCCCCATGACCGTACCCAGAAAGCCCATGAGCGGCGCGATGTTGGTGAGCGTGGCGAGCACCACCAGGCCTCTCTCCAGCTTGGACAACTCGATGAGTCCCTGGTTCTCGATCGCCTTCATGACCCGGTCCGTGCCCTCGTCGCGGCGTTCGAGCCCCGCGTGCATGATGTTGGCGGCGGGCGAGTTGGATTCGCGGGTGAGCTCGAGAGCCTCCTTGATCTGCTGCTGCGCCAGCAGCTCATCCACCTCACGAAGGATCTTCCTCGTCGCACCGGCCTTCAACATGATGTCGAAGAACTTCCAGATGATCACCAGGAAACCGATCAGGATGCAGGCGCCGAGCGGCCACCGCATGAAGCCGGAGCCCTCCCAGGCCGCAGCCAATTGTTCCATGATCGTGCGTTCCGGAGCGTCCACTCCCGGAAGCTGAGGCAGTATGTTGTAGACGTTCATCATGCTGGCCAACGGTTCCTCCCGCTATCAAGCCTGTGTGAGTGTTTCGTCACGCCCCCTGGCGCGACCATGGAGTCTGGGACCCTCGGGTCCATTCTGCAAGGCTAGCCATTATGTGCCCGGCAAGCGGGGCTGTCAAATCGTTGGGACGAAACGGCGGACGGCCGTATCCGGCAAGGGGAAGCCCCGTGCCACCCGGACTGTCCTATCGCCTCCATGTCCATTCACGCGAACCGTACCGCATTTGAAGCTTCGCCGCCAGAGCCGCCTCCCTCCCCGACATTTCGCCGTGGCACCAGCTGCCTCCGAGGGCGGCCTCGAACCCGCCGCGGAGGGCGTCTACGAGACGATACCACGGGGGAATGTCGCCAAGAACCTCGGCAAGAGTGGCGGACCGGTTGGATCCGGGTTTCATACCCCCTCCACCCCTGCCAGGGTCCGGCCCTTGACCGCGCCCGTTCGCGAGGAGCGCCGTCTGGTCCGCGACCAGGAGCAGCGACCCATGCTGCAGAATGTTGTCCCCGATCCGTGCCTGGGCGCTCCCCACCAGCTTCCTCCCCCCCCCCCCCC
>VXOC01000350.1 GCA_009840215.1 Gemmatimonadota bacterium | reverse complement strand
ATCTCATATTTTAATCATACGCCCACCACCGATATACACACTCGTCATCTCGTCGCCGTCGTCAGATTTGTATACGAGCCAGGGTCCGGACGGGGGCGTGCCGCTGATTCTGGCGGGGACCGCTTCGTCGAACAGGGGGCGGGGAAGGGAGGAGGGGCGGAACTCCTTCAACCTGATCCGGGTTGAAGAATCGGGGATCGAAGCCACGGTGTATCTTTATTCCCCGGACGCCGGGCGCTTCGAGCCGGCGGAGAGCCGCCGTTACTCCGGTGCGTCCCGGTAGGAGCCCATGGACGATCCGCGGGGATTGATCGATCCCACGGACTGGTGCGTTGTTCCTCGCACGGATCGGGATCAGGGGGATTTGAAGGCGGTGAAGACGGTCCAACTCGTTCTCGGACGCCCAGTGGCGGCGGCGGTCGCGGCCGCCGCCCTGACGGGGGTACTGTGCGCCTTCTCCGTGCCCCTGCCGCTGGCCGCCCAGTCCAACCGCGAGGAGATCGCCTCGGTCGACTTCGTGGGCAACGAGGCCTTCTCGGATACCGAACTCCGGCGTGCGGTGCTCACCCGGGCGTCGAGCTGCCCGTTCATCCTGGCCGTCACGACATGCGCGCTCGGAATCGAGTGGGGGCGAGATCGGTCGTACTACAGCCCGCGCAACGTCGGATACGACGTGGCCAATCTGACCGATCTGTATCGGGCGCATGGCTTCCGCTCCATCGACATCCAGTCCGAGTTGGAGCAAAGGGGTGACAGCACCGTGGCCGTCACCTTCAGAATCAACGAGGGCTTTCCCTTCCGGGTGGGTTCGATCGATCTTGCCGGCGACCCGCTGCCTCCGGGGCTCGATCCGGGGGAAGCGTTCCGGATCGACGTGGGTGATCCCCTCAGCTTCCTGCTCCTCCAGGCGACCACCGACAGCCTGACGCTCCGGCTGAGGAACCAGGGTTACGCCTCCGCCGAAGTCTTCAGCGGCTTCTTCCGGGCCGCACAGAGCGACCGTGCCTCGGTCACCTATCGCGTGGAACTCGGCCCCCTCACCACCTTCGGGCCGATCCGGGTGTCCGGCAACGAACTGCTCGCCAGCGGCGTGATCCTCGACCGCCTGCCCTTCCGTGAGGGAGAGCTCTTTCGCGAGAGCCGGATCCTGGAGGCGCAGCGGAGCCTGCACGAACTCGACATCGTGGCCCGCGCCGTGGTGCGGCGGGACACGGCCCGGATCGAATCGGACTCGGTCATGCCGATCATTGTGGAGCTCGTGGAGGGAGACGCCCACCGCGTGCGGATGGAACTGGGTATCAACAGCGCCGAGTGCTTCAACTTCGAGGGGCGGTGGACGAGCCGGAACTTCTTCGGGGAAGGGCGCACGCTCCAGGCCCGCGCCCGGGTGTCCAATCTGCTGGCGTCGACGTTGCAATCCACCGTCGTTTGCGCCCAGGCGGGAGAGGGAGATTACGGCCGCGTCAACTGGCTGGCTGGGATCGACTTCAACCAGCCGTCGCTCTTTTCGCCCCGGATGAACCTGCTGGTGGGAGTCTTCGCGGAGCGCCAGTCGCTCAAGAACATCTTCGTGCGCCGGGGATTCGGGGTGGATGTCAGTCTGAGCCGCACTCTGGGCACCAATTCCTTCATGAACGTGAGGTTCCGTCCCCAGCTCAACCAGCTGGAGGCGGCCGAGGTCACCCTCTGCGCAACCTTCCTGGCGTGCTCCCCCGAGGACATCGAGGTGCTTTCGGGCAACAGGTGGCTGTCCCCGGTTGCGCTGTCCCTGAACCGGGACGCGACCGACGATATCTTTAGTCCGACACGCGGGTACAGGGTCCTGCTCGACCTGGAGCTGGCGGACCCGGTCACGGGTTCGGACTACGCGTACCGGCGGGCCTTCGCGGATGGGAGCCTGTACCGGGCGATCGATCCCTACACGGTGGTGGCGGTACGCGCCCGGACGGGCCATATCAGTCCCGGGAGCTTCGCCGGCACGCTGACCGGAACGGACGGAGCGATCGCCGAGATCGTCCCCTCGGAGAAACGCTTCTACGGCGGCGGGGCGAACAGCCTCCGGGGATTCGCGCAGAGTTCGCTGGGGCCGCGCAGCCTCTCGATCCCCGTCGAGGAGCTCCTGCGCCGGTCCGGCCCGTCCGAGGACCCCGCCTGCACCCCGTTCATGGTCCTCGACCTCACCTGCGACGGCACGCCGCTGGCCGGGTCCGATCTCTACCAGCTCAGACCCATCGGCGGACTGGCGACCTTCGAAGCGAACGCGGAACTCCGCTTCCGCCTCACCGACGGCCTCCTGGGCGGCGTGGCCTTCGTCGATGTCGGGCAGGTGTGGCGCCGGACGCTGTCCTTCGACGGCCTGGAGCTGAGTCCCGGTATCGGCCTCCGCTACACCACGCCCTTCGGTCCCCTCCGCTTTGACGTCGCGTACTCCTTCCGGGACCGGGAGGCCCTGCAGGTCGTCACCTCCCAGATCCGCCCCTTCGACCCCTCGCGGGACGACGATTCGGACCGGATCAACATAGCGCCCGGCGACGGGCAGGCCGAGTATATCGATTGGGTCGTGTCCGACAACCTCGCGCTGCTGGACCCCCGGGTACTCTTCGGCGACGAGCCGGGCTTCTCGCTGCGGCGCTTCCAGCTCCACTTCTCCATCGGCCAGGCATTCTGAGCATGAGCGACACCGAGACACCGATCCCGGCCCCGGTGGAGTCGCGGAAGCGGCGCCGCTCATGGGGGACGCTCCTG
The DNA here is from genome assembly GCA_009840215.1 of Gemmatimonadota bacterium. Lineage (GTDB taxonomy): Bacteria > Gemmatimonadota > Gemmatimonadetes > Longimicrobiales > Gaopeijiaceae > Bin94. The sequence goes on along the minus strand of VXOC01000350.1, from coordinate 6,233 downwards.
ATGCGCGTCGTCATCGTCGCGCTCAGCGGGTTCGTGACGCTGGGGGTCGCGGCCGCCATGGTCATCAACCATACCACCGCGGGCCGCGATTTCGCCCTCGACTGGGCCCTGGAGCGGGTGCGCCCGGCGCTCAACGGCACCCTCAGGATCGGCGGCGTGGGCCCGAGCGGTCTCCTGGCCGGTGCCACCCTGTACGATGTCGAACTGAGCGACAGCATGGGGCGCCGCGTTCTGGTCGCCGATTCGGTCCGGGCGCGTTACTCGATCGCCGGGTTCTTCGGGGGACCGCCGTCGATCACCGATCTGAACATCTGGTCGCCCGTGGTGCACCTCGAACCCGAGCCTGGGGAGCCGGTCAGTCTCTCCGGGCTGCTGGCCGAAGTCGAGACGCAAGCGAATGCGGCGGCGGCCACCGGGGCGGACGGAGACGAATCGCCCATCTTCCGCATGCGCGGGGCGAGGATTCACGGCGGTGTCGTGATCATGCGCGACGACACGGGGGCCGAGGAATGGGTGGAAGGCATCGAAGCGGACTTCTCACGGGTTGACATCGGACCGAGCGAGGACCTGGATCTGGTGGCCGAAGTCGACGAGCTCGCGCTGTCGTATCCGCTCGGTTACGGCCGGCTGGATCTGTCCGGTCTGCGGGGGGAAGTCGAGGTGGGGCCGGAGGACATCCTGGTGCGCGCGGAACGATTCCGGTTGCCTGGGTCGGAGGCCCGCGGCAGCATGCACATCGACACGCGGGACGATGCCTGGCCGACGGTGTTCGATCTGCGTGTTTCGCGGGTTGCGCTTGCGGACCTGAGCTGGCTCGACGAGCGGCTCGATCACGGGACCGCGGCCGGCGCCGTGCGCATTCGGGTCGACGGGGAGGACGTCGTTGTCGATGTGCCGGAGGCACGGGTCGACCTGGCAGGTGGCGCATTCGCCGTCTCGGGGGGTCTGTCCGTGACCCCGGAGGTGACTCGATTCCGCTCACTTCGCGTAGTGCCCGACAAGCTGGCAACGGCCGAGTTGGAGCCCTGGCTGCCGGACACGCTTCCCGTGACCGGGCTGCTGTCGGGAGATGTGGCGTTCGATGGGGTGACGGGGCGGTTGGGGGTGACGGGGCGGCTGGTGCTGCTCGACGGTGTCACCCGGGACACGCTGGCCAGCGCGACCGGGCAGGGGACGGTGCTCGACGCTCTGTCCTTCGAGGAAACCGCGGTCGAGGTCACCTCACTGGACTACGGGGTGCTGGCCGATGTCCTGCCCTGGGTCTGGTGGGAGGGGCGGGGGAGTATCGGCCTCGCGGTGGATGGCGACCTCGCAACCGGGATGGAGTTGCGGATCGCGGCGGACCGGTCGGTGGACGGCGGACCGGCGAGTTCCGTTGTGCTGGACGGCAGCCTTTACGGCGATACCTCGGTTTCGGTGGTCGACCTGGACGCCACGCTGAGCCCACTCGATCTCTCCGTCATCCGTGAACTCCGGTCCGACTTCCCGTTGACCGGTCCGGTTGAAGGATCGGTGTCGCTGACCGGTCCGCTCGAACGGCTCGGGGTAGTCGCCGACCTGACAACGGCGGCGGGTCCGCTATCGGCCGAGGGACACTTCAATGCGCGTGATCTGGCGGCCGGGTATCAGGTTACCGCCAGGACCGAGGACTTCAACCTCTCGAAGTGGTTTGACGAACTGCCCGACTCGACGGTCGTGTCGGGGACGGCAAGGCTGAGTGGAGAGGGACTGGATCTCGACTCCCTGCGCGGATCCCTGGTCGTGGACGCCGGCCCGTCCAGCTCCGGCGGCCTGCAGGTGGACACGGCGAGCGTGAACGTGTGGCTGGACGCCGCCGGGGTGATGCACGTCGAGCGGCTCTACGCCGAGGCGGGCGGGGTGGTGGTGCGGGGGCGCCCCGGCAGTATCGGAGCTACGGCCGAAGCGGTGAGCGAGGGTGTGACCCTAGCCGTCTCCTCCCCCTCGATCCGGCCGCTCCGCCCCCTCTTCATGGGCGAGGACCTGATCGCGTGGGACGAACTCTCGTCGATCGAGCAAACGGTGATGAGGGAGATCGACGGCGTGGATCCCGACACCTTCCCCACCGCCCTCGAAATCCGCTTCGATGGTGCCGTGGACGGCGATGTACGGTTGCGGGGCTGGCTCGGCGACCTCGAGGCGGAAGCGAACGTTGCACTGGACGGGTTCGAGTACGGCCTCAGCTCGGCCGGCACGATGGAGGCAAACCTCACGGCCGGCGGCCTCAGCCTTCTCGGCGCGGATTCAAGCCGGGGACCGCCGTCCCCGCTCATGCTGGAAGGCGTCGTCACCGGCGACTCGGTTTCCATTGAAGGCCGCTTCTTCCAATCCGGTCAGGCGGACGGTTACTTCGCCCTGGGCGAGAGCGGCCGCGTCCATGCCCTGTTGAGACGTTCCGGAACCGAATCGTACGAGGCGCAGGCGGTGGTTAGCCTGGACGATGACAGGGGCCGGGTTGACCTGGACCGTCTTACCCTGGTCTTACCTGACCGGCGCTGGAGCCTCCAGGGCCCCGCCAGTGTGGAATGGAGCCAGGATTCCGTGGTCGTCAACGACTTCGGCCTCATCCGGCCCGGAACGACGGGACTGCGACTCTTCGCCGACGGGCGGCTGGTGCGCCGTGAGGGCGAGTCCGACTTCGAGCTTCGAATGTCCGACCTGGACCTTGGGGTGGTCGCGAATGTGCTGCAGCTGGAGGAACAGCTGGAGGGGATCGCATCGGCCGACCTCACGGCGGGCGGGAGGGCCGAGGAGCCCACCTGGCAGGGGCGGGCACGTGTGGACGGAGCCCTCTACAGGACGCTCCGTTCGGACAGCATAACCGCCTCGGGCACCTATGCCGCCGGCATCCTCTCCGGTCTTCTGGGTTCCTGGACCGACGGTCGCCGCTCCTTGCACGTCGAAGGTGACCTTCCCATGGACCTGCGTCTCCAGAGGGTGGACGATCGGATCCCCGACGAACCCCTCCACCTCCGGATTGCTGCGGACGCCTTCCCCGCCGCCATGATCGTCGTGCCGCTGACCGACATGGAAGAGGTGGACGGATCGATCAGCGGTGACGTGGCGATCTCGGGAAGCCCTTCCCGCCTTCAGCCGGACGGAAACCTGCGCCTGGAGAACGCCACCGGGTTCATCGAAGCCCTGGGAGTGCGGCTCGATTCGGTGAATGTCGGTGCCCGGTTGAGCCCCGACGGCACCGTCGCCGTGGAGGGCACCGGGATATCCGGCGAAGGAACGATGCGGGTCAGCGGAACCGTCGATGCCAGCCAGCCCGAAGACTTCCCGCTCGACCTGGCCTTCTGGCTGCGGGAGTTCCAGATCGTCGACCGGCGCGACATGGAGGTCGCTGTTTCCGGCGACTCGATCACGCTGAGCGAGTCCTTCAACTATCCTCTCATCGAAGGCCTGCTGGAGGTCAACGACGGGACGGTCTTCCTCGAGGAGTTCCAGCGTGCCGCCCAGACGATCGACTTCTACGACCCCGTGCTCTTCAGTGCCGCGACCGTCGAGATCGGGTCCGAAGGACGGGAGAGCAGCGAGGGCGCGATTCGGCCCAGGAACCCGTTCCTGCAGAACCTGCGCGTCCTCGTCGACCTCCACGTGGGTCCGGGAAACTGGCTCAGATCCCGCGAGATGAATGTGGAGACCTCCGGCGACCTGTCGGCCACCTTCGACCGCCAGGGAAACCGGCTGGTGCTGCACGGGGACATCGATGTGGTTCGCGGCACCTACAAGCTGGGTCCGCGGACCCTTCGAATGACCGAGGGATCCTTTCAGTTCGTGGGCACCCCGGGGTTCAACCCCGGCATCGCGGTCACGGCGGAAAGCCGCATGCATACCCGCGAAGGAGAGCCGCTGGTGATCACGGCGGCCCTCTCGGGGACGCTTCTTTCTCCTCGCCTGTCGCTTTCGAGCGACGCGGAGGCGATTTCGGACGCCGACCTGCCCAGCTACGTGGTTTTCGGCCGGCCCGCGTCGGCGCTGATCGGCGAAGGGGGCGCGGCGTCCGTGGGAGCGGGGCTTCTGGGTGAGGTGATCAACCAGTTCAGCTACCTGCTCGCGCTGGAGCTGGACGTGGATCACCTGTCGGTGTCGCAGGCGGAGCAGAGCCAGGCCAACGCGGCCTTCGGGGCGTCGTCGCTGCAGGTGGAGGTGGGCTGGTACGTCGGCGACGACGTCTTCCTCACCGGCGTCTACCAGCGGGGCTTCTGCGCCGACCCGACCCTGCCGGTGGGCAGCGGCGGGGTGCGCGTCGAAGTGGGCATGCCCCGGGACGTGAAGCTGGAGGGATTCGTCGAGGGAAGGTGCACGCGTGAGCGGTACCGGGGACTGGGCGACCTTTCGCTCAAGCTGGCGCGCATCTGGGGGTTCTCGTTCTTCCGGGAGTGGGGGTATTGATGGGGGCGCTCTCGACCCCGCCCGCCGCGGGAGTCTGCGGACACGACCGGCGGACGCCCGGGCCACCGGACCGTTGAGCCCCAACGCACTCGTCGTACGCGGCGCGCGCGAGCACAACCTGCGCGACATCTCCCTGGAGATCCCCCGGGAGCGCCTGGTGGTGGTCACGGGACTGTCCGGTTCGGGGAAGTCGTCGCTGGCCTTCGACACGATCTACGCCGAGGGGCAGCGGCGCTACATCGAGTCGCTCTCGGCGTACGCGCGCCAGTTCCTGGGGCTCATGGAGAAGCCGGATGTCGACTCCATCGAGGGACTGTCGCCGGCCATCTCGATCGAACAGAAGACGGTGTCGCGCAACCCGCGTTCGACGGTGGGCACCGTCACGGAGATCTACGACTACCTGCGGCTGCTGTACGCGCGCGTGGGCACCCCGTATTGCCCGCGTTGCGACCTCCCCATCCGGCGCCAGCCGGCCACCCAGATCGTGAAACAGCTGCTCAAGATGGAGGAGGGGACCCGGATTCAGGTGCTGGCCCCGCTGGTGCGCGGCCGCAAGGGCCAGTTCCGGGACGTTTTCGACCGGGCGCGGCGGGAGGGATTCGTGCGCGCCCTGGTCGATGGCAGGGTCTACGACCTGCGCGAGATTCCCCGCCTCAGCCGGTACGAGAACCACGACATCGGGATCATCGTGGACCGGCTGGTGGTCCGCGGGGAGGACCGGGTGCGGCTCTCCGACTCGGTCGAGACCGCTCTGCGCGCGGCCGACGGGGTGGTGCAGATCCTGGAGCGCCGGGGCGGCCGCGACATCTCCCACCTCTTCAGTGAGCACTACGCCTGCGCCGACTGCGGCACCAGCTTCCCCGAACTGGAGCCGCGCGTCTTCTCCTTCAACTCGCCCCACGGGGCCTGCGCGGAGTGCGGCGGGCTGGGCACCACCAAGGAGGTGGTCGGCGCGCTCCTGGTGGGCGGCCCGTCGCTCTCGATTCTGGAGGGGGCGATTCTGCCCTGGGGCGAGCCCGGCGGCCACCTGCGCGGCTCGGTCATTCCGGGGCTGGCCAAGGCGTACGAGTTCGATCCGCGCGAACCATGGCAGGACCTTCCCGCCGACGCCCGCGACGCGCTGCTCCACGGTTCCGGCACCATGAAGATCCGCTTCCCGTACAACGCCGGGAAGATGAAGGGCCACTACGAGGACTACTGGGAAGGGGTGGTGGCCAACATCGAGCGACGCTACCGGGAGACGAGTTCGGAACATGTGCGCTCGCAGCTGGACCAGTACATGTCGAGCCAGCCCTGCGCGGAGTGCGGGGGGGCGCGGCTCGGGCCCTTCGGGCGGGCGGTGCGGATCGGTGGCCAGCCGATCAGCGCCGTCGTGGAACGGCCCATCGGCGAGATCCTGGCCTTCATGGGGTCGCTGCCGGTCACGGGGGAAGAGCTTCCCGCCGGGGTGGAGGCCGCCCCGGGAGAACCGCTGCCCGGCGAGGTCGCGGGACCCATCCTGCGCGAGGTGCGCGAGCGGCTGGGCTTCCTGCGCAACGTGGGCCTCGACTACCTCACGCTGAGCCGTTCCGCGGCGACGCTTTCGGGGGGCGAATCGCAGCGCATCCGGCTGGCGACCCAGATCGGGAGCCGCCTGGTGGGGGTCCTGTACATCCTCGACGAGCCGTCGATCGGGCTGCACCAGCGCGACAACCACCGCCTGCTCGGCACGCTCAAGGACCTGCGCGACCTGGGCAATTCGGTGCTGGTGGTGGAGCACGACGAGGACACGATCCGCGAGGCGGACTTCGTGGTGGACCTGGGGCCGGGGGCGGGGC
>VXOC01000069.1 GCA_009840215.1 Gemmatimonadota bacterium | reverse complement strand
CCGCCCACCCCACCCATGTCCACCGCCGACCTGACCCGGCGCGAACGCATCCCCGTTCGCGTCCTCGACGACCACGACAGCATCGCCGCCGAAGTGGCCGGCCGCATTGCGCGCCTCATTCGCAAGCGCGCCGCCGAGGGCCGCACCGCCGTACTCGGCCTCGCCACCGGTTCCACGCCCGTCGGCGTCTACCGCGAACTCATCCGCATCCACCGCGACGAGGGCCTCGACTTCGCCAACGTCGTCACCTTCAACCTCGACGAGTACTTCCCCATGCGGCCCGGCAGCCTTCACAGCTACCACCGCTACATGCGGGAACACCTCTTCGACCACGTCAACATCCCCCCCGCCCACCGCCACATCCCCCGCGGCGACCTCGACGAGGCCGACGTGGAGGCGCACTGCCGCGACTACGAGCGCCGCATCCGCAACGCGGGGGGGATCGACCTGCAGCTCCTCGGCATCGGGCGCAGCGGCCACATCGGCTTCAACGAACCGGGTTCGGGACGCGAGTCGCGCACCCGCTGCCTCTACCTCGACACCGTCACCCGCGGTGACGCCGCCGGCGACTTCTTCGGCGAGGAGAACGTGCCCGCCCGCGCGATCACCATGGGGGTGGCGACCATCCTGGACGCGCGCGAGGTGGTGCTTCTCGCGACCGGCGAACACAAGGCCGAGATCGTGGAGCGGGCCGTCGAGGGCGCAGTCCACGCCGATGTCGCGGCCACCTTCCTGCAGCAGCACCCCGCGGCCACCGTCTACCTCGACCCCGCCGCCGCCGCCGCGCTCACGCGCATCCGCACGCCGTGGCTGGTCGGCGACGTTGAGTGGACGCCGCACTGGGAGAACGAAGCGGTCATCTGGCTCAGTCGCCGCACCGGCAAGCCGATCCTGCACCTGGCCACCGACGACTACCGAGAGCACCACCTCGGGTCGCTGGTGTCGCGGCACGGATCGGCGGAGCCGCTCAACGGCCAGGTCTTCAACGCGCTGATCGCCAAGATCCGCGGCAAGAGCCGTCTCCCGCGCGGCCGGAAGATGCTGGTCTTCTCGCCGCACCCGGACGACGACGTGATCTCGATGGGCGGCCTCCTGCGCAAGCTCGCCGAAAACTGCAACGACGTGACGGTCGCGTACCAGACCTCGGGCAACATCGCCGTCTTCGACCACGAGGTGCGCCGCTACCTGGACTTCATGAGGCGTGCGGCCGGCGTGATCGATCCGGGGGACCGCGAGGCGCTGGAGGCCGTGCTGAGGTCGGTCGAGGAGGACCTGGCGCGCAAGGAGCCGGGCGACGTGGACGCGGAGGTGGTGCAGCACCTGAAGCGCATCATCCGCGAGAGCGAGGCTTGCGCGGGGATCGAGTCGCTGGGGCTTCCCGCCGACCGCGCCCGCTTCCTCAACCTGCCCTTCTACCAGACCGGCAAGGTCCGCAAGAACCCGGTGACCGAGGCCGACGTGGCGATCGTGCACGGGCTGCTGGAAGAGATCCGCCCGTCGATGGTCTTCGCCGCCGGCGACCTGTCCGACCCGCACGGCACCCACCGCATGTGCCTGGAGACGGTGGAACGGGCGCTGGAGCGTTACACCGGCGACCCGCCCTGGCTCTGGCTCTACCGTGGCGCCTGGCAGGAGTGGAGCGTGAACGAAGCGACCGTGCTGGTGCCCCTCTCGGAGCATGAGATGCGCGGCAAGGTGCAGGCGATCTTCAAGCACGAGTCGCAGAAGGACTCCGCGCCCTTCCCGGGACCGGACGCGCGCGAGTTCTGGCAGCGCGTGGTCGACCGAAACCGGGGGACGGCCGACTTCCTGGCGTCGCTGGGGCTGCCCGCCTACCGCGCCATGGAGGCCTACGTCACGCTTCGCGAGGGGCGCCGGACCGAGGCGCGCGAGATCCCCACCTCGTCGCTGGCGGAGGAATAGGCCTGAGGAAGCAAGGAGGAACCATCATGTGTGAATGTCCGGTATGCGGCGGCGAGGTCGAACTCCCGGCCGACCCCGTCGAGAGCGAACTGTTCGAGTGCGCGGAGTGCGGCGTCGAGCTGGAGATCCTGGCGCTGGATCCGCTCACGCTCGCCGAGGCCCCCGACGCGGAAGAGGATTGGGGTGAATGAGGGTCGGCTTTCTTCATTCGCTGATCCGGAAGGATGAAAAGCTCCTCATCGCGGAGCTGCGCCGGCGCGCCGGAATCGACCTGGTCTTTCTGGACGACCGCCGCCTCGTCTTCGACTTCCACGCCCGGCCCGAGGTGGACGTGGTGCTCGAACGCTCCATCAACCACTCGCGCGCCATGCACGCGCTCCGGCTCTTCGAGGGGGCGGGGACGCCGTGCGTCAATGCGTACGAGGTGGCGCGCCGCTGCGGCGACAAGATCCTCACGGCGGCCTCGCTGGCCGAACAGGGCGTGCCGCAGCCCGAGGCGCGGGTCGCATTCACGCCCGAGTCCGCGCTCGACGCGATCGGGGAGCTGGGCTTCCCGGTCGTGCTCAAGCCGGCGGTGGGCTCGTGGGGACGCCTGCTCTCGAAGATCAACGACCGCGACGCGGCCGAGACGGTGCTGGAGCACAAGTCGATCCTGGGCAGCTACCACCACTCGATCTTTTTCGTGCAGAAGTACGTGGCGAAGGGCGGGCGCGACATCCGCAGCTTCGTGGTGGGCGACGAGTGCGTGGCCGCGATCCATCGGACGTCGGAGCACTGGATCACCAACACCGCCCGGGGTGGTCTCGCCGCCAACTGCCCCGTCACCCCCGAGCTCGCCGACCTGTCGCTGCGCGCGGCGGATGCGGTCGGGGGCGGGGTCCTCGCGGTCGACCTCTTCGAGAGCGCCGACGGCCTCCTCGTCAACGAGGTGAACTACACGATGGAGTTCCGCAACAGCATCGACGTCACGGGCGTGGACATCCCGGAGCGGATCGTGTCCTACCTGGCGGCGACCGCCGCATGATCCGCGTCTCCATCGCGGGCGCCTCGGGGTACGCCGGCGGCGAGCTCCTGCGCCTCCTCCTCGCCCACCCAGACGCCGAGGTCCACCAGGTCACCTCCGAGCGCCTGGCCGGAAAATACGCCCACCGCGCCCACCCCAACCTCCGCACCCTCACCCGCCACCGCTTCCACACGCTCGACGAACTCACCGAGTGCGACGTCCTCTTCCTGTGCCTCCCGCACGGCGAGTCCTCACGCCGCTTCGACGACCTCAGCCGGATCGCCCCCCGCATCATCGACCTCGGCGCCGACTTCCGCCTCGACGACCCCGCCGAATACGAGCGCTTCCAGGACCGTCCCCACCCCCGCCCCCACCTCCTCGGCCGCTTCGTGTACGGAATCGCCGAACTCAACCGGGACGCCCTCCGCAACGCGCACCTGGTCGCCTGCGCGGGCTGCAACGCGACCGCCTCCATCCTCGCGCTCCACCCCCTCTACCGCGCGGGCGTGGCCGACTCGGCGGTGATCGAGGTCAAGGTCGGGTCGAGCGAGGCGGGCAACCGGTCGACCCCCGGCAGCCACCACCCCGAGCGCAGCGGCGCGATGCGGTCCTACAAGCCCACCGGACACCGCCACCTGGCCGAGATCCAGGCCGTGCTCGGCGCCCCCGTCCACTTCTCCGCCACCTCGGTCGAGATGGTGCGCGGCGTACTCGCCACCTGCCACGTATTCCTCAACCGCGACCTCGACGACAAGGCGTTGTGGCGCATCTACCGGGACGCGTACGCGACCGAGCCCTTCGTCCGCATCGTGAAGGAACGCGCCGGGATCCACCGCTACCCCGACCCGAATCTGCTCGCCGGCGCCAACTTCTGCGATGTCGGATTCGAGCGCGATCCGCTCGCGCGCCGCGTGGTGGTGATGAGCGCCATCGACAACCTGATGAAGGGCGCTGCCGGACAGGCGGTGCAGGCCTTCAACATCATGCACGGCCTGCCCGAAACGCGCGGGCTCGGATTCCCCGGCCTGCACCCCGCCTGACCCATGTGCCGCCTGCTCTGCGTCCGCGGCCGCGAGGCCTTCCCGATCGAGGAACACCTCGCCCTCTTCACCCGAATCGCCCGCGACAGCCGCGAGTACCAGGGCCACGGCTGGGGCTGCGCCTGGCTGGAGGACGGCCGCTGGCGCCTCTACCACAACATCCGCCCCATCTGGGAAGACACCTGGCGACCCCCCGGCCGCACCACGCTCCTCCTTGCCCACGCCCGCAGCGCCTTCCGCGACGAGGGAATCCGCGTGGAAAACAACATGCCCTTTCACGACGGCGAGCGGGTCTTCATCTTCAACGGGGAACTTCACGGCGTGCGCATCAGGGAGCGCGGACGGATCGGGGCCGAAAAAGTGTTCAACTTCGTCAAGCGCTTTGACCGCGGGGACTTCCGCATCGCCCTGGAACGCGGCCTGGACGTGATCCGGCGCCGCACCCGCTACGTCCGCGCCATGAACATCATCGTGGCCGACACTGCGGGCCGCGTCCACGTCGCCGGGAACTTCCGCGAAGATCCGGAGTATTTCCAGCTTTGTACATCGGAGCTGGACCACGTCGGCGTGATCTGTTCCGAGCCCTATCCGGGGCACTCCCGCCGCGGGCCCGCCTGGTCCCCCATCCCCAACGGCACCGTGGCTAACTTCTGATACTCTGAATTGCCCTTTTTTCGGACAGAGGGGGATCAATGCTGGTAGTCAAGATCGGCGGCGGAGACTCGATCAACCTGGACGGGATTGCGCGCGACCTGTCCACCGTCGAGGGCCCGAAGGTGATCGTTCACGGCGCCAACGCGTTGCGCGACCGGCTGGCCAGGCGGCTGGGGGTCGAGAAGCGGATTCTCACCTCGGTCTCCGGCTACACGAGCGTCTACTCCGACGCGGAGCTGATCGACGTCATGCTCTTGGCATACGCGGGACTCGGGAATAAGCGCATCGTGGAGTCGTTTCAGGCGCACGGGGTCAACGCCGTCGGGCTCACCGGGCTGGACGGGGCCCTGGTGCGTGGCATGCGCAACAAGGGGATCCGTGTCCGCGAGAACGGCAAGACGCGCATCATGCGCGACCTATCGGGCAAACCGGTCGCGGTGAACCGCAAGCTCCTCGGACTGCTGCTGGACAACGATTTCGTTCCGGTGGTGACGGTGCCCATCATCGACGAGCGCAACGTGGCCATCAACTCGGAGAACGACGACATCGTGGCCCTGCTGAGCGCGGCGCTCGCGCCCAAGCTGGTCGTGCAGCTGATTGAGGCGCCGGGATTCCTGGAAGACGAGAACGACCCGAGTTCGGTAGTGGCCCACATCCCGCGCGAGGATCTGGCGCGGCGCGAACGGGAGGCGACCGGGCGCATGAAGCGCAAGCTGCTGGCGATCAGGCGGCTGGTGGCGTCGGGATCGACCAGGGTTGTGATCGCGGATGGCCGCAGCGAACATCCCGTGGCGGACGTGATGGCGGGGAAGGGAACCGTCATCGGGTGAGAACATGAGTATATGAGCATATGAGTAGGTTCGTATGAGCAGCCGAGAGACGACGGGTGGGGGACCGCAGCCGGACCGCGCTGGTGGGGCCGCCGAGCGCTCCGCCCGCGAGGTGGAGCGGCGGTACGCCCTCGAGGTGTATCCCAAGCGCGACATCACGATTGTGAAGGGGCGGGGGGCGGAGGTGTGGGACGACGAGGGGCGCCGCTACATCGACTGCGTGGCCGGGATCGGCGTGGCGAGCGTCGGTCACGCCAACCCGGTGGTGGCCGATGCGGTCGCCGAGCAGGCGCGAACGCTCGTGACCTGTCCGGGGATCTTCTATAACGACACACGCGCGCGCCTGCTGGAGAAGCTGGCCGCGATCGCCCCGGGCGGCCTCTCGCGCGGCTTCCTTTGCAACTCCGGGGCCGAATCGGTCGAAGCGGCGATCAAGTTCGCCCGCCTCACGACCGGCCGTACCGGGATCGTGTCCGCCATGCGCGGCTTCCACGGCCGCACCCTCGGCGCGCTGTCGGCCACGCACAAGGAGGCGTACCGGGAAGTATTTCGACCCCTGGTCCCCGGCTTCTCCTTCGTCCCCTTCAACAACCCGGACAAGCTGCGTCACACGGTCGGCGACGACACCGCGGCCGTGGTGATCGAGCCCGTGCAGGGCGAAGGCGGGATCCGGCCGGCCAGCGCGGAGTTCCTGAAAGCGGCGCGTGAGGTCTGCGACGAGACCGGTGCGCTCCTGGTCTTCGACGAGATCCAGACGGGGTTCTGCCGCACCGGCCGCATGTTCGCGTGTGAGCACTACGGGGTCGTTCCCGACATGCTCTGCCTGGCCAAGGCGATCGCCGGGGGCGTGCCGCTGGGGGCCGTGCTGGCCGACGACCGGGTCCAGGTGCCCCCCGGCAAGCACGGGACCACATACGGCGGCAACCCGCTGGCCTGTGCCGCGGCGCTGGCTGCGATCGGCGTCATGGAGGAGCAGCGGCTGGCCGAGCGGGCCGAGATGCTGGGCGCGCGATTCCGCGAACGCTTCGGGGCGGCCATGCCGAAACGGGTGCGGGCGGTGCGCCAGGTCGGCCTGATGATCGGGGTGGAGCTGAGGGAACGAGTCCGCCCCTACGTCGAAGCCCTTGGCACGGCGGGGGTGCTCACGCTGCCTGCGGGAACCACGGTGATCCGGGTGCTGCCGCCGCTGGTGATCACCGAGGAGCAGATCGACGAGGTGGTGGAGGTGATGGTGCGCGCGCTGGACGAGGACGTGACCGCGAGGTTGAACGCCGCCTACGCCGATCTGCCGAGCGGGTTGGATCCGGCGCTCCGCAAGGCGCAGGCCCGGTCGGCCGCGGAGGAGTCGTAGTAGATTCCGGATGGCCCCGCACCTCGCCCGCAAGGCGCAGGGCGGCGTTGTACCATCCGTCAGAGAGGTCAATCAGATGAGAAACACTGTTCCGGCATCGGCGACGGCGATCATCGTTGCGCTTGCCCTCTTCGGCGTGAGCGGTTGCGGAGGCGCACCCGAAGAGGCGGGGGATTCCGGGGACGCTGAACAGGTCGGGCAACTCGAATCCGGCGAACAAGTGGAGGGGGCGGCCGAAGGGGATGAAGCTGGTGAACATGCCGAGGGTGGCGAGCGCGGTGAGGGCGAACACGGCGAAGGTGGGGAAGGTCGGGAGCACGCTGAAGGCGGCGAGCACGCCGGGGGTGACCAGCATGGTGAAGGTGGCGAGGAGGGTGAGGAATCGGGCGAATACATAGGCCGCGCGGACAGCTGGGACGCCACGCGGCGCGGGATCCGGCTGACCCTCGCCTTCGACGAAGAGCGCGCCGCCTTCATCGGCACTGTGGAGAACACGACGGAAGGGACCGTGTGCGCCGTGCGGGTGGAAGTCCACCTGGCGGGCGGCCCCGAGCTCGGGCCCACGGAACGCCAGGATCTCGGGCCCGGCGAGTCGGCCGCCGTGGAGCTTTCCGCGGGGGACGAGGGTTTCGAGAGCTGGACCGCCCATCCGGAGACCTCGGCCTGTGGGACCAGGTGACGGTGGGCCGAGACGAATAACCGGGGCCGTCTGAAACCGGACGGAAGCTCAGGCCGACATACCCGCGTCCCCGCCGCCCAACTCCTCCAGCGCCCCCAGCGCAAGGAGCGGGCCCCAGCTCTGGAAGCGCTGACCGCATCCTTCACCTGTGCGGGCGTCGAAGTTCTCGCGGCACATTCCCGTGCGGCGACGGTCGGCGAGGAACATGCGCGCGCCCTTCCAGGCCAGCTCGTGGGCGAGATCGTGGAAGCCGTAGCGGCGCAGCCCCTGCAGGACGAGGTAGTTCATCGGTGGCCAGATCGCGCCGCGCCAATACTGCTGGTCCTCGAAGGCGGGGTCGTCGCGCGGGATGGTGGGGAGCATGTGGTCGCCGTGGAAGCGGGCGGGATCGCGCAGGGTGTCGACCATGCGGCGGGCGCGGCGGGGGGACGGGACACCGGCGATGAGCGGGAGAAAGTTCGATGCGGCGACCCGCGTGGACGGGCCGGAGGGGAGTTCGTCCAGGTAGAGGCCGGCCGGCTCGGACCAGAGGACCCGGTTCATGGTTGCCACCAGGCGGCGGTAGTCGCGCTCCAGCCGCTGGGCGGTGGCGTCGTCTCCGAGGATGCGGGCGACGCGCGACAGGCACGCGAGGTCGAGGGCGCGGTAGCTGCACAGGTCGACGGCCGACATGGCGAGGATCTGCCGCTGCGGGTGCCATTCAGCCTCGTCCCAGAGTGGGAGGTCGTCCTGGCCCGACTCCCAGGCGGCGCGGTGGTGGCCGCTGGCGCCCTCCTCCCAGGGGGGGACGTGGCCGGGGCCGGGCACGAGATCGGTGTCGGAACCCCAGGCGAAGAGGCCCGGGGTGAGGCCTTCGCGGCGCGGCCGCCCGCCCTTGTCCGCCACCCACCAGTCGCACCATTCGAGGAGGCCGGGATAGGCACTGGAAAGGGCTGTTGGGTCGGGGTGGATTCGGTGCAGCTTCAGGGCCGCGAAGGAGCCGATGGGGGGCTGGGAGCGGTCGGGGGTGCCGCCGTGGCGGCTGCGCCAGTTGGGGACGTTGCCGTTTGGGTAACGGGATTCGATGCCGGTGAGGAGCGTGGACCACGCGAGGTCGCCGGAGACGGTGGCCAGCAGGAGGGCGTTGAAGAAGGTGTCCCAGCCGAAGACGGTCCAGTCGTCGGGGTCGGGGGGAGGGGGGATGGCGGGATCCGCGTCGAGAGCGGTGCCGTCTCCGGGCCTGTCGGCCGACCGACTATCCGCCGCGGGCTTTGGAAAGATCCAGCGCCGGCCCGCGGGGGTGTAGAGCCTGCCGGTCCCGGGTTGCAGCAGGACCATCCACATCAGGTTGTCGGTGATGCTCTCGACGAGGTCCCGGGGGGCTCCCGCGATGCGCGGCCGCCGCCGCCTCCACTCCGCGCGCGCCTCGTCGATCCAGCGGTCGGCCCCTTTGACCAGTCCGGCGGCCTGGGCCCCCACCCCGGTCTCGTATTCACATATCCGCGCCCACGAGACGGAGAGGAAGGGGGGTTTGGGGGTGGGGGGTGTTAAAAAAAAGGGGTGGGGGGGGGGGGG
>VXOC01000284.1 GCA_009840215.1 Gemmatimonadota bacterium | reverse complement strand
CTGGGGGGGATCGGATGCGCGGTGGCGGCGTGGCTCGCGGACCGGGGGGCGGGAGCGATCGTGCTGAACGGGCGCCGCGGCCCGGACGCCGCCGCCGACGAGATCATCAGCGGCCTCAGAGCCCGCGGGGTCACGGTCGAAGTGGAGTTGGCCGACATCACCGACACGGCCGCGGTGGACCGGATGCTGGACCGCGTGGACCGGGAGCTGCCGCCGCTCGCAGGCGTGATCCACAGTGTGGGCGTGCTCTCAGACGGCGCGCTGACCAACCAGAGCTGGGAACGGTTCGAACAGGTGCTGTGGCCGAAGGTCCTGGGTGCGTGGCATCTGCACCGGGCCACCCTCGACCGTGATCTGGACATGTTCTGCCTCTTCTCCAGCCGCGTCGGCGTGATGGGCAATCCGGGCCAGTCGAACCACGCCTCCGCCAACGCCTTCCTCGACCAGCTGGCGGGCCACCGGCGCGCGCTGGGTCTCGCGGGACAGGCCATCGCCTGGGGCGCGTGGTCGGAGATCGGCGAGGCGGCCGAGCAGCGGGAGCGGATCGACCAGCGGCGGTCGGCGCTGGGCGGCCGCTGGTTCACGCCGCGGCAGGGGATCAGGGCGTTCGAACGGCTGGTGCGGCAGGATGTGACGAATTCGGTCGTCATGGCCATGGACTGGTCGGTCTTCGAGGAGGCGGTGGAAGAGCGTCCGCCACTTCTGGACGAATTGCTGTCCACGGACTCGGAGGACGGAGAGGACGCGTCGGCCACCCCGAAGGACGTGCTCTCGCAGCTGGGGGAGACGCCCACCACCGCACGCGAGGACCTCCTGGTATCGTTCCTGCAGGGCGAGGTGCAGGCCGTGTTGCGGCTGCCGTCGGCCCCGGCGCCGACGATCGGTTTCTTCGACCTGGGGATGGATTCGCTGATGGCCGTGGAGTTGCGCAACCGGCTCAACCGGGCCTTCTCCGGAACGTACACGGCACCCAACACGCTCGTCTTCGACTACCCGGACATCGCTTCGCTGGCCACTCACCTGGCCGGAGAACTCGTCGTCGACGGAGGCGCGCCGGCACCCGGTGGCCCATCCCGGCCACCCGGCGCTTCGACGACCGGGGAAGGAGAGGCACGCACGCCTGACGTTCCACCCGAACCCCCAAGCGCGCCCTCGATTCAGGCGGCGAGCGACGCCATCGCGATTGTGGGCATGGCCTGCCGCTTCCCCGGCGCCCCCGATCTCGCCGCATTCTGGCGTCAACTCGAGGCCGGAGCCGACCTGGTCACCGACGGGCGCATGGACGGAGGTCCCTGGCACGGCGTCGCCGGCGATCCGGGCGCGACGGACCCCGTTTCCCGGCGCGGCGCTTTCCTCGACGACATCGACAAGTTCGACGGCCGGTTCTTCCGCATCCCGCCGATCGAGGCGCGCACGATGGATCCCCGACAGCGCCTCCTTCTTGAAACGACATGGCACGCGCTGGAGGACGCGGGGATCGATCCGGAGGGACTGCGTGGCAGCTCCACGGGCGCGTACGTCGGTGTCACCAGCGGCGACTATCGTGATCTCGCCGCGGCAGCCGGCGAATTCCACGGCTACCTGGGCACCACTCCCAGCGTGACCGCCGGACGGATCGCTTTTGCGCTCGGGCTGGCCGGGCCCGCCGTGCCGGTGGACGTGGCGTGTGCTTCGTCACTGGCGGCGGTGCACCAGGCCGTTTCCGCCCTTCGGCAGGATGAGGTGGAGCTGGCCCTCGTCGGAGGCGTGAACGCGATCCTGCACCCCGAGGTCTCGGTTGCCATGGCAGAGATGGGATTGCTGTCGAAGCGCGGCCGGTGCAGCACATTCGATGCCGCGGCAGACGGCTTCGTGCGGGGTGAGGGATGTGGGGTCGTCGTCCTCAAGCGTCTGGCGGAGGCCGAGGCGAACGGCGACCGCATCTGGGGCGTGATCCGCGGGTCGGCGGTGAACCAGAACGGGGCGAGCGCGGGACTGACGGTCCCCAACGGGCCCGCCCAGGAGCGTGTGATCGAAGAGGCGCTGTCCCGTGCCGGTATTGCGCCGGGGGAGGTGGACTACCTGGAGGCGAACGGCGTCGGCTCCGATCTCGGCGACCCGATCGAGGTGCAGGCGGCGGCGGCCGTCTACGGTCGCGGACGGGACCCGGAGCGCCCGCTGCTCATCGGTTCGGTGAAGACCAATATCGGCCACCTGGAGTGTGCCGCCGGCGTCGCAAGCCTCATCAAGGCGGTCCTCGCCATGAACGAGGGCCGGATCCCGAGACAGCTGCACTTCAACGACCCGAACCCCCACCTCGAATGGGAACGGCTCCCGGTGCGAGTCACCTCGGCAGACACCGATTGGCCGTCCCACGCGGATCGTCCGCCCCGCGCGGGGATCAGTTCGTTCGGGCTCTCCGGGACGAATGCGCACGTCGTGGTCGAAGGCGCGGAGCAGCCGGATGGTACTCGGAGGAGGGACGCGGGACCGGCCTGGCCCGCCGGTGCCGCACAGACGATCGCGCCACGGTTGCCGGAGCAGTCAGCCCGGCTGCCCGTGTCCCCTGCCGCCTTCGTTCCGCGCGACACGCGAATCCTGCCGCTCTCAGGAAAGTCCCCCGATGCGTTGCGGCAGTTGGCGCTCCGGTATCTCGCCTGGCTGGACGAACGCGAGGCGGCCCCATCCGCCAACGGCGCCGCCCTCGAATCGCTGCTCGCGGACATGGCCTGGACGGCGGGCGCCGGACGAAGCCACTTCGCCCGCCGGGCCGCCATTCCGTTCCAAACCGCGGATTCCCTCCGCGAGGCACTACGCGCGATCGCAGACCATCGTCCGACGGGCGTCCACCCGCCAGCCCCTGAAGCGGACACACCCCGCAAGCTCGCCTTCGCCTACCCCGGCGAGGGAAGCGAACAAGTCGGCATGGGCAGGGACATCTACGATTGCGAACCGGTCGCCCGCGCCGTCCTCGATCGCTGCGACGCGATTCTGCGGGAAGCGCGCGCCGGAGCATCCCTGCTCGACGTGATGTTCGGCCGGGACGGCACGGACGGAAGACTTCACGACCCGGAATGGGCACAGCCGGCGATCTACGCACTCGAATGTGCACTCACCGCGCTGTGGGCCAGCGTGGGAATCCGGCCCGCCATCGCGGTGGGAGAGGGCGTCGGGGAACTGGCCGCGGCATGGACCGCCGGCGTATTCACCCTGGAAGACGGACTGCGCTTTGCCGCCGCCCGCGGCACCGCGATGGCCAGGCCCAAAGCCCGCGTCGCAGCTGCCATGCCCACCACCGACCCCTCCGCACCGGCAGCGGATCCCTTTGCGGAACTGGAAGCAACCTACGCGGAAATCGAGACCTCGCCCCCATCGCTGACCCTCCTGAGCCGGACCACCGGTCAGCCCATCAACACCGGACAGGCCCCCGGCTGGGATCACTGGCGCGATCAGCTCCTCGCCCCGAAACCGCTTCACCGGTGCAACAGCGAATTGGCGGCGCTGGACGCAGGCCCCGTAGTGGAGATCGGTCCGCAAGCAACCTCCGGTCCCATCGAGCTTGCAGCGTGGCCCGCAGCGCACGACCAGTCCAATTCCTCGTTCCCCGAGTCGGTCGCCAGGGCATACCAGGCCGGACTTCCGGTATCCTTCGCCGGGTTGTTCGCAGGAGAGACTCGCCGCCGCATCCCGCTGCCCGGATATCCATTCGAGCGCGCACGCCACTGGATCGAGACGGCCGGTTGAGCGGCCGGATCCCGGGATCCCTCCGGGGCCGTCTCCCTACATGAACCCGCACCGCTTCAGGAATTCACACATCGCCTCGACGCACTCCTCCGGCTTCTCGACCTGGAGGAAGTGGGTCGTCTCGGGGATGAAGTCGTACTCGATGCTGATCACGTGGCTCAGGTCCAGCGTGGGCAGATACGAGTACGGGACCGTCGGATCGGCCCCGATGACCTTGGTGGGACAGGGCAGATCCCGGAAGTCCACCAGGCACGAGTACGTCCTCACGTACTGGGCGATCTGCGCCTCGTAGTCGCGGGGACACCGAAGTTCCCACCACCTGCGGTCGGCTGACTTCCGCAACACGGTCCTCGACATCAGCTCTCCCGCCCCGGGAACCGCCCGGATGAGCAGAGGCATGTACTTGAGCACCTCGGTGAAGTCCTCCCGCAGGTGAAACCGGTCCGACCGCTGCCTCACCATGCGCGCGGCCACCTCGGTCGCCTCGTCGAACTCCTGGTCCCCGCTGCCGGGCTTGTGCACGGGCGGGTCGAAGAGGACCCAGGCCGACAGTCTTCCGGTGGAGACCGCACCCAGAGCCTGCGACACGAGCGTCCCCAGCGCCGACAGCGAATGGAAGACGCCGACCGTCGGCTTTGCACCATAGTGCGCGTCGACCGCCTCGATCACCTGTTCCTGGTCGCGCACCAGGTTCGGGAAGTTGTGTTCGGTGCGATCGCCCACGGCATTCCATCCGTGGTTCCTCATGTCATAGAGGATCAGGTCGAAATCGTCCGTGAGCAGCGACCAGAACGGATAGTAGAAGTCGATCGCGAGCCCGTTGCCGTGGCTCAGCAGAAGCCGCGGACCCGCGGGATTGCCGTGCCTCCGGGCAATCGTGAGGCTGCCGTCGTCATGACGGACCCTGCACAGGGAAAGCGGTTCGGGCACCTCCCATACCGGGTCGGTCATGTTCAGGGCCCCCGGTCCTCAGGTTGTGAAGCACGCTCGCCACCGGCGGCCGGGATCATAGCCGGCCCCGGCGGCGAGCGAAAACCGCACTCAGGCGGAGTCGATATGGTCAACCAAACGGCGCAGAGTCCCGATTCCCGCCCACTGATCGGCGGAGATCGACATGTTGAATTCCTTTTCGACGAGCTTCATGAACGCGACTGCATTCAGAGACGAAACGCCGGATTCGGCGAGTGTGCCGTCGAAGTTCGGTTCGCGGTCAAGACCCAGGTGCTGGCCGGCGAGTGCTCTCAGGCGTGCTTCGGTGGTGGACATTCGGGTACTAAACCTTTCGCGATGTGGGTTGGGGCTGGTTGGGATCGGTTATGATCCTTGATATGGGCCGCAATGTCAAGGCAAGACTGGACTTCTTCCCGCTGCGGCACACCTCGCCGGTCGGCCCTGGACGAAAAGGCGGTCCCGTGCGGGCTCATCCGCGGACTGCTAGGTTGTGTGGAAGCCGAGATCGTTTCCGCCGCAACCGAAGCGTGGCAGGGCGCCCGGCTCGCAAGGCCTGACAACGGATGACACCATGACACGCACCCTGCCGATTCTCCCGCTCGCGGCCCTCGGTCTCGCCACCGCTTGTGCAGATCCGCAAATCGAGCCCACCGAGCTCATTCCCACGACCCTCGAGGTCTCACCGCAGTCCCTCGATTTCGACGCGCTCTTTGCGACGGCCAGGCTCGAGGCCACCGTCTTCGATCAGAACGGTGAGGTGATGACGGGAGCGGTCGTCCTGTGGCAGTCATCGAGTTTCGAGGTCGCGCGGGTCGACCAGGGCGGGTTGGTCACGGCGGTCGACAACGGATCGGCGTACATCGTGGCGGCCGCGGGCGAGGCGACGGACTCGGCCCAGGTCGGCGTGCAGCAGCGTCCCCATTCCGTCAGGATCACTCCTCCACGCCGGCGTACCCTTACGGCGATCGAGGATACCGTGCGCCTCTCCGCGAGCGTGCTCGATCCGAACGGCCGTCCCATCGCCGGAGCCCCGGTGTCATGGTCGAGTGGCGATACCACGATCGTGACCGTGGACGAGGCAGGCCTGGTGACTTCCGTCGCAACCGGAACCGCCTTCATCCGGGCGGCCCTGGACAATCTCGCGGATTCGGTCGTCACCGAGGTGCGGCAGGTCCCGGCGAGGGTGCAGATCCTTCCCGCCGACACCCTCTTCGCCTTCGGGACGCTGGGCGACACGCTCCGCCTCTCGGCCGAAGTCGTGGACGCGAATGGCCACCCGATCCCGGGGCTGTCGGTGTCATGGTCAACCACCAGCGTGCTGGTGGCCGAGATCGACCGCGAGGGGCTGCTCACCGCGACGGGCAACGGTATCGCGATCATCACGGCAACCGCGCTGAGCGCCAGGGGCTCGACGCGGGTCCAGGTTGAGCAGGTGCCTGCGAGCATATCGGTCGAGGCACCCATCGATCTCTTCGCGATGGGCGACTCGCTGAGGATGATGGCGGAGGCCCTCGACTCGGGCGGCAGCCTGATCTCGAACGCCGCGTTCATGTGGACTTCCAGCGATACGTCGGTGGTGACGGTGACTCCGACCGGGTGGGCGCACGCGGTGGGCGTGGGAACGGCGGAGATCACCGCCACCCTCCAGCATCTGAGTGCTTCCGCGCCCGTTACCACAATGAACCGCGATGAGTTCGCGCTCAGGGCCTTCTACCGTTCGACCAACGGACCGTTGTGGGCCGTGAATATCAACTGGGATACGGACGCCCCGCTCTCCGAGTGGTTCGGGGTCGAACTCAACGAACGCGGGCGGGTCCGATCGATCACGCTGACCAAGAACATCCTGACCGGCACGATCCCCCCCGAAATCTCCAAGCTCACCGAGCTGGAGGAGTTGCACCTCGAGGAAAACCTGCTCGAGGGCCCGCTCCCACCCGAGACCGGGAAGTTGAAGAGCCTGGTCTGGCTGGGATTGTACGACAACTACCTGGAAGGCCCGATCCCCCCCGAGATCGGAGAGATCGAGGTTCTGGAGGTTCTGGACCTGTCGTACAACCTCTTCACGGGTTCGATACCCCGGGAGGTCATCGATCTTCCGTACCTGGAGTACCTCGGGCTCTTCGGCAATCAGCTGAGCGGCTCGATACCCAGGGAGATCGGTGACTTCCGGAGTCTGAAAGTCCTGGACCTGGGCGCCAACAGGCTGACGGGCCCCATCCCCCCGGAAATCGGGAACCTGAGGGACCTGGTAAGTCTGGGTCTCTCGGGAATCGACCACGATTCCGAAGCAGGTAACCGTCTGACCGGGCCGATCCCGCCCGAAATCGGCAAGCTCTCGAATCTCCGGCAGCTCAATCTCGGTGCCAACCGGCTCGAGGGACCGATCCCCCCGGAATTCGGTCAGCTCGAAAACCTCGACTCGCTTTGGCTGTACAGCAACCTGCTCACGTCCATTCCCCCGGAGCTCGGAAACCTCACCAACCTGGAGTACCTGTCGATCTACGGAAACCGGCTGACCGGGCCGATTCCGAGTGAAATCGGAAACCTGGAGAAACTGGAGTTGTTGTTGCTTGGATGGGGATACTACAGCGGCAACGACAACAACCTTACCGGGATCATCCCGCCGGAATTCGGCAACCTCGTCAACCTGTACAAACTGGATGTGGGCGCCAACAACCTGACCGGGATCATCCCGAGCGAACTCGGGCGGCTGACAAAGCTGGAATTCCTGGAGCTCGGCAGCAACGAGCTGGCGGGTGAAATCCCCCCCGAACTGGGCAACCTCACCCGGCTGAGCTGGCTGTATTCCTGTCCCAACAACCTCACCGGCCCGATTCCTCCGGAAATCGGCAAGATGCGTGGCCTCACGCGCCTGTACATCTGCTCGAACGAGCTCACGGACACCCTTCCGCACGCGCTGGGGAAGCTGACCGAACTTCGGCACCTGCACCTGGGGGGCAATCGGCTCACCGGTCCATTCCCGACAACCATGCTGGCGCTGACCCGTCTCGAGGTCTTCTTCTGGCACGTCAGGAACACGGGGCTGTGCGCACCGGACACCAAGCCGTTCCGGGAATGGCTGGCGGGGATCCCGAACCACTCGGGGATTTTCTGCGGGAGCGACGCGTACGCGGATATCCAGGCCAGGGCGATCGTGAACTGTTCGGTGACCGAGGCGGCGGCCCGATCGGCCACCGGACGGATGCTCGCGGAACGAAGACGGGGTGAGTGGCGCGCGCCCGCCGGACTGCGGCTCAGGGCGGGGCGTGGCGTGGCCGAAACGCCGGGAACCTGGCAGGTACCGTGCGGTCGGTCCCTGGGCGGAGCGCCGAACTGGTGACAGATTCTCGGACAGATTCTGGGGTGAATCTGTCCTAATGCCTCTTGTCTGCTGAGCGGCCAGCGCCGCCAGCCCCTCAGCCAGATCACGCTGGTGGACAGATACTGGGGTGATTTTGTCCACGCGTCACTGGGTTTGGGTATCCGGACAGATTCTGGGGTGAATCTGTCCGCGCCGCCATCGGGTTCAGGATGGATCTGGGAGCGGGCCTCGGGATTCCAACCTGATTTCCGCCGCGCGAGCATGGGCCTCAAGTCCCTCCATGCGCGCAAGTCTGGCCGCATCTCTTGACAGCACTTCGAGTTCCGGTCCTCTGTCGAGATTGAGCCAGGTGGGTCGGCGGAGAAATGACAGCACCGACAGGCCTGCGGTAAACCGAGCCGTGCCGCCGGTGGGAAGGGTGTGATTGGGTCCGGCTCCGTAGTCTCCGAGCACTTCCGTGACAGATTCGTTGACAAATATTGCCCCGAATCTGTCCAGAGACGCTTCCCAGCCCCTCACACGGCTGCCGTGGAGTTGCAGGTGTTCAGGAGCGAGTTCCTCGCAGCATCGGAGGGCTTCCTCCTCCGTGGCGACGACGGCGAAACCGTTTTGGAGGGCGGCCCTCGCGATCCGGGCGGTGGGCAGACCCGACAGCTGGCGTGTCAGCTCCCCCTCGACATGGTCGACGAGTTCCGCCGAGGTGGAGATGAGGACCGGCAGCGCGGCCGGATCGTGCTCCGCCTGGGCGAGCAGGTCGGCGGCAATGAGGACCGGGTCGCCCGCCTCGTCCGTCAGCACTGCCAGCTCCGAGGGACCCGCCAGCAGGTCGATTCCGACGACTCCCGACACGAGCAGCTTGGCCGCGGTCACCCACTCCCCCCCCGGCCCCGCCACCACATCGCATCGCGGGACGGGACCCACGCCATAGGCCATGGCCGCCACCGCCTGCGCCCGCGCGCGCCGGGGGGGGGTGGACGGGGGGGGGGGGCGGGGGGGGTTGGCGTGGAGAGGGGGGGGGGGGCCGTCGGTGTAATAAAAA
>VXOC01000260.1 GCA_009840215.1 Gemmatimonadota bacterium | reverse complement strand
GGGAAGGGGATCTGCTGGGCGAGGCCGTCACGCTGCGGCTCGGGAGGCGTGGGGGGCGGTTGAGGTACGGAGAGAATCCGGGCCAGAGCGCGGCGTTCTACGTCGAGGACGGCGGCGGGGATGGTATAGCGATACTTGAACAGATACATGGCAAGGCACTGTCATACAATAATATCCTTGACTTGGACGGAGCGCTTTTGAGCTTGGCTCCGTTCGCGTTCGCGCCCGATCCGGCGATCTGCATCGTCAAGCACACGACCCCGTGCGGGGTGGCGGTGCGGGATTCGCTGGCGGCGGCCTTTGAGCGCGCGCGGCTGACGGACCCGGTGTCGGCGTTCGGGGGCGTGATCGCGGCGAACCGGGAGGTGGACGAGGAGACTGCGGTTGGGATCGCGTCGATGTTCGTGGAGTGTGTTGTGGCGCCCGGGTTTACGGCGGGGGCGCTCGAGGTGCTGACGGCGAAGAAGGGGATTCGTTTGCTCGCGCTGCCGGGTCAGGGGACGGGGGTGGGTATGGCGGACGCGCATCCGTCCGAACCGGTCGGAGCGGAGTGGTGGATGTCGGCGGACGAAGGGCTGCGGAGCGGAGCGAGGTTCCTGGCGCGGGCGGGTGGGCACGCCGCGGCCCGGTCCTTCCGGTCGGTGTATGGCGGCGCGCTGTTTCAGTCGCTACCGGATCCGCCGTTTTTTGCGGTGGAGGATTCCGGGTGGAGGATTGTGACCAGTCGCCAGCCTACCGAGGCGGAGCAGGCCGATCTTTCGTTCGCGTGGGCGGCCGTGGCGGGGGTCAAGTCGAATGCGATTCTGCTGGCGAAGGACCTGGCGACTGTCGGAATCGGTGCGGGGCAGATGAGCCGTGTGGATTCGTCGAAGCTGGCGGTGCGGAAGGCGGGGGAGGCGGCGTTGGCTGCCGACCTGGAGGGGTGTGTGCTGGCCTCGGATGCCTTTTTCCCGTTCCGGGACGGCGTGGACGCGGCGGCGGAGGCGGGTGCGCGGGCGATCATCCAGCCGGGGGGGTCGATTCGTGATGAAGAGGTGATCGGGGCGGCGGACGAGCATGGGATCGCGATGGTGTTTACGGGGCGGAGGCTGTTCCGGCACTGAGGGGGTGGGGCCCAGCTGGATCTCACGTAGCGAAGGGTCGGGCCTGAATGGGGATGATCGACGGTTTGCAATGTAATGTTTGCATTACAGAATGGAATCTGCAGTTTACTTCTCGGGGCTGTCCTCCGAAGGCGCGGCTGGATCGGGCGGCACGAGGGCGAATGGAGCTGAACCTTCGCGCGTGAGGTAATGGACATTTCGCCTTGAAGGGGATCGGCGGTGCGGCGTTATCTTACCGGAACAGGAGGGGTGGCAGAGCGGTTCAATGCACCGGTCTTGAAAACCGGCGTCCGAAAGGACTCGTGGGTTCGAATCCCACCCCCTCCGTTGAGCGTCAGCGATCGGAGGGGAGGGGATTCGGACGGTGTCGAGCCGGAGGGGGTCGCGCTGCCAGGCGCGAGCGCCGGAGACGGCTGAGGACGGCGCCAGCCGCCCGGAGGCCAATCCCACCCCCTCCGTTGTAGGAAACATGTAAGATGTTGCCATAGTGTTACTTATGGAATCAATGGAATGACGTATCCCTCCTTGCATCCCCCACCGGAGAACCAACACCAGGTGAGAGTCAGACTAGTGGTACTCCGCTCTCAGACCCTCGACGGGTGCCAACTGCGGTAGTGGCCCACCGCCCTCCGGCTCCTCCTGGTCGACCGACCCGACGGCTTCCTCCGCCTGCACGGGGTCGGGTGGGTCGTCGGCAGCCACCACGACCAGCGGCACAATGATCGAGGTCCATATGTGTTGTCAGCAGGTTTATAACCCCACGCGTCCCAACACGCACTAAGGCGAGCACTCGCTTCCTCCTTCCCGTCGAGTGGTTTCCTCCGCAAAACGGTGGAATGACTGCTCTTCGTTGCCCATCGCGGCGACCTCGGTTTCCTCGATCAGATCGGTTAGGACCGGCGGTTCGCGCGCCGCTAATCTTCAGACGGAGGTGATGGGGTGGGTGGCGGTGGCGGAGGCGAAGGGGGAGGGTTTTTCCGCGGGGGCCATCCGCCACCGCGTCGTTCCGGGACTCCTACGTCCTCTCTAGACGGCGGGGAGGGCGTATCGGGGATCGTTCTGCCTCGCGATTTGATTCTGCTTCTGGGCCTCCCAGTACTCATCCGCCTGCCTCTCCGTTGAATCTCGCAGTTTCTCGTTCATCCTCCCGGAAGACATCAGAGAGGTAATCTCGTTCATTCTCCTGGATAGTCTCTTCCATTGTTTCCGAACCTCGTCCGGCGGGAGGTGGTCGACCTGCTGCCACAGTTGCCGCCACTCTACCATGAGATCCCCAAGGCGTTTTTCGCAGTACGTTGCGGAGGTCACAACACCACTGACGCGATATACCAGCGGCAAGACGCTAGTCGCCACAGCTATCCCGATTGCCACTGAGGTCCATGACGCTCCTACACCAAGGAGGGAGACGACCAGGCCAACCGTGGCGAATAGCGATGTCGCGACAGTCATCGCCTTTTCGCGCCAAGCCAGCTTGCCCGCCAGTTCCCCGTAGTACCGCACCAGGCTATCAGTGTGGATCATGTCGTTCCAGACATCCGTCCGCAATTCGCTGTACATGGGTCCTTCCTCCTTCTGTGCTTGCTTCCTCCCATCTCTCACTACCCGACTTCGCACCGCGTCGTTTCCTCTTAGAAACTGTACATCATCAGTGGGTCGCCAGGCAATCGCTGTCGTATTGGAGCCAGCTGCCCCAGACGTGGCGAGAATCACTTCGAACATCTCGTGGGCCATTGGTCCAAGCCAACCCCACGCACGGGAGAGATCGTCCAATCTTCACATGGACTACATGCTGAGATCCGTGACCATGATGATCGTCGTACTGGCCTTCATCTTCGGTGCCTTTGCTGCGGCGATGTTCCTGGTCCGGCTCTCCTTCCACCTCTGGGACCGCTTCGCGGAGCGAGGACTGCCCACGCGGCGCCCTCTTCGCCCCAAGCGGCGGTGTGGGAAACCCTGAACGGCTTTCGGCGCGTACGATCATCCAGGGGGCGGCTACTTCGCCCCACGCCCACCTCGCCCCTTGGAACCCCATGAGACCCAGCATGTCACCCAGAACCCACACCCTCACGCTCGCCACCCTCACCCTGGCCGCCTGCACCGCCGACACCGCCCCCCCGAGCACCCAAACCACCGAAGTCATCGGCGACACCACCATCGTCCGAAGCCATGGACCGGGCGAATGGGGCGCCCCCGCCACCCTCGTCCCCGAGGTCTCGATCGGCGAACTCGAGGGCCCCGACGAATACCTCTTCGGCACGGTCGGCTCGATCGCGGTGGACGACGACCGCACCGTCTACATCCTGGACACGCAGGCGCAGGAAATCCGCGTCTTCGACTCGACAGGGACATACATCGAGACCCTGGGCAGGCGCGGCGAAGGCCCTGGCGAGCTGCGCCACGCCGAGGCCATCGCGTTGCTCCCCGACGGCAGGCTCGTCGTGCGCGATCCCGGCAACTCTCGGGTCCAGGTGTACGGTCCCGGCCCGGACGAGACGACGGAGTGGCGGTACGGGGCGACCACCCACTATACCGATGAGCCCATGTACACGGACGCCCGGGGCCGCACGCTGCTGGTCACCCCCGGCCAATCCCGGGAGGACTCGGCCTGGCAACTCATCTTCCTGGGTCCCGACGGCACGCCCCTGGACACCCTGCCGCAGCCCTCGAGCGACTACGAGCCGCCCACGCTCAAGGCGGAATACGTCACCGACAACTCGAGCAGCGCGACGAGCTCGCCCGTCCCCTTCTCGCCCACGTTCGCCTGGGCCCTGCATCCCAGCGGCCACTTCCTGACCGGTCTGGCCACCGAGTACCGAATCGAGCTCGGGCGCGACGTCGGTGTTCTCCGCGTCGAACGCGACCACGAACCCGTGCCGGTTTCGGACGGCGAACGCGGCTTTCTCCGGGAGATGATCACGCAGCAAATGCGTAACACCCAGCCGGATTGGAGCTGGGACGGACCGCCCATTCCGGAATACAAGCCTCCCTTCCTGCAGCTTCACCCCGGCCGCGACGGCCGGATCTGGGTGCTGCCATGGCCGACGTGGGACTTCCCCGAGAGCGACGAACGGGACCCTGCCGCTCCCCCCGCCGGCCCGATGATGTACCTGGTCTGGGCGAGCTACGACGTCTTCGAGGAGGACGGCACCTTCCTGGGGACCGTGCAGGCGCCGGAGGGCTTTTCCGCGCTGCCGGTACCGGTATTCGACGGCGACCATGTCTGGGCCGTGTCACGCGACGAGCTGGGCGTCGAGCGGGTGGTGCGCTACCGAATCCTGGTCGAGGAAAGGGACATCGTCGCGGCCCAGGAGGCGCTTACCGACGTGGTGATGGCGATCGCGGGGGTGGCCGGAACGGCGGTGGGGGACTGCGGCGGCGAGAGCTGCATCAAGGTCTACCTGACTGCGGCTTCCGAGGCGCTGGAGGCGGAGATTCCGGGGGAATTCGGTGGGTTCCGGGTGGTCACCGAGGTGACGGGGGAGATGCAGAGGCGGTAGGACTTGTGGCTGAGTCCTGGGGAGATATACTTTAGATATCTTTGATTCTGCCAAGGGAGGAGTCACATGGGTGCGCAGTCGACCGTAGCGAAGTGGGGTGCCAGCCTGGCCATTCGCATTCCCAAGGCGATCGCCGAGCAATGGGGCGTACGTGAAGGGTCGGCGGTCGAACTCGTGTCCCGCGGCGAGCAGGTCGTGATCCGGAAGAAGAGATACGACCTGGCCGAAATGCTCGCGAAGGTGTCGCCCGACAACCTCCACTCCGAGGTGGACTTCGGCCCACCGGCGGGACGCGAGGAGTGGTAGGGCCCGCAACCGTTCCGGACGCCGGCGATCTGGTGTGGCTTTCGTTCTCGCCACAAGCGGGACACGAGATGTCGGGACGGCGCCCGGCACTCGTTCTCAGTCCCCGCAGCTACAACGAGAAGACGGGGCTTGCGCTGGCCTGCCCGGTGACTTCCCGGTCCAAGGGGTATCCATTCGAAGTTTACCTTCCCGCGGGAGGGTCCATCACGGGCGTGGTTTTGGCAGACCAAGTCAAATGCCTGGACTGGCGGGCGCGGCGGGCCGAGTTGGCATCCCGGGCGTCCCCCCGTACGGTCGGTGAGGTGCTGTCGAAGCTGGGCGTCATTCTACCGGGAGTTTGACGCTGGGCCTGGCCGGGCCGAAAATCTCTCCCATCGCCCTGTGTCCCACAGCCCTGCAACGACAACCCCCCGAACCCGATGATCCGCCGCATCCAGGCTCTCAACTACCGCTGCCTGCGGCATCTCGATGTCTCCCTGGATCGCCTTCACCTCCTCGTGGGCCCGCACGGTGCGGGCAAGAGCACGCTCTTCGACCTGCTGTTGTTCCTGGGCGACTTCGTGCGCGACGGACCCGCGGCCGCGGTCGACGCGCGCACCGACGAATTCCGCGACCTGGTGTGCGGCCGGCCGTCCGACGACCCGAGGTTCGAGCTGGCCATCGAGTTCGAGATCCCGGACTCGTGCCGGGACGCCCTCCCCGACGAGAAGGACTTCAGGACCTACCGCTACGAGTTGGTGGTGGGGTGTGACGGGGAAGGGGCGCGGATCGACGCGGAACGGGGGATTCTGGCGCCTGCCGCCAGGCCGGCTCCGGAGCAGGAGACGCTGTTCCCTGATCTGCCCGAGCCCCCGGCGACCCTTCTCGCCACCTCCAGGCCGGGGGCCAACACGGTGCTCAGCAAGTCGCCCGGGAATGACTGGTTCTACCCGGAGACCGCGCCGGGGCGGGCGTGGGGAGCGACGCGAGTCAACCTCGGTCCGCGGCGGGCCGCTCTGGGGAGCCTGCCGGTGTCGAGCGGGACCGCGCCGGTGGCGACTGCCCTGAAGCGCTTTCTGGCGACAGGCGTGAAGCGGCTGCACCCGCGGGCGGAGGCCATCCGAAGACCCTGTCCCCCGGCCTCCCCGGCAGACGGCTTCGCTGCGGACGGCTCCAATGTTCCGCTGCTGGTCCGCCAGCTTGAGAGTCGGGACCCGTCCGCCTTCAACCGATGGCTCCAGCGGTTGAGGAACGCTGTCCCTGGCATGGAGGACGTTCGTGTGACCGAGCGGGAGGCGGACAAATTCGTCCAACTCGCGGTCCGCTACGGAAACGATCTGGAGATACCCGCGCACCTGGAGTCGAGCGGAACGCTGCGGCTCCTGGCCATGACGCTGCTGAATCACCTCGCCGAAGATGGTACGATTTACCTGGTTCGGGAGCCGGAGAGAGGGATGGATCATCAATCACTCGGCGCGGTCCACGACACGCTGTCTTCGGTGAGCGGAGCGCAGGTGCTGGCGGCAACCCATTCGCACGAGTTGAGCGGCCTCTTCGAGCCGAAAGAGGTTCTCGACTTCCGCAGAGGCCCATCGGGAGAGACGGTGGTGGTGCGCGCGGACGCCCGGGAAGCCGCCAGCTCCCATGAGAAGCCCTCTCCGGGGTCCGAACCGCCCCAAGGCGGACAGCCGGAGGCCGCCGGCTCATGAATCTCCGATCCCCCGCCGTTGCCGCCGCAGCCCTTCTCGCGGCAACCGCCGCCTGCGGAGACGGTGCGAACCCCGGCTCCCCAACCTCCGTCCCCGTGCTCCGCGACAGCGCCGGTGTGCGCATCGCCGAAAACCCGCGCCCGCCCGAAGGATCCGGACTCGGCTGGGAGTTCGGCCCGGAACCCGCGGTGCGCATCGGGTCGGCCGATGGGGAGGACCCTTACCTCTTCCACCGCGTCTGGGACATGACCACGCTGGGGGAGGGGCGCATCGCGGTGGCCGACGCAGGGTCGGAGGAGCTGCGCGTGTTCGACTCGATGGGGGTCCACCTGGCGACCTGGGGCGGGCGCGGTGAAGGCCCGGGTGAATTCCAGTCGCTGTGGGCTGTCGCGCGGTGGCCGGGCGATTCGGTCGCGGCGTGGGAGTTTCACAGCGAGCGCGGTGTTTCGATCTTCGATTCCGAGGGGAACCTGGGCCGGATCCTCCGCTACGCGACGTCCTCCACCCGGACCGACGTCACGGTGCTGCGGACGGCGGCGATCCTCACCGACCACGAGGTCCGTTCCGACCGTGGAAGCGGACTCCAGGTCCGGCACCGGCTCTATCAGTTCCTTGACGCCGAAGGGACGGTCACCGCCTCCCTCGGGCCCTACCCGGCCTCCGAGATGTTCGAGAGACAGCGGGCGGGCACGACGGTGTGGATGGAGGTCCCCTTCACCCGGTCGCCAGTCACCGCCGCGTGGCACGACCTGGCCGTGGTCGGCCGGAACGACATCTACGAGATCCGTGCGTACGATACCGATGGCGCGCTGCGCCGCATGGTGCGGATGGACCACGCGCCGATTCCCGTGACGAGGTCGCTGCTGGCTCTGGAGCAGGAGGAACAGGGTCTCGACCCTGGTGACGACGAGATCCCGGCGCCCGAGACTCTCCCGGCGTTCGACCGGGTCATCGCCGATGCCCTCGACAACCTGTGGGTCCGTGAATACCGGGTTCCGGGCCGTGACACACCGCATCCCCTGTGGACGGTGTTCGACCCTGAAGGCCGTGTATTGGGCCGCGTTGAAACGCCATCGGGAATGGGTATCTTTGAGATCGGGGAGGACTACGTCCTTGGCCTGACGATCCGGGAGCTGGGAGTCCAACAGGTGCAGGTGTGGCCGCTTCGGCGGGGAGGTTGATTCCTTGTCGGTTGCGCGGAACGGAGGCGGAATGTCAACTGTAGTTGTCATTATGGAAACCATGGTTGACATGCGTTCGAATTCGGACGCGCCCTCGATAACCCGCGGACCCGACCGGAGCGGCGTCTGCCGGCATCGCAAAACAGCGCACCCGAACCCGGCCGGCGTCGCCGGTGCCCGCCGGTCCATCCTCGTCTCCGCCTTCGGCCTTCTTCTCCTCCTCCCCGCCTGCAACCCCGACAGACCTTCCCCCCTCACCACCCCCGTCCTCCGCGACAGCGCCGACATCCGCATCGCCGAAAACCCGCGTCCCGCCGAGGGCTCCAGACTCGGCTGGCAGATCGGCCCCGAACCCACCGTCACGATCGGCGCGGCCGAAGGCGGGGACCACTACCTTCTCAACCGCGTCGGCAGGTCCGTCACCCTCTCCGATGGCAGCATCGTCGTCCCCAACGGCGTCTCCAACGAGGTGCGGGTGTTCGATGCGGAAGGCCTCCACCTGCGCAGCTGGGGCGGGTTCGGCGACGGGCCGGGCGAGTTCGACGAGCTCCACGCGGTCGCGCGCTGGCGGGGCGATTCGGTCGCCGCGTGGGACCAATATCCGCACCGCGGCGTGTCGATCTTCGACTCGGAGGGCAACCTGGGCCGCGTGGTCGCACTGGGAATGGGACAGCCCGACCGCAGCATCACCATCCTGCGCGGCGGTGCGTTCATGGCCGACCACTGGCTTCGCCGGGAGCAGGGAGCCGGCCTCCTCGTGCAGGAACAGGTCTTCGAGATCCGGGATGCCGATGGCGTGAGGATCGCGTCGCTGGACCCGCTCATCGGCCGCGAGTTCTTCGAGTTTCAGAACCGGGGTATGCCGGTATGGATGGACATCGCCTTCTCGCGCAGGGTCTACGTAGCGGCCTGGCGCGACTTGGCCGTGGTGAGCCGCAATGACAGGTACGAACTCCGCGGGTACGAGGCCGACGGAAGGCTGCGCCAGATCATCCGGGTCGACCACACGCCGATTCCCGTGACGGAGTCGCTCATCGAGCTCAGGCGCGAGGAGCGGGGAGGCGGCGTCCAGTTCGACCAGATGCCGCACCCCGAGACCCTCCCCGCCTTCACGACGATCATGTCCGACGCGCTCGACCATCTCTGGGTCAGGGAATACGACGTGCCGGGCGAGGAGGGTCGCCATCGCCTGTGGACGGTCTTCGATCCCGAGGGGCGGGTGCTGGGCTACGTGGAGATGCCCGAGGGGATGGTCATGGATGAGATCGGCGCCGACTACGTGCTGGGGAGGAGGTTGGGGGAGCGGGGGGTGGTGCAGGTGGCGTTGAGGCCTCATTTCTCTTATCCACATCTCCGAGCCCACGAGAAGTAGAGGAA
>VXOC01000100.1 GCA_009840215.1 Gemmatimonadota bacterium | reverse complement strand
CGCCCTCCCCTGCCCCTTCGCACGCACCGAAGCCGACCGGTTCTCCTCGTCGAGATCGAACTCCACGGTCCCGTCATACGCCGCCGACACCGGCCCCACACTCACCCCCATGCCCCCCTTGTACGTATTCTCGTCCACCTTCTCGGTGATCTTCGCGCCCGGCAGCGCGGCCGCGACCCGTTCGGGGTCGATCAGAAACGCCCAGACCTCGTCGGCCGGAGCGTTGACGGTGAACTTCTCCTCGATCTTCACGAGCTTTGCAGCATCGGTAGCAGGGCCTCCAGGGACTCCAGGTTATGGGCCGGGACAAGGTCGTCGATGTGCGGCAGCGCGGCCATCATCCCTCTGGCCTCGGGGCGGTACCGCGGATCGCCCATCAGCGGGTTGAGCCAGATGACGCGCCGGGCGCGCCGCCGGATCGCCAGCAGGGCCTCCTCCATTGCCTCCGTGTCGCCCCGGTCGAGGCCGTCGCTGAAGATCAGGATCGATGTATCACCCGCAACCACCTGGCGCAAGTAATCTTCGGCGAATTCGCGCAGGCATTCGCCGATCCTCGTCCCCCCCGACCAGTCCTCGACATTCCGGGCAAAGCGCCGCAGCGTGGCGGCCACGTTACCGGCGGTGATCCAGGGGGTCAGCCTGGTGAGCGAGGTGTTGAAGGCGAAGATCTCCGTCCGCGGCGCGACATGCCCCAGCGAGAGGACGAAAGTCAGCAGAAAGCGGGTGTAGGGGTCCATCGAGCCGCTGGTGTCGCACAGCACGACCAGATGGGGACGTTCGACCGCCCGGTCACGGCGCGCGAGGTCGACCAGCTCGCCGCCCTGCGCCAGCGAGCGCCGGAAGCTGCGCCGGATGTCGATCACCCGTCCCCGACTGGAGGGCACCAGCCTGCGGCTTCGCCGGGTCGCGATTCTTCTAACCGCTTGCGAAAGAAGTCTTTCCATCTCGGCCAGCTCCTCCTCGGTGCACACCTCGAAGGACTTGCGCCTGAGCACCGCGCGCGGGCTGTAGCCGGGGCGTCCGCCATCGGCCTCGCGGGCCTGGTCAACACCGCCGGCGTGCTCTTCCGCCAGTCTGGTCTTCAACATGGACAATGGGTTGCCGTCGCCCGGCCAGCTGCGCGGCGCACGGCGGGGACTGCGCGGCCGTTCGCGCCGTTTCGAGTCCTTCCCCAGCCCCCAACACCGCTCGAAGACCGCGTCAAACACATCCCAGGCCCGCCGCTCGATCTTCAGGCTGGTCCGCAGGCCCAATCGTACCTCCTCGCGATCGCCGATATCGACGTGCCCGAGCGCCGCCGCCGCGTCGATCTCGTCGCCGGGGGTGACCCGAACTCCCGTCCCCCGCAGTTCGCCTGCGAAACGGGCAAGGTGGACCACCAGATCGCGGCTGTCCCCTTGCGGGGCGGTAGCCCCGGGTATTAGCTCGGATGGGCCCATGCTATTACGTTGTGTTGCGCAAATCGAGCGTCGCTCATCATTGGAACCCCGGAAAGGATGGCACCATCATGGATCACAGCACTTCGGTAAGATACTCCTCGCGGAGACGTTCTGGAGGAGTGGGACGCTTCCTGTCACTGACGGGAATCGTGCTTATCGGCGCGCTCACGACCGCGTGCGATGAGGACCCGCCGGTGCCAGTCGAGGGGACCGTCAGCGGTACGGTGACACTCGAGGGCAGTCCGCTCAGCGGGGTCAGTGTCGACCTCTCCGGCACCGGACCCGGCCAGTCCGGCACGACGGGCGCCGACGGCAGCTACAGGTTCAGCAACGTGATCGAGGGAACATACACGGTCACGATCAGCGGCTTTCCGTCGGACGCCGAGTTCGACGCCTCCCAGTCGGTCACCATCAACTCCGCCAACAGGAATCCGACCGCGGACTTCGCCGGAACCTACATCCGGACCGCGAGGGTGAATGGATCCGTCATGGTCGGGGACATGGGACTCGGCGGAATCATGGTTGCCCTGACCGGCACGGAGTCGCAGACCACGACGACCGGCGACGACGGCAGCTTCTCATTCAGCGGACTCCGGATGGGCAGCTACACCGTCGAGATGTCGGGATGGGACCCGGACCGGTACGTGTTCGAGAACACCTCCGAGACGTTCTCCCTCGCCGTCGGCGCGCAGCAGATGGTCGAGTTCATGGGCACCCGGGCCGAGTATACCTTCCAGGTCCTGATCGAGAACATCTCGCCGCCGTACGCCTACTTCCCCAGCGGCTATTTCGCGGTTCCGGTGGGCGCCATGGAACCAGGTCCCCTGACGTCCGGCAACACCTACGCCTTCGAGTTCGAAGCCGGACCCGGATCCAGGCTGAGCTTCGCCACGATGATGGTGCATTCCAACGACCTGTTCTACGCGCCGGGTCCGGAGGGCATCGCGCTGTGGGACGGACACGAGCAGCTCTCCGGCGACATCACCGACCAGATCCAGCTGTGGGACGCCGGCACCGAAATGAACCAGGAACCGGGTGAGGGACCGGACCAGCCGCTGCAGGGCGGAGCCGGAACCGGGGAAGCCGATCCCAACCCCAACGTGCGGCTCGCCGACGACGAGTGGGAGACCCTGCCCGAGGTGGACTCCGTGATTCGCGTCATGCTCGAAACGACCGGACCCACGAGCTTCCGGGTCACCATCGAGAACATCAGCCTCGACCATACGCTGATCACGGTCGCGGGTCTGTGCCTGGAGGTGCCGCTCGCGCCCGGCGTGTTCGTGATCCATCACGAATCCGCACCCGCTCCGCTCTTCACTCCCGGCATGCCCGACCGCGGCCACGGACTGGAAGGCCTGGCCGAGGACGGGAACATCGAGCAGCTTGCCGCCGCCGTGACCATAGCCACCGGAGTCACCCAACTGCTCGCGCCGGGGGTCTACGCCTCGCACGAGGCGCCCGGTCTGCTCTTCCAGCCGGGCATGACCGCGAGTCCCGGCGTGGAAGCCATGGCCGAAGACGGCAACCCGGCGATACTGGGCGCCGAAGTCCTCCTCACCGGCGGTTTCCGGGACGCTGGCGCGTTCGCGGTGCCGGTGGGCGACGAGATGCCGGGGCCGCTCCTCCCCGGACGGGCATACGGCTTCAACGTGACCGCCGTGCACGGCGAGTACCTGTCGTTCGTCAGCATGCTGGTCCAGTCCAACGACCTCTTCTTCGCTCCTCCGGCCGAGGGCATCGCCCTGTTCCCGGATGGCCAGCCGCTTGACGCCGTCGTCACGGACATGGTCATGCTCTGGGACGCGGGCACCGAGGTGAATGAGAAGCCCGGCATCGGGATCTTCCAGGCCCCGCGCCAGCTGGCAGCCAACACGGGAATGGACGAGATGGGCATGGTCCGCCTGCTGGACGACGAGATGTTCATGTATCCCGCGGTGAACCAGATGATCAGGGTGACGGTGACTCCGGTACCGAGGTAGAGGCGTACCGACGCCCCTGAAGCCCGGCGGCGCCCAATGGCTGGCGTCGCCGGGCTTCTTGTTGTTGCGTACCAGGTCAGTGACACGATTCGTTTGACAGATCCGGATTCATAACGCGATCTTTGTGTGACTCGTATCACCATCGTCGGGAATACATGTCATGATGACCACAGATCGTGTCATATTGGCGTATGTCGCGAACCATCCCGGATGTGGACGCGCGCAGGTTCGCCGGGATGTGGTTCCCGAAGCCAGCAGGTCGACCGTATGGCGGGCGCTGCGCAGGCTGGTGGACGCGGGCAAGCTGGAGGTCGTCGGCGAAGGGCGCGCCACCCGCTACCGCGTCGCGGGCGCGGAGGCCGTCCTGGCGCACCTCCTCACACCCGCCCATCTCCGTCCGGCAACCCGATACCGGAGGGAGTTCCTGCGGCGCTACCGGCCGAACGAGTCGCGCTATCTGTCACCAGCCGACCGCGAGCAGCTCAAGAAGGCCGGCACGCCCGCGGCGGCCTCCCTCTCGGATCTGCCCGGGGTCACGTACGCGGTCCGTGTTCTGGAGGAGCTGGAGATCGACATGTCCTGGGCATCGTCCCGGCTGGAGGGCAACAGCTACGATCACCTCGACACGGAACGCCTCGTGCGCTTCGCCAAGGCAACCGAAGGCCGGCCCCGTCGCGACACGGTCATGATTCTCAATCACAAGGATGCGATCCGGTACGTCGTCGGCAACCTGGACGCCATCGAGGTGAGCGCCTGGGATCTGCGCAACATCCACGCGCTGCTGGCCGACCAACTGATCTCGGACCGGACCCGGCTGGGAGGCCTGCGCCGTCTGCCCGTGGCGATCAGCCGGTCGACATACTCCCCTCCTGAAGACGAACCGACCATCAGGGAGGAGTTCGACGCCCTGGTCCGCACGGCCGCCCGTATCGAGGACCCCTTTGAACAGTCGTTCTTCCTCCTCGTTCACATCCCGTACCTGCAACCGTTCGTGGACGTCAACAAGCGCACGTCGCGAATCGCCTCCGTCATTCCGCTCCTGAAGGCCGACCTGGCCCCGATGTCGTTCCTGGCAATCGACGACCATGCCTACATCCGGGGCATCCTCGGCGTCTACGAACTGAACGACGTGTCGCTCCTGCGCGAAGCCTACGTGAACGGCTACGTCGCGTCCGCCGAGCGGTACCGGCACCTCCGGCCCGTGGTCATCGATCCCGCGAAGGGGGGATTGGAGTACCGCCGCTTCTCCCGGTCCGCGGTGCGGTGCTGTGTGCTTGACTGGCAGCGTTTCCGGGCGCGGCAGATCGTGCGCATGATGGACGAAGCCGGGATTCCAACTGAAGACCGGGATTCGCTCCTGGATCACATTCGGCTGTGCTTCCGGGGCCTCACGAAGACGAACGCGGTGCTATACGGATTGGGGCCGGGGGATCTGGCTGGGCTCGAGCCCTCAGACTCTCCATAGCAACAGCGCTGCCCACACCGTCGCGGCCAGCGCGCCGCCGTAGCACGGCACCTTGAGCAGCCCCGAATAGCGCCTCAGCCCCAGATCCATGAGGGTGTGGCGGATACGGTGTCCGCAGTGGACGAACGAGAGCGCGAGCACGCCGAGGAGCGCGAGTTTGACCGGCCACCACCCGACCGCCGCCGCGAACTGCGTGGTTCTCTCGGCGGCCACTGCCCCGTCACCACCCGCGGGCAGCAGAAAACCCGTCACCAGCACGAAGGCCGGCACGAAGAGCGCCGCCATGACGCCCCCGGCCGAGAAGAGGGCCCACCAGAACGCTTCGTCGGAACGCTTCATCGGAGCACCCACCACACGATCCCCGCAGTCACCGTGAGCCACGGCCCGTACCCCATCACCACTGCGGCGAGCGGCGCGGGAAGCTTCTTCTCACCCAGGTAGACAGGCATCGCCTGCGGGACGGCGGCGAACCAGGTGATCGAGTGCCACACGGCCGCGATCAGCGCGACCACGTGCGCCAGCATCCAGCCCGGCCCGCTCAACGCGCTCAGCCACTCGGCGAAGGCCGCCTCGCCGCCACCGAGTCTGCCCAGCGTGACGAGGAGCACGATCAGGTAGCCCGCGACAAAGAAGCTGGTGAGTTCGCGCACCATGAAGCGGACGTAGCCGGGGCGCTCGAGGAACCAGGCCCAGGCGTGAGGCCGGTGGAATTGGCCGCTCATCCGTGAGCCTCCTTCGGCGTCCGGGCGGCCGGCGTCCGGCGCCACCGCATCACACCCCCGCCCCTTTCGGCGCCACGAACCGCTTGAAGAACTCCTGCGCTCCGACCGCCTTCGCCTGCTGGATCGCCCCGGCCGGGTCCACGTGTTTGGGACACACCACCGTGCACTCGCCCACGAAGGTGCAGCCCCAGATCGCCTCGCCCACCAGCATGACGTCGAGGCGTTCGGCCTGGCCCTGGTCGCGCGAGTCCTTGTTGTAGCGGTGACCGAGTGCGAGCGCGGCGGGCCCCAGGAACTCGTCCTCGTGGCCCGCGACGGGACACGCCGCGTAGCAGAGCATGCAGTTGATGCACATCGAGTACTGCTTGTACTGCGCCAGCTCGGCGGGGGACTGCAGGTACTCGCCGCCGGAGGTGTCGTTCACGTCGTCGCGGATGATGTACGGCTTGACCGCCTCGAGCTTGTCCATGAAGCCGTCCAGCGAGACGACCAGGTCCCTCTCGACGGGGAAGTTGACGAGCGGCTCCACCTTGATCGGGCGCGGGTAGTAGTCCTTCAGGAAGACCGCGCACGTCAGCTTCGGGTCGCCGTTGACCATCATGCCGCAGCTTCCGCACACGCCCATGCGACAGCTCCACCGGTGCGTGAGTGACCCGTCGACGTGGTCCTTGATCCAGTTCAGCGCGTCGAGGACCACCCAGTCTTCGTCGTAGGGGACCTCGTACGCCTGGAAGCGCGGCTCGTGGTCGGTCTCCGGGTGGTACCGGAAGACTTCGAGGGTCATGGTGAGTTCGGTGGACATCATCGATCCTCGCCCTTGAGTCCCGATCCGGCACCGTAGGTGCGGGCGCCGGGTGGCCACTTGGTGATGGTCACGGGCTTGTATTCGATTCGCGGCGGTGATCCGTCCGGCCGGTGGTAGGCCATGGAGTGGGCGAGGAAGTCGTCGTCGTTGCGCTCGGTGTGGTCGAGGCGCTGGTGGGAACCGCGCGACTCGGTGCGCTCGATGGCCGAATGTGCCATTGCCTCGGCCACGTCGATGAGGGATCCCAGTTCGAGGGCCGCGGTGAGTTCGGTGTTGAAGCTGTTGGTGTGGTCGTCGAGGGTGACGCTGCGGTAGCGTGCGCGCAGGTCGGCGACGGTTTCGCAGGCGGACTGGAGCGAGTCGGCGTTGCGGTAGATGCCGGCGCCGTTCTCCATGGCGTCGTGCAGCTCGGTGCGGAGCGTGACGATGCGTTCGCCGTTCCTGCGGGAGGTGTCGAACCAGGCGCGGCGGATGCGCGCGCCCTCGTCCTCGGCCTGGGCTTCGAGTTCGGACACGTCGTAGTCGGGGTTGTCCATGGCGAAACGGGCCGCGTGCCTGCCGGCCTGGGCGCCGAAGACCAGCAGCTCGGTGAGCGAGTTCGACCCGAGCCGGTTCGCGCCGTTGATCGACACGCAGGCGCACTCGCCGGCAGCGTAAAGCCCGGGCACGCTGGTGGCCGAGTTGCTGTCGACGTCGATCCCGCCCATCACGTAGTGGACGACGGGGCGCACGGGGATGGGCTTGTAGACCGGGTCGATCCCGGCGTAGTTGCGGGACAGCTCCCGCACGAAGGGGATCTTCTTGTCGATCTTGGCCTCGCCGAGGTGGCGCAGGTCGAGATGGACGACGTGCCCGTCCTTGGTCTCTATTGTCCGGCCCGCCCACTTCTCCTTGATGAAGCACTGGCTGAGGCGGTCGCGGGGGCCCAGCTCCATGGCGCGCTTCTGGGGATGTCTCGGATCGCTCACGTCGAGTGCCTCGCCCAGTTCGTAGTCCTGCAGGTACCGATACCCGTCCTTGTTCACCAGGATGCCGCCCTCGCCGCGCGAGGCCTCGGTGATCAGGATGCCGGTGCCGGGCAGTCCCGTCGGGTGGTACTGGATGAACTCCATGTCCTTGAGCGCGACGCCGGCCCGATACGCCATCGCCATCCCGTCCCCCGTCTTGATCGACCCGTTGGTCGTGAAGGGGAAGACGCGCCCCGCGCCGCCCGTGCAGATGATCACCGCCTTGCCCAGAATCGCCCTCACGCTCCCGGTGCGGAGTTCGATCGCCGCGCACCCGCGGCAGCGCCCGTTGCCGTCGATCAGGAGCCGCGTGGCGAAGTGCTCGTCGTAGCGGACGATGTTGCCGTACTTGAGCGTGGTCTGGAAGAGCGAGTGGAGCATGTGGAAGCCGGTCTTGTCGGCCGCGAACCAGGTGCGCTCGATCTTCATCCCGCCGAAGGGACGAACCGCCACGGATCCGTCGGGCTCGCGGCTCCACGGGCACCCCCAGTGCTCCAGCTGGATCATCTCGCTCGGGGCCTCGTTGACGAAGTACTCGACCGCGTCCTGGTCGGCGAGCCAGTCGGCCCCGCTGATGGTGTCGTAGATGTGATCTTCGAGGCTGTCGTTCGGCTTGATCTTCGCCGCGGCGCCTCCTTCGGCGGTCACCGTATGGCTGCGCATCGGATAGACCTTGGAGACGCAGGCCACGGAGAAATCGGGGTTCTCCTCGGCGATCGCGATCGAGGCGCGGAGACCCGCCCCGCCGCCACCGATGATGATCACGTCGTGTTCGTGGGTGGTGCCGTGAGCCATCGTCGGAGGTTTCGTCTCGTGGGTGGCGGGGTTGGAGGGATCGAGTGAGGGCGGGTGGGTGAGATCAGACCCGCTCGGCAAAGAGCCGAAACAGCTTAGCGCGGGAGGGGGCGGGGATCAAGGTGAATCTACCAGAGCACGTCCGCCGCGTAGGTTCTGATCCTGCAGTCGCGGCTGACAAGTGTCATTCCCTCCGTGATGGCCTGGGCGACCAGAATGCGGTCAAAGGGATCGCGATGATGCCACGGGAGGGTCGCGACTTCGTGACAATGCTCCGGTTCCAGCGACAGCCATCCGGCGCTGAGCCTCTGCCTGCCCGAATCGATGAGGTCACGCCAGTCGGCGCTCAGCTCGAGGCGCCCGAGACTCATCTTGATCGCGATTTCCCAGAGGCTGACGATGCTGAACGAGACCTGATTCCCGGGCTCGGCCAGGGCCTTCCGCGCACGGTCGCCCAGTCTGTCCGGCGCCCCGATCGCCCAGAGCAGCGTGTGGGTGTCGGCGAGGAGCTTCACTCACTCGTACCCTGAGAAATCGGGCAGGGGATCGTCAAAATCGTCTCCCATGCGCCGAATCAGTTCAGGCGCCGTGCCCAGCTCCGGCCCGTCCGAGTCCTCGGTGAGCACCACCAGTCGAACGAGCGGCCGCCGATGCCTGGCAATGATCACCTCCTCACCTGCCAGAGCGAGCCTGATCAGTCTGGAGAGGTGGGTCTTGGCTTCGTGGATGTTGAATTGCATGGGGATCTTCCGGTGAAAAGTTAGTCATATAATCTAGTCATATTTTTGTGGAAGCGGCATGGGTGTGGGACTGGATCCACCCGCCGCCGCGGCAAAAGCCGGGACGCGAGCATGTCGGATTGGGACAGCCCGGCTAGTCCCCCGCCCCCCGGGCTCGTATCCACATCTCCGATCCCACGCGCCGGAGAGGGAGGGGGGGTGGGGGAGGAGGGGTGAGA
>VXOC01000326.1 GCA_009840215.1 Gemmatimonadota bacterium | reverse complement strand
AGCCGCAGGGGACCCCTCCCCGCCCTCCCCTCCACCCACGGCTCGATCACGTCGAAGAACTCGTTCAGCGCGGCCCGCGCTTCGCCCACCAGCCGGCGCGCACGGTCGCCGATCCGCTTTCGCAGACGCTGGGCCGTTATCGATGCCGGCACCCTCGCCAACCGCGCCTCGATCGAGGCCAGGATTCCCTTCCCTCCGCGGTCGATGCGGCCGAGCGCACGGAACATCCCCGCCCGTGTCGTCTCGGCACCCAGCCGCGCGGTCGCCGCCTCCTCGATGTGATGCGCCTCGTCGAAGATCACCCGCCTGTATGAGGGCAGCACCGCCGAATCGCGGAAGTTCTCCGTGACGATCCGCACGGCAAGGTCGGAGAAGAAGAGGGCGTGATTGACGATGACCAGGTCGGCGCCGGCCGCGGTCCGGCGCGCGCGCTGGAAGTGACACTGCTGGAAGTGCGGGCACTTGGCGCGCAGACAGGCATCCGTGTCGCTCCTGACCTCCTCCCACACGTCGTGGCTGGGGACGAAGGGGAGGTCGCTGCGCGAGCCGTCCTCGGTCCGGTCGATCCAGTCGAGGAGCGCCTCGAGCTCGGAGGAGCGGTCGTCGGGAAAGAGGTTCGGTGCCGAGTCGGCCGCCAGACGCGCGCGGCGGATCGAGATGTAGTTCGCCCGGCCCTTCATGAGCGCCCACCTGAAGTCCTCGCCGATCACCTCGCGCACGATGTCGAGATCCTTCCCCACCAGCTGCTCCTGCAGGTTGATGGTGTTGGTGGACACCACCGCGCGCTCGTCGTTGCGGGTCGCCCAGCGCGCCGCCGGGACCAGGTAGGCGAGCGACTTGCCCGTTCCCGTGCCCGCCTCCACCAGCCCCACCCCACCCTCGTTGAAGTGCGACGCCACGAAGCGCAGCATGTCCCGCTGCCCCGGGCGGTCCTCGTAGCCGGGCAGCTTCGCGAGCGGCCCCTCGGGCGCGAGCAGTCCGGACAGTTCGCCGACCCGCAACGGCTCGACATCGCGCGGGACCGGCGGCTCGACGACCACGTAGATCCGGTTCGCCTCGTTGTTGACGATCGCCGTCCCCAGTCCCCGTTCGTAGATGCGGGCGGCCACCGCCAGGTCGGCGTCGGAGGGGTCCAATTCCCCGCTCGGGTGGTTGTGTATCATGACACCGCCGTCGGGAGCGTCGCGGGCCACGGCCAGCACGGCGGATCGGTTGCCGCGGGCGACGGCGCGCGGGTTCGCGATCACACGTTCGCGCGTCACCTCGGCGAGGAAGGAGACCTCGCGGCCACCAGCCCGGGCAACCTCGTCGCGGATGGCCCTGGCGGCCGCGGGAGCGAGGCGGAGGGGGATATCCATCACGGCGGGCGCGCGTCAGCGGCGGTCAACCGGGCTCACCGGTCGTCTTCTACCGGACGACTTCCAACGCGGCGCGCTCATCCGGGCCCGCCAGTTCGGCCAGACCCCGGTCCAGCGTGGCCAGCACGCCGCCACGGCGCAGTGCCAGTGCCAGCAGGTGCGCGTCGGTGATCTGACGGTAGCCGACTACGCGCGCGAACGGCGTGGCGGCAGGGTCGGCGGGCGAGACATCGTCAGCCCAGAAGACATGGCCGTCGA
This sequence comes from Gemmatimonadota bacterium, assembly GCA_009840215.1. Classification (GTDB taxonomy): domain Bacteria; phylum Gemmatimonadota; class Gemmatimonadetes; order Longimicrobiales; family Gaopeijiaceae; genus Bin94. The sequence continues at coordinate 7,567 of VXOC01000326.1, read as the reverse complement.
GACGGCGCAACCGCCGCAACAGGGCGATGGCCTCGGCCGGCGTGGCCGCCCCGGGAATGGCGCGGCGGTTGCTCGACACCCGGACGAAGCCGGACTCGGTGAGCGGGCAGGTGGCCCACCCGTCCTGCCGGTGCGCCCGGAACCACCCGTGCGCGAGGCCGTGATGAACGTGATTCGGCCACGCGAGCGCCACCAGCACGTTCACGTCCAGGAGCCTGGTCAGACGTCCTCCAGCGCGTCGCGGACCATTTCCGGTGTGAGCGGCGGCGCGTCGGGACCCACGTCAAAGACGGGAAAGCCGTCGGCGAGGGTCGCCGGGTCGCGGGGCTGGAGGGCGGCCCGCGCGAGCGAGGACACCACGGTGCCCAGGCTCTCTCCGCGCTCCCTGGCGATGCTCCTGACCGCGTGATGAATGTCGGGGTCCAGTTTCAGCGTGGTTCTCATGGCATGACATGATGACATCATCGCATCATGATGTCAACGCATCAGTGCCGCGGCCCCCCAGGCCTCACGTCTTCAGCTTCTTCTTCTTCGCGGCCGGGAAGAGCACGTTGTTGAGGATGAGGCGGTAGCCGGGCGAGTTGGGGTGAAGCGCCAGGTCCGTGGGGGGGTCGCCGATCTGGTGCTCGGGGTCCTCCGGGTCGTGGCCTCCGTAGTAGGTCCACGTACCCTCGCCCAGGTTGCCGTGGATGTACTTGGCCCAGGCCCCCTCGACGCCGAGCTTCACCACCCCGGGCTTGAGGCGGTCTACGGCGAACGAGGTGGTCAGTCCGTAGAAGTCCGGCAGTACCGACTCGTGGTTCTGCGTCAGCATGGCCGGAACGGGGTCGAACTTGGCCGAGAAGTCGAAGAGGGTGAAGGCGCCCAGCTGCTTTTTCCACGGCGTGTTGACCTGGTGGCCGTCGATGTCCGAGAAGGAGTTGATGGAGGGCGCGAGCTGGATCTCGGCGTCGTGGAAGGCCATCGCCAGCTGCCAGTCGACCTTGGCCGCCGCGTCGGCGTCGGGTGGCGTGCCGTCCGAGTAGGCGGCGGCGATGTCGACGGTGGCCGCCGCGAGCGCCAGTTCGAGGGTCTCGGGCGCGGAGCACATGGCGAAGAGGAAGCCCCCCTGCTCAACGTACTCCCGGATCGCGCGGCTGACCGCCTTCTTGAGGGCGGGCACGTCGGAGTAGCCCAGTTCGCGCGCGGCCTCCTCGTTGCGCGCCACCTCCTCCTCCAGCCACGGCGCCCCCGCGTAGGTGATGTAGAACTTGGAGTACTGGCCCGTGAAGTCCTCGTGGTGCAGGTGCAGCCACTCGAAGTCCTCGAGGCCGTCGCGCAGGACATCAATGTCCCAGATCTTCTCGTAGGGGATCTCGGCGTAGTCGAGCGCCATGGTGACGGCGTCGTCCCAGGGAGCGCTGTTGGGCGGGGTGTAGATCGCGATCCGGGTGGCCTTCTCGAGCACCACCGACTCCATGTTCGACTGGGCGATGATCCCCCGGATGCGCGCCTCGTCGGCCACTCCCACGGGCTGGATGGTGACGCCCATCAGCGCCGCCCGCCGCCGCGCCCCCTCGGTGTCGGGGAGGAAGAACGCGCCGCCCTGGAAGTTGAGGAGCCACTCGGCGCGACCGTCCTGTTCGAGCACCCAGTAGGCGAGGCCGTAGGCCTTGAGATGGTCGGCCTGGCCGCGGTCCATGGGGACGAGAAGGAGCTGGGCGGCGGCGTCGCCCGTGCTCCCGGCGGCCGCGATCAGCACCATAAGCGCCGCTGCCGCCCTCGTGCGAATCGTCACCTCGCGCCCCCCGCGCGGATGCGCTCCAGTTCCCGCCGCGCGCTCGGCACCACCGCGCTCTCCGGCTGGGCCACGATGAGCGCCTCCAGGATCCCCACCGCGGCGTCACGGCCCCCGGGTTCCGCCGCCACCGCCCGCGCGAGCATCAGCGCGGCCTCCGGGTACTCGCGCGCGTCCTGGTGTTCGGCGACGATGCGGCTGCGAAACGAAGCGGCCTCGGCGGCGAGGCCCGCCTGGTCGGCCGTGCGGGCACCCAGCGCCAGGATGGCGGGCCGGTCCGACGCGGGGACCCTGTCGATCCCCTCTCGCACCAGCGCAACGGCCTCGTCGGGACGGCCGCGGTGGCGTGCAATCGCGGCCCTGGCGGCCAGGCTGGCGCCCACCGTGGTGACCTCGCTCAGGGCGAGTGCGAGGTCGAGCATCTCGGTGGCGAAGGCGGGGGCGAGGTCGGGCAGGGCGGTTTGCAGCGCGGCGATCCCCTCCGGGAAGGCGCCGCCTTCGAGGAGCAGGAAGGCCCGTTCGAGGGCGGCGCCGGGACCCTCGATGCCTTCCAGCACCTCCAGCGCGGCCTCGCGCATGCCGGCGGCGAGGAGGCGGGGGGCGAGGGTGGCGGCGAGTTCGTCCAGATCGGAGGACTCGGGGTGCGCCTCGCGGAAGGCGGCCAGTGCAGTGGCGGCCTCGGCAGGGTCTCCGGCCGCCACCCGGATGCGGAGTTCCTCGGCCCACGCGGAGGTGCGGTCGGTGGTACCCGGCGGGTAGAGATCCGTGATTCGGCCCCGGGCATCGAGCGCGGCGGCGGTGTCCCCGGCGGCCAGGGCCAGCGCGGTCGCGACCTCCAGACCGGGCAGGGTGACCGGCTCCGTCATCAGCGCGGCCACGATCGCGGCGCTGACCGGAGTCGCCTTCTCACCGAGTTCTTCCAGCCGCGCCTGAATGTCCCGGTCGCGCTCCGGGTCCAGCCGCAGTGCGCGTGACCACGCCTCCGCGCCCTCGCCGGCACGCTCCGCCGCGATCAGCGCATCCCCCAACTCCACCAGCATCCGGGGCGAGTCGCCCAGCGCGGCCAGCCCTTCCCGGATCACCTCGGCGGCCTTGCCCGGCCCGAGTGCCTCGCGCAGCGCCCGCGCGCCGTCGCGGTAGGGATCGGGAGCATCCGGCACGGCCCGGATCCACTGCCGCACCGTCTCCTCGAGTTCACCCTCGCGGCCGGTCTCGGCCAGCACCTTCAGCTTCAGCGCCCACACGTGGTTCGCCGCGGGCTGGTCGTCCAGGCGCGCGTCGAGGACGGGCAGCAGATCCGCGATGCGTTCGTCGGCGCGGAGTACGCGTTCGAGCGCCAGAATCGCGGCGGACGAACGGGGCTGCCGCTTGAGGAGTTCCCGCAGCGTGGCCTCGGCCTCCGCGTACTCGCCGCGGGCCTCGTGTGTGGACGCCTCGCGGAGCATTCGGTTTTCCTCGCGCCGGTCGGGGCGGCGCTGGGCCTCCAGGGAGGGGGCAGCGGTCAGGGCCACTGCTCCGAGGAGACAGAGGAGGATCGCTGGACGTGTCCGCCGGTGGCCGGCGAACCGCATCCGGGTCCGGGGCCCATCCACCAGCCGCGTCACCTTCCCCCTTCCCTCCCGGTCTCCCCGCGCCGGTTGAGGCGCTCGAAATACTTCACCACCAAGGCCCTCTGTGCCGGCGGCAGCGCCCTGAGAGCGGCCGCGCCGGGGAGCGCATAGCGCAGCACGTTCAGATCCCCCGCGCCGAGCGCGCTCACGCCTTCCCGCGTGAATCCGCCAGGCTGCTCCGATTCCCGCTCCTCCGACTCCTCGTCGCGCTCCAGCGTGCGGCCGGCGTCCAGCAGCCGGTGGAAGAGGCGTTCCTGGCGCCTCAGCACCTCGGGGTCCAGGCGTCCTCCGGCCAGCGCCTCGGCCAGGCGCCGCGCCTCTTCGGCCATCGCGGACAGGTCACCCAGCGGATCGCCCTCCTCGGTCCCCTCCTGATTCAACTCGTCCAGATCCTCGGCCACCTGCTCCTGCCGCTCGGCCACCTCCTCCACCTGCTCCTTGAGCGTCTCCTCGCCGAGCCGCATCGGGGTAAGCGCCGAGGCGTCCTGCATGATCTCGCCCTGCTGCTCGGCGAGCTGCTGGAGCTGCTGAATCATCTGCTCCGAGGCCGACGCGGCGCCCTGGGGCTGACCCTGCTGCTGGCCCGACGTCATCGCCATCTGCGCCACCTCGTTCAGGGTGCGCACCACCTGCTCGGCGGCGGCCGCGGGGGACGGACCCTGCGTGCGCGGGTTCTCCATTGCGGCGATGGTCCCGTCGAGCTGCTCCATGGCCTCGCCGACGGCGGTGAGGAGGTCGCGGGCTCCCGGGGCGGCCATTTCGGTGTCCCGGGCGTAGTTCTCGGCCAGGTTCCGGATCCCCTGCGCAATCGCGGCCTCGTCCGCCCGCAGCGCGGCCAGCTCGTCCGGGCTCGCTCCGTGCATCTCGCCGCGCAGTTCGGTCTGGCGGCGGGCCAGCGCCAGCGCGTCGGCGGCCGTGCGGCCCAGCGCAGCGCGGATCGCCTCCATCTGCTGCATCTGCATCTGCATCTGCGCCTGGTTCAGCTGCTGTGCGACCTGCGACAGGTCGCCCGCCGCCTGCTGCGCCTGCTGCCCCGCGTCCTGCTGCTGTCCCTGCTGCATCATCTGTGCGGCCTGCTGCATCTGCTGGCGTGCCTGCGACAGCTGTTGTCTCGCCTCCTGAACTCCCGCGCCCGCCTGCATCTCACCCGCCTCCTGCACCCGCTGCTGCAGCTCCTCCAGCTGTTTCTGAAGCTCCTCGGCGCGCGCCTCCAGCGCCTCCTGCTGCTCGGCGCGGAGTGCTTCGTCCCCACCCTCCTGCATGGCCTTCGCCAGGATCTCCTGCTCTTCGGCAAGCTCCTCGGCCTCTTCGCCGGTCGCACGGAAGTCCTGCTCCATGGCGGCGTCCCGGAACTGCTCGAGAGAGTCCTCCAGGCGCTGGCGGAGACGCTCCCGGTCCTCGGCCAACTGCTCCATCGCCGCGGCAAGCTCCTCGGGGTCCATCTCCGCGAGCTGTTCGGCGAGTGCATCCAGCTCCTCCTGTGCATCTTCGGGGGCGGTTTGGTCGAGGAGGTTTTCCAGCTCTTCGAGACGGTCCTGCAACTCGGGGTCGGCGAGTCCGGCGTCGCGGAGCGCGTCGCGCAGATCGGCGAGTTCGCGCTGGAGCGAATCCACCGCAGCCATCATCTCCTCCTGCCGTTCGAGCGCCCGCGCAATCTCCTCGCGGTCCTCGAAGCGGGCCTGGTCCTCGCGCCCGTCGCGATTGCCCTCGGCCTCGCTGCGAGCCTGCAGGTCACGGGCCTCCTCTTCGGCGCGGCGCGCCTCCTCGGCCAGCTCCTCCACACCCTCGGCCGCCCTGCTCAGCTCCTCCTCGGCCGCGCGCTCCAGCTCGGTCGCGCCCCCGATCCACAGCGCGTACTCGACGCTCTCCCGCACGCGCGGCGAGGGGTTGTTGTCGACCGCGCGCGCCAGGTAGCGGATCGTGTCGCCCGGTGTCAGCGTCCAGGAGGAGACGTCGAGCACGGGACGCACGATCGCCCCCGCCGAGCCCCCCAGCTCCACCCGGTGCACGACCGGCTCGTCCGACTCGCCGAACGAGCTGATCCGCCGCACCACGATCTCGACGCGCTCGATCCCGTAGTCGTCCCCCGCGTGGATCACGAGGGGCTGGCGCAGGCCCACCGGCATGATCGTGTCCACGCCCGGGTAGACCACCGCGACGACCGGAGGCAGGTCCGGGACGATCTCGATGACCAGCGGCGCGGGCGTGGCCGCCGCATTCCCGCCCGCCGCGTCGCTGAACCGCCACGTGTAGGTGCCCGAACGGGACGGAACCCAACCGCCCTCGAAGCCCGCGCCCCGCACCTCGAGGTCCAGCACCTCGCGCCCCTCCTCGTCGAGGAGCGTTCCGGCGTCGATCTCGCGGCTGCCGCGGCCGCGCATGCGCAGGTGGGTGCCCGCCGGGAGGGCCAGGTCGGGGACTTCGTTCTGGTATTCCTCGGGCGGGAGGCCGGTGTGGGGGGGATGCGTGATCTCGATTGTGAATTCGTTCACAAAGAGGGGGTCGACGGGGGTGAGGACGTGGACTTCGCTCGCCGCGCCGTCCGGTGCCTCGATCCAGTAGCGCGTCTCGGCGCCGACCGGCGGCAGGGCGGTCCGGCCGACTCCTTCCGCCAGGGTGACGGTTTCGGCGCGGGTGACCTGGCCGGTCACGTCCCAGCGCAGGGTCACGCTGTCGCGCAGCGGGGCGTGGGCGGTGACCTCGACGACCGCGCCCCGGGACACCTCGATCGTGCCGGGCTCGACGGTGACCGGGGGGAGGAGGGGTTCCACCAGCACGGCGAGGGGATTCAGGAGGCCGCCCCAGGCCTGGACGGTGCGCGCAGGGGCCACCGCGAGCACCAGGAGCGCGGCCGGCAAGGCGGCCAGGAAGGCGGTCAGGCCCCGCCGCACCCGCTGGCCGACCCGCTGGCCCAGCGGCCCCGAAAGGGTCTGCGAGTCCCCGTCGAGACGGCTCCCCACCTGTTCCAGGGCGAGGTCGCGCAGCCCCGGGGACGTGCCCGGCGGCGCGGCGCGCGAAAGCTCCAGTCCACCCAGCACCGCACCCTCGTCCAGTCCGGCGATCCGGTCCATGGCCCGGGTGACCCGGTGTTCGGCGCACCAGTGCCGTCCCAGCCGTCGCCACGCCCAGATGCCGGCCGGGACGGTGGCCGCGATCAGCGTCACGATCAGCAGCGGACCGGGACTGCCCGCGCTCCATCCTCCCCCGCCCGCCGCCGCCACCGCCACGACCAGGAGCACCAGCACCGCCGCACCACACCACGCCGCCACCATCAGTCCCAGCGACCGGGACAGGTAGCCGCGCACCCCCTCGACGGCGCGCGCGATCCGGGAAGCCGCGCTCACGACGCCACCTGCGACATCGCAAAGACGAAGATGTTGACGCCCATCCTGAGCGCGTCCTCTCTGACCTCCGGCGGGTCCTCGTGTACCTCCGGGTCCTCCCAGCCGTCCCCGAGGTCGGTCTCGTAGGTGTAGATCAGCACGAGCCGGCCCTCATGGAAGATACCAAAAGCCTGCGGCGGCGCGCCGTCGTGCTCGTGAATCTTGGGCAGTCCCTCGGAGAAGTCGTAGGGGGCGTCGAAGACAGGGTGTTCCGGAGGCAGCTCGACGAGCTCCCTGTCCGGGAAGACGCGCGCGATCTCGCGGCGGAAGGACTCGTCCATGCCGTAGTTGTCGTCGGCGTGGAGGAATCCGCCGCCCAGCAGGTAGCGCCGCAGCGCCAGGCGCTCCTCGTCGGTGAAGCGGACGTTGCCGTGCCCGGTCATGTAGAGGAAGGGGAAGTCGCGCAGGGCGGGGTCGGTGGGGCGGACGGCCACCTCGCGGTCGGCGGTGGGGATTCCCGTGCGTTCCCGCACCTCGGTCAGGAGGTTGGGCAGCGAGGAGGGGTTGGCGTACCAGTCGCCGCCTCCGTCGTACTGGAGGCGGGCGATGGTGACGGGGCCGGTTCCCTGGGCGTGGGCAGTCGTCAGGGGTGCGGTCAGGGTCAGCGCTACCGCCATGCCCAGCACCCCCTTGCTGGTCCGGGCGACGGAAGTCCTCGCGCGGAACCATATTGCCATATGTGGCAACCATATACCCATATTCCGACCACACCCGACCCGGCCGCCAGGCTGCGCGACCCGCTTGCCACCCCTCACGCCCTTCACCCGCCGCCACCCTCCCCCGCGCTGGTCGGCTCG
>VXOC01000099.1 GCA_009840215.1 Gemmatimonadota bacterium | reverse complement strand
CCCGCCGTACAGCGTGATTTCGCTTTTCTGTTGCCCGCCGATTCCGCGGTGGGGAATGTACTTGCGGCTGCTCGCAAGGGTGCCGGCAAGCTGCTCGAGGCGGTGGATGTGTTCGATCTCTACGAGGGGGATGACCTGCCGCATTCCATGCGATCCGTCGCGTTGCGCTTGCGTTTTCGCGGCCGGGGACGGACCCTCACGGACAAGGAAGTCGACAGGGCCTGTAGGCGCGTGCTCAGGAGAGTCAAGGAGGAGACCGGTGTCGAAGCGAGGAGTTGAGCAGTCGGCCGGTTCCCGGGCATCGGGAATGGGCGCGCTGGTGGCGGCCGTCGACCTGGCCATAGCCGAGGTGCGCGCTGCGCGTGAACGGGCGTCCGAGGCCGAGAAGCGTGCCGAGCAGAGCGCGGCGATGCTGCGGCAGTTCGTTGAGGGGGAGGAGGATCCGGGCACGCTGTCGCGGCGGGTGCAGGTGCTCGAGGCGGAGAACAGGGACCTGCGCCGCCGGATCGAGCGGGCGCGCGCCGGCATCGACCGGATCGCGGCCAGCATCCGCTTCCTGGAGAACAGGCAATGAGCGAGGCGGAGCGCGGTTCGATCACGACCGTCAGCGTCGGAATCGCGGGCAACAGGTACACGCTGAGAACCGATGCGGATGAGGCCTATACGCGCCGCTGTGCAGCAATGGTCGACGAACGCATGCGACAAATTGGCGGCACGGCCAACATGGATGCGGGCAGGACGGCGATAATGGCCGCTCTCGCGCTCTCCGACGAGCTGTTGCAGCAACAGGAGAAGTTCCGGGAACAGGCTCTGGAGCTGGCGGGACGAATCGAGGAAGCGCTGGGAGATGGGCGGTCCGGAGATTCCGGCTGATGCGCCGCGGCCCACTGACAACCCCCCCGGCATCGGTGCTCGTGCGGGACGATCCACGTGACGGCTAGGGGGGGACGCCCGCGTCTGTCGCGGCGCGCCTGGTTCGCGGCCGCATCGGGGACGGCGGCCACGGGCCTGGTCATGACCCGCTGGGACGCGCTCAAGGCCACACCCCAGGATCCGTCCACTCCCCCACCCGACCCCACCAGGGTGCCGGGACGCTTCGTTTCGGAGGTGGGGAGCCGTGCACCCGGCGAACAGCCCCGCCGCCTGGTGAGATCCCTGGCCCTTTCCAGTTCATCGCGCACCCCGCTGCAGGACCTTCACGGCACGATCACCCCCTCCGACCTCCACTTCGAGCGTCACCACGCGGGCGTGCCCGAGATCGCGGCCGAGCATCACGAGCTGCTCGTGCACGGCATGGTCGAGCGCCCGATGGTCTTCCGAATGGCCGACCTGAGGCGGTATCCGCAGACCTCGCGCATCTGCTTCATCGAGTGTTCCGGCAACGGCGGCGGCGCCTACAACCGCGAGCGGATGCCGGCCGCGATCACGCCTCAGCAGCTCGACGGGCTGGTCAGCACGAGCGAGTGGGCAGGCGTGATGCTCTCGACGATCCTGCGGGAGGTCGGTGTGCGGCCCGGCGCGAGCTGGATCCTGGCCGAAGGAAGCGACGCGGCCGTCATGTCGCGCAGCGTCCCCCTGGACAAGGCACTGGACGATGCCATGCTCGCCTACGTGCAGAATGGCGAGGCGATCAGGCCGGAGCAGGGCTATCCGGTGCGGTTGCTGCTCCCCGGCTGGGAGGGCAACGCGCAGGTCAAGTGGCTGCGCCGCATCGAGGTCACCGACCGGCCCTCCATGACCCGCGACGAGACGTCCCGCTACACCGATCCCCTCAAGGACGGGACCGCCCGCCAGTTCAGCTTTGTGATGGACGCGAAGTCGATCATCACTTTCCCCTCGTACCCCTATGTACTCCCGGATCGGGGGTGGTGGGAGATCGAGGGGCTGGCGTGGTCGGGGCGCGGCCGGATCGTGCGGGTCGAGGTCAGCACGGACAGGGGAAGGTCATGGACCGACGCCGTGCTGCAGCCGCCGATCCTCTCGAAGTCGACCGTGCGCTTCCGCCACCTCTGGAACTGGAATGGACGGGAGGTGGTGATCCTGAGCCGCGCCACGGACGAAACCGGATACGTGCAGCCTACCGTACACCAGCTCTGGGAGGCCCGGGGTGAGCGCACCGCGTATCACCAGAATCATCAGCGCGCATGGAAGATCGCCTCCGACGGGGCGGTGACCTTCGGGCTGGGGGACCTGCTGTGAGGCCGGTTGCGACGGTGGCGGCGACGCTGGCAGCCGTGCTCGCGGCCTGCTCGCCCGAGGAGGAGCCGGTGCGTTCCGATGCCGTGGAGGAACCCGGTGTCCCCGCGCTCCCGGCTCAGGCACCGGAGCACTTCGGGTTCGGTGCTCCCGCGTCGCCGGAACGCGTGGCCCTTTGGGACATCGACGTCAAGCCCGATGGCGAGGGTCTGCCGCCCGGGAGCGGCACGGTCGCCGAGGGCCGCCAGGTCTACGAGATCCACTGTATGCAATGCCACGGTCCCACCGGTACCGAGGGGCCGAACGACCGGCTTGTCAGCGCGGGAGCCTGGGACCAGTGGCCGGCGGGGAGGACGGTCGGCGGGTACTGGCCCTACGCGACGACGCTCTTCGACTACACCCGCAAGGCGATGCCCCAGGCCACGCCCGGAACGCTCAGCGACGACCAGGTCTACGCGGTGGTCGGCTATGTGCTCCACCTGAGCGGGATCGTAGCCGCCGACGCGGTGATGGACTCCGCCTCACTGGCAGAGGTCGAGATGCCCGCCCGCGACCGCTTCGTGCCGGACGACCGGATGGGGGGACCGGACATTCGCTAGGCTCCTGGCCTCCACGGACTGCCTGCGCGGCTCGCTTGCGCGCCTTCCGGCGCCGGGACTATTGTAGTCACCCAAATCCGAAAGCCTGGGGCCGGGTGAGCCGGCCCCGGCCGTCAACGAGTCACACGGCCGGACCAGTTCCGGTCTTGGAGAAGATACATGGATCCGCTGGGTATGGTCCTGGCGGTCGGTGCGGTGGCTGTCGCCGCAGTTCTGGCGTACCTGCTGGGGAGGGGGCGGGAGCGGGCCCGGCAGCTCCGGGAGAAGGAAGCAGCAAAAGACGAAGCCTCGCTGATCCGCAACAGAGCGCAGGAGGACGCTGACAACCTGCGCCGTTCCGCCGAGTTGCAGGCGCAGGAAACCAGGTTCCGCCTCAGGGAATCCTGGGAAGAGGAGGAGAGTCGGCGCCGGGAAGAAGTGGAGCGCGGCGAGCGCCGGCTGCTTCAGCGTACCGAAGCCGCCGACCGCAAATCCGATCAGCTCGATCGCCGGCACGACGCCCTCGATGAGCGATCCCGGTCGCTGGACGGACGTCTCGGCGACCTGAAGAACCGGGAAGGGCAGCTGGCGGACAGGGTGTCGGAGGTGGAGCGGGCCATGGCCGAGGCCAACGAGCGCCTCCAGGCAGTGTCGGGAATGACTGCCGATGAAGCGAAGGCCCAGCTTATCGAGGCCCTGGAGGACGAGGCCCGGGCCGACGCGGCCAACCACGTTCGGGAGATCCGCGAAGAGGCCCAGCGCACCGCCGACCGCGAGGCCCAGAGGCTGGTCGCCATGGCGATCCAGCGGATGGCCGCGGACGAATCGGCCCAGCTCACGGTTTCGGTCGTGCAGTTGCCGTCGGACGAGATGAAGGGGCGGATCATCGGTCGGGAAGGGCGCAATATCCGGGCATTCGAACAGGCGACCGGGATTGATGTCATCATCGATGACACACCCGAGGCGGTCGTCCTGTCCGGATACAACCCGATCCGCCGCGAAGTCGCTCGCGTCGCCCTGGCCAGGCTCATCGAGGACGGCCGCATCCACCCCGGCCGGATCGAGGAAATCGTGGCCAGGAGCCAGGGAGAAGTCGAGGTCGAGATGCGCGAGGCCGCCGAAGAGGTGCTCTACGGACTCGGCATCCACAACGTGCACTCCGAGATCGTCAAGGTTCTCGGGAATCTGAAGTTCCGGACCTCGTACGGGCAGAACCAGCTCGCTCATTCCCGGGAAGTCGCGCTGCTCGCGGGAAACATGGCCGCCGAGATGGGTCTCGATGTACAGATGACGCGGCGGGCGGGACTGCTTCACGACGTCGGAAAAGGGCTCACCCACGAGCAGGAACTGAGCCACGTCGAACTCGGGTACCGGCTCTGCAAGCGCTACAAGGAACCCGACGTCGTGCTCAACTCCATTCGCGCGCACCACGACGAGGAACCGCACCGATCCGCCGAAGCCTGGCTCGTCACCGCCGCGGATGCGATCAGCGGAGCCAGACCGGGAGCCCGCAGGGAGATGTTCGAGGGGTACGTCAAGCGGCTCGAAAAGCTCGAGGAGCTGGCCACGGAACAACCCGGAGTGGAACGTTGCTTCGCGATCCAGGCGGGTCGCGAGCTCCGCGTAATGGTGCGCCCCGAACGGGTGTCGGACGAGGACATGACCCGTATCTCCGAGGCCGTGGCCCGCAAGATCGAGGGTGAGCTGCAGTACCCGGGCCAAATCAAGGTCGTCGTGATCCGCGAGACGCGGGCCATCGATTTCGCCCGCTGACGCCTCAACCAGACAACCACAAGGAAAACATGCCGGCAAAGATCATCTCAGGCAAGGAAATCGCCCGAACGATCCGGGACGAACTCAACGAACGGGTGACGGAGCTCGCCGGGGAGGGACTGGTGCCGGGGCTTGCCACGGTACTGGCGGGCGACGACCCGGCCAGCCGGCTCTATGTGGGCATGAAGAACCGGGCGGCCGCCGAAGCGCGGATCCACTCGCGGCAGGTCACCCTGTCCGCATCGGTCACCGAAGCCGAGCTGCTTGGCCTGATCGCGGAGCTCAACGCCGACCCGGCGATTCACGGGATCCTGGTGCAGCTGCCGCTGCCGCGCCAGATCGACGAGTCCAGGGTTTTGCTGGCGATCGACCCCGACAAGGACGTCGACGGTTTCCATCCGGTGAATGTGGGACGCCTTGCCACCGGCGACCCCAATGTCCTGGCGCCGTGTACGCCCCTTGGCGTCATCGAGATGCTGTTGCGCAGCGGGGTCGACCCTTCGGGTAAGCACGTCGTGGTGGTGGGCCGTTCGAACATCGTGGGCAAGCCCATGGCGCTGCTTCTCCTGCGCCGCGCCCCCGGGGGAAACGCCACCGTGAGCGTGGCACACAGCCGCACCGCCGACCTGGGCGCACTCACGCGCACCGCCGACGTGCTCATTGTCGCCGTGGGACGGCCGAACACGGTCACCAGGGAGATGGTGAAGCCGGGCGTCACCGTCATCGACGTGGGCACCAACCGCGTGGACGACCCCACGCGCGAGCGGGGCTACCGGGTCGTCGGCGACGTCGACTTCGAGGGCGTCAGCGAGGTGGCCGCGGCCATCACCCCGGTCCCCGGCGGCGTCGGCCCCATGACCATCGCGATGCTGCTCGCGAACACCGTCGAAGCCGCGATCCGGTTGCGGAAAGCCGGCCGGTGACGGACAACACCCTCGACCTGTTCAGGGACTCGTCTCGGCCGGACAGCGACGTGGACCGCCCGCGCGTGACCAGCCAGCCCCCGGCCCCGCGGGTGTGGACGGTCCGGCAGGTGAATCGCGCCTCGCGCCTGCTCCTCGAGGAGACCCTGCCGCGACTCTGGGTGGGCGGCGAAGTCGCCAACTTCCGCAGGCAGCGCTCCGGCCACTGCTACTTCACCCTCAAGGACGAGGTGGCGCAGCTCCGTTGCGTCATGTTCCGGCGCGACGCCGCACGGCTGCCGGCCGATCCCGAGGAGGGCATGACGCTGCGCGTCTTCGGCGGCCTCACCCTGTACGAAGCCAGGGGCGTCTTCCAGCTGATCGTGTCGAGGCTCGAGACCGAGAGCGAGGGGGGGATGTGGAAGCTCGCCTTCGACCGGCTCCGGGCGCGGCTCGACGCCGAAGGGCTGACCGATCCGAGCCGCAAACGTGCGCTGCCGGCCTTCCCCCGCACCGTGGGGATCGTGACCTCGCCCACCAGTGCGGCATTGCGGGATGTCGTGGCGGTGGTCGCGCGGCGGGCGCCGTGGCTGCGCCTCCTCGTGCGCGGCACACGGGTGCAGGGGGTGGGGGCGGGGGACGAGATCGCGGCGGCCGTGTCGCGGCTCGCGGAGGTGCCGGATGTGGACGTGATCGTCGTGGCGCGGGGTGGCGGGTCGATCGAGGACCTGTGGGGGTTCAACGAGGAGGCGGTTGCGCGCGCGGTGGCCCTGAGCCCGGTCCCGGTCGTATCGGGGGTGGGCCACGAGACCGACGTGACGATCTGCGACCTGGTGGCCGACCTGCGCGCGGCGACCCCGTCGGCGGCCGCCGAGGCGGTGGCCCCGGATCGGCAGTGGGTGGCCGGGCGCCTGGAGACCCTGGGCCAGAGGCTCGGGCGGGGTCTGGCCGGGCAGGTGCGGTCGCGGCGCTGGTGGCTCGATCAGCTGGCCGATTCGCTGTTCCGCCGCGGCCGTCGGCGGGTGCACGCATCGCGGGACGCAATGGCGGCCGCCCGAGCGCACATGGTGGCCGCGATGAGCGCCCGGATGAGGCATGAAGCGAGCCGCCTTTCCGAAGCGGCCGCGGCGCTGGATGCGCTGTCACCGCTTTCGACGCTTGCGCGCGGATACGCCGTACCGCTGGGCCGGGACGGGAAGCTGCTGCGCAGGGCAGGGGATTTTCCGCGCGGGCGGGACTTCAGTCTGCGCGTGGTGGACGGGTATGTCCCCTGCGCGGTAACCGGACGGCCAACGGATCCCGCGACCCGCGCGGCGCGGGAAGGATAGGTGGAAGCAACCGTGGCAAATGACACCGGACTCGACGCGCGGCTGAAGCGGATCGAGGAGATCGTCGCGGCTCTGGATTCGGACACGCTGGACCTGGACGAGGCGCTGGCCCTCTTCGAGGAGGGGGTGGCCCATCTGGGGCACGCCCGGGAGATGCTCAGGAAGACGGAACTGCGCGTGGAGGAGCTGATCGGGCCCGAGGGCGACGCCGTGGAGGAGATGAGCGTGCGTGATGAAGGGGAGGCGGAGGGGGCGGATGGCTGATCTCTCCCTCGCCGCCTTTCTCCGCAGCCGGCGGAGACCGGTCGAGAGCGCGCTGCAGCGGTCCGCCGACGCGCTGGCGGCCATCGTCTCCCCCTCCCTCGGTGCCGCGGTGCGCGCGGGCGTTCTCAGCGGCGGGAAACGCCTCCGCCCGATCCTGCTCGTGGTCGCCTTCGAAGAGGTGGGAGCCCGGCCCACGAGTCCGCTCTACGACCTGGCCGCGGCGGTGGAGCTCATCCACGCCTACTCGCTCGTCCACGACGACCTTCCCTGCATGGACGACGCACCGCTCCGGCGGGGCAGCCCCACGGTCCATACGGTGCACGGAGTGGAATCGGCCACGCTGGCGGGCGCGCTGCTGATCCCCTGGGCTGCCAGCCAGGCGTACACGGCCTCGCTCGCTCTGGGCCGCACCGAGGAGCAGGCGCGTGAGATTGCCGCGCACCTTCTGGAGGCTGCCGGAGCGGGGGGCATGATCGGCGGGCAGGCGCTCGACCTGTTGGGGGAAGGGCGGTCCCTCGACGAAAAAGAGTTGGCGCAACTGCACGCCCTCAAGACCGGAGCCCTGTTGGCGGCGTCCCTTGAAATGGGGGCGATGGCCGCGGGCGCGGGGGCGGAGTTGCTCGCGGCAATGGCGATCTTCGGCAGGGACATCGGGCTGGCCTTTCAGGTGACCGACGACGTGCTCGATGCCACCGCGACCGCCGACGTCCTCGGGAAGCGGCCCTCCGATGCCGAGATGCACAAGTCGACGTATGTCGCGCTGCTGGGTGTCGAAGGGGCCCGCGCCCACGCCAGGAGGCTCGTGGCACGTGCAGTGGGGGCACTCGACCGGGTCGGATTGGCCGCGCCGCGGCTGCGACAGCTCGCCCGCTTCATCGTGGAGCGCCGGCGATGACGGGCGGACCGTTCCGGCGGCTTGCGATTGTGGGCCGCAAGGGTGCGGGGCGGGATCGGATCTGCGCGGCCCTGGACGAAATCAACGCGGTAGCAGGCGACTTCGGCGCCACGGTGGCGGTGGAACGAAGTTTGGCCGCTATGGTCCCGGGCGTCCGAACCGTTGACGTGGAGCGCGACGACCTCGACCTCCTCATCTCGCTGGGAGGCGACGGCACCCTTCTGAGGGCCGCACGCTCGATCTTCGGCCGCGACATTCCCGTCCTGGGCATCAACCTGGGCAGCATGGGCTTTCTCACCTCCGTGTCGGCGTCGGGGATCGAGGGCGGCCTGCGCCAGGTGCTGGGCGGCCGGTACGCCATCGAGGAGCGCAGGACGCTGGAGGCGGAGGTCCGTTCGCCCGAGGGTGAGGTCCGCAAGACCTATCGCGTCCTCAACGATGTCGTGGTGCACAACGCCGGCGCGGCACAGGTGCTCCTGCTCGACCTATGGGTCGGGCCCCAGGACGACCTGGACGAGATCGGCAGCTTCTCCGGCGACGGAGTCATCCTGGCCACGCCCACCGGATCCACCGCCTATTCGCTGTCGGCGGGCGGCCCCATCGTGGTTCCGGAGATGAACTGCTTCCTGGTCACCCCCATCCTGCCGCACACGCTCGCGGTCCGTCCCCTGGTCGTCCCCGGGCGGGAGGAGATCACGGTCACCGCGCTCGACCGCCGCGAACCCCTTTTCCTGACCGCCGACGGCCAGGAGGGCGGACCCGTCGGGCACCTCGATCGTGTCGTGGTGCGCATGGGCACGGTGAAGACACCGCTGGTGCGCCTGCCCGGGCATTCGTTCTTCGCCACGCTGCGACAGAAGTTGAACTGGGCGGCCAGGCCCATCGACGGCGGGTAAGCAGCTCCGTGGGTGCGTCCGCTCGAATCCCCGATGGCCGCGAGCGGCCACCCAGCGGACCGAACCCCGCGCCGGCGGGGTCGCCACCGCGTGTCGCCGGAGCCCATTCAGCCATGTCGGCGCCCGTCCGACAACCCCAACTTCAACCATCATGCTGAGTGAGCTGAGGATCCAGAACTTTGCGGTACTAAAGGACTTATCTGTATCGCTTCAAGCAGGACTCAATGTTGTGACGGGGGAGACCGGGGCTGGAAAGTCGATCGTCGTGGACGCCGTGGAGGTGCTGTTGGGGGGACGCGCCTCGGCGGGTGTCGTGCGCAGCGGGGAG
This sequence comes from Gemmatimonadota bacterium, assembly GCA_009840215.1. Lineage (GTDB taxonomy): Bacteria > Gemmatimonadota > Gemmatimonadetes > Longimicrobiales > Gaopeijiaceae > Bin94. The sequence goes on along the minus strand of VXOC01000099.1, from coordinate 53 downwards.
GGGCGGGCGCTGGTGGAGGGGGTGTACAGCGACCCCGGCGCCGGGTACGTCAA
>VXOC01000036.1 GCA_009840215.1 Gemmatimonadota bacterium | reverse complement strand
TTTTTAAAACTACATCCCCTCGCAACGCACTTTCCTCTTGGTCTCGTGGGCGGTTAGATGTTTATTACAGACTGGTGCGGTCGGGGCGGGGCAGGTGGGCGACGGGATCATGGCGCGGGAGTATACTGGATCGACTGTCCACGGGCTACCAGCGTGGAGTTCACCGCATGATGATACCCCTGCCGCACAATCCTGTTCGCTCGGCGCGCTCCGCGTTCCTCCAGGCGGCCTGGATCGCTGCCCTCGCGTCTTCCGGCTGCGTTGTACCGGACAGCCCCGCCGATCCCGACCCGCCGCTGCCCGCGGCCGCGGTCGACTGGCTGGCGCCCGACTCCCTGCGGGGCCGCACGGTTTCCGATGGAGTCTCCTATCACTTCGCCTGGTCCGCGCGCGGTCCGTGGGCCCTGCACATGGTGGCGGCCGACCTGAACCGGTGCGAACTGGAACTGGTCGTCGTTCCGGCGCTGGCCGAGGATGGAAGGACCCGCACGCGCGAAACCGTGACCGCGATGGTCCCGAACGGCAGGGTGACGGCTCTGGCAGGCGTAAACGGCGATTTCTTCGCGCCGGGTGGTGCGCCTGTGGGTCCCGAGGTCACCTCCGCGACGCAGCGTTCCTCGACCCGGCCCGGCATCGCATGGGACGCGCAGCGGATCCCCCGGATCGGACCCGGGGCCGCGCGAAACGATTCGGCGCCGCGGCGGCTCCAGGTCGTCGGGGGATTCCCCGAACTGCTGGACGGCGGAATCCGGGTGGGGGACCTGCAGGTGGGGGACCGGCCCGACTTCGCGGCTGCGCGTCATCCACGCACCGCGGTGGGGTTCGACCCGGGCAGCGGCGTTCTGTGGCTGGTGGTGGTGGACGGACGCCAGTTGCCCCGCTCGGCCGGGATGGCGCTGCCGGAGCTGACGGAACTCCTCCTGGCCCTTGGCGTGGCGGAGGCGCTCAACCTCGACGGCGGCGGGTCGTCGGTGATGACCGTTGCCGGTGAGACGGTCAGCCGCCCCTCGGATGCCGCCGGGGAACGTCCGGTGGGCAACAGTCTCTGGCTCGTGCGCGATGGTTCGGCCTGTGAAGGCGATCAGCGCGGCTCCGCTGCGGATTCCCAGGCCACGGACAGGCCAACGTAGCCACCCCGGTCGGGACCGGGCTCGAAGAAGCGTCCGCCAAAGGCGTTGACCACGACCGAAGACGCGTAGCGCACATCCGTCACATTGGTCACTGCCGCGAACGGTGAGAGACGGAGATTGCCCACGCGGACTCCGGTCGCCCCGAACCGCAGTTCGACGAGTGTGAAGCCGTCGGCGGCCGCGTCGTTGGCGTCGTCGGCGGGGACCTCGCCCCTGGCTTCGACGCGCAACTCCCCGAACCAGACGCCGTCACCCATCCGTAGCGCGCCTTCCAGCCGGTGCGGCGCGAGGCCGGGGACGCGGTTGCCGTCGAAGGTGTTGTCGCCGACGGTGAATTCGTCGAAGTGGGCGTCCACGTACCCGTACGCGAGACGGGCGGTCAGGAGCGACGAGAGTGCCGTGCGGGTGGAGAACTCGAATCCACGGACCCGGGACTTCCCGGCGTTGCGGTAGAACCGCCGGCCCGGGGCGGCCGGGACCTCGAAGGGGACCAGTTGGTTGGTCAGCATGGTGTTGAAGGCCGCGATGTCGTAGGCGGCGCGCCCTCCCAGCGTGCCGCGTATCCCACCCTCGACCGTCCATCCGCGCTGGGGCTCCAGGCCGGGATTGAAGCCGCCTGCCCGGTCCGGCTGATTGGCCAGCTCGGTTGTGGTGGGCGTTTCGAAGGAGCGGGCGACCGACGCGAAGACGCCGTGGTCGCCCAGGTCGAGGTGGATTCCCAGCGAAGGGCTCACGCCGGCCATGGTGCGATTCCCGGAGTCGTCCGGGTTGTCGGGCGCCACCAGGCGATCGTCGGCCTCGAAGTTGAAGCGGTCGGCGCGGAGGGCCCCCATGGCTGTGAGGTGGGTGCCGATGGGCAGCCTGATCTGGCCGAACGCCGCAACGGCTCGCACGCTTTCCTGCTGGTCCACCTGCAGATCTCCCGCTTCCCCTCCCTGATTCGCGTAGTTCCTGCGGTTGTCGCCCTGGAAGTCCCCTTCCACCCCGAAATCCATCCGGCCGGCGCGACCGTCCCCGCCCCACTCCTTACCGAGCGCCGCGCGCACTCCTCCGCCGTTTCGCTTCAGATCGATGACGCGGGTCGGGATGGGGTTGTCCAGCTCGCGCCGCACCCCGTACGCCGAAAAAACGCCTTCGAGGCCACCCAGCGGACCGCTCCAGCTCACTCCCGCCTGACCCTGCCGGACGTCCTTGCGGGTCTTCCGCGCGACGTTGAAGCCCCACGCCTGGTTGCTCCCTTCATCGAAGAGTTCGGCCGGAAGAGAACCAGGATTGAGTGCGTCGAGATCCAGCCCGCTCAACTGCAACGTCAGGGTGCCGCCGCCGGCTGCGGAGGTCAGACCGGCGTTGAGGGTCGTCCGTTCCGCCCGGCTGTACGGATCCTCTCCCGAGTCGGAAGCGTTGTTCCGGAAGCCGTCGAAGACATTCCGGGCCACGCTGGCGCGGAAACCGACTGAGCCGGCACTCCCGGAGCCCGTCGCCTGCAGTCTGAGCAGCCCGTCGGAGCCGGCCACGACCGTCGCTTCCTGGCGGTAGCCTCCGTGGTACGGGGCCGCGCTGCGAAAGAGGATCACTCCGCCCGCGCCGTTTCCGTAGAGGGCCGCCGCCGGTCCGCGCAGCGCCTCCACCCGTCCCAGCGAACCCACGTCCAGGTGGTCCAGGGTGGTCTGGCCGTCGGGGAGGGTGGCCGGTATCCCGTCGACGAAGATCTTGATGCCACGGACACCGAACTGGGAGCGGGCGCCGAAACCGCGGATCGAGATCCTCTCTCCGACCGAGGCGTTGTACCGGTTCTGCACCCTCACGCCCGGCAGCGCGTGCAGGGCCTCCTCGATGAAGAGACCCGCGGTGCCCTCCGCGAGATCGGGACCGGCCATGACCGAGGCCGCGAAGGGGAGCCGGTCCAGCGGCACCGGCGACCGCAGCACGGACACCACGACGGGCGCGAGGGTGACCGTGTCGCCCTCTTCGGTCTGGGCCAGCGCGAAGGGCGCCGTAAGTGGAATGGCCGCGCAGGCCGGTCCCATCAGCGCGAGCAGGCGGGTGGTCACAGGAATCCTGACTGGGTCAGTTCGACCTGGTCTGCAGATCGAGTATTCCCAGTCCGCCGTCACCGCCGACCATGACCGACTGCTCGCGAGTCAGAAGCTCCATCTCACTCAGGTTGGTGGGATCCGCCCCTTCAGGCACCTCCACGACGGCCACGTCGAGGCTGGTGTCGACCGGAACCCAGCACGCGCGGTAGTACCCCGAGTCATTGGTCGTTACGACCACGCCCCCCCGGCTTTGCCTCACCTCCAGCCCCGTCGCCGCACCCATCAGGCCGAAGTCGTTCGACAGAATGCGGACCATCGCGTCGGCCACGGGATAGCCGCCGGGGTCGGTGATCCGGCCTATCAGGATCCCGATGCGGGAACCTCCCACACCTCCTGACGCCGGTGTTTCGGGACGCTCGACATCACTGCACAGATCCCGTCTGATGCCGGCCATCCTGGGTGCCGTGAAGCTGACCTGGGCCGGGGTGTCGGTGTCGGCGAGAACCTCCACCTCGAACGGCTCGGGGGTGTAGGCGAACGGCTCCAGATAGGGATGATTGTATGTGACCGCATAGACGCCGGCATCCAGTCCCTCCAGCGCGAACTTCCCTTCCTGGTCCGTGAACGACTCGATCGCGGTGCCCTCCACGTAGACCCGGGCGTTGGCAAGCCCGGCGCCCAGTGTGTCCCTGATCTGTCCGGCGATCCCTCCGCCCAGATCGGATTCCAGAACGGTGCGTTCCTCGTTGTCGTGCACTCTTACGACGTCGCCTCCCTGCACGATGATCTCCTCGAGGATCGCCCTCCCCGCCCCGGAAATGAGGCTGGTGCCCATGCCCGCCTTGGGCATGCTGATCCGCCAGGTCTTCACGATCCAGGTGCCGTTGGGCAGCTCTTCGAACTCCAGGGTGCCCCCGATGCCGCTGGTGAGAAGGGTCCGGGGGAGGTTGAGGTTCCGGTAGGTGTAGTCCAGGCGCTCGAGCCGGGAGGTGGCGAGGTCGAGCCACAATGTGCCGCCGATATCCGGCAGCCGCCGGCCCGAAACGGGCTCGAAGGCCAGTCCGATCAACCCCGGGGCGTTGTCCGCGTCGGTCTTCAGGTTGAAGCAGTGGGTGTCCAGGAAGGGGTCCGAAAGCAGGACCTCGGCGTCGGGAGCCCAGTACAGGGATTCTCTCGCCGTGATCCGCGCGAATCCTCCGTAAACGAGGGAATCCGCCGGACGAGATATGTAGGGAGCTTTCAGGTAGCCACGGTTGTAGCTCCGCTCCTCACCGAGAATTCTGCGGGTTTCGGGTTCGAGACGCCGCTCGATGTTCCGCATCTCGTACCGGTAGTACCCGCGGTCCTGCGTCCAGGCCGCGGCGCTCAGCGCCTTGCGTGCCTCGTCCCAGACACGGGTGACCGCCAGTCCTTCCTCGGGCCGCACGGTGCACTTGCGTTCACCCCCGGCCTCCAGGCCCTCCAGGGTGATCGCCTGCACCGCCGCGATGAGGTTCTGTGTGATCGTCGCGCCGGCCGCGAGGGTGAAGAAGTCGGAGTGGGTGGTGGCGTAGCCGATCCGCTCGGCCCTCAGCCGGTAGCTGCCCGGTGCGGGAGCCTGGAGCTGAAACAGACCGTTGTTCCGGGACAGTGCGCGATCGACCTCGTTGCCGTTGCGGTCCTCGAGGATCATCATGGCGCTGCCCAGGCCCGTCTGTCCGTCGGGGTCGAGGAGCCGGCCCCGGACCGATTGGCCCTCTGCGCCGTCGGGAAGTCCCGCGGCAAGCAGCAGCAGGAGCAGGGGCGGGAAGAGACTGTAACGGGTGGTGTGGCCAGGCGGGCGTCTCACGGGGTCCTCCTCGTGGCAATATGAAATCCCTGACAACAGGCTCAAGGTAATACTTCGCCCGGGAATCGGCATGTTCGGTGCCGGGGCCTGGCCCGGCTCGCGGGCATAGGCCGCGCTGGTGGAGTCGCCCCGGGAAGCGCCGCCCTGGCAGATGGACCCCGACCGCCCCCCGGTCGTTCGCCGCGCCGTCCCGGGACCGGCCGCCCTTCGCCCACTTGAGCCGAATGAACGTGCTGCCTACGTTGGCGTTCCCGTTTACGCAACTCCGCCGGTGTCCGGCCGGGAGGGGAATCACGGATCGATGACGGCGGCGCCGGCCGGCCGGATCGATGTAACCGTTGCGGCGAAAGGAGAGGGAGAATGGCAGAAACAGTCGGCGGGCCGAATGGCGGCGCTCTGCGCCAGTTCCTGCTCATGGCCGCGGCGGCACTAGCGATCCTCCCCTCGGTGCCCGCCGGGATGGCCGCGCAGGACCAGGGGTACGCGTCCGGCCTTTATTATCGGCTGGTGGGCGTGGGAGAGGTGGCCGTGGCGCCCGGCGGGGACTTTGTGGCGTTCACGGTCACGACGGTGGTCGAAGAAGAGAACCGCCGCCACCGGGAGGTGTGGCTGCAACCCCTCGAGGGTGGCCGGCCTGCCGGCGACGCCTTTCCCGTCACCAGCTCGAACGAGGAGTCGAGCGGTCCCCGCTGGTCCCCCGATGGATCGCTGCTCGCCTTCACTTCGTCGCGTGGGGACGATCCCAATCCGGTCTGGTTCCTGCGGGTGCGCGGTGCGGGGGGCGAGGCCTTCCATATCGATGGCGTCGAGGGCCCTCCCGTGTGGTCGCCCGACGGGGCCCGGATCGCCTACGTCAGGACGCCGCAGGAGGATTCGGATGATGAGGGTGACGGCGAGGTTGAGGGACGCGAGGGATGGATCGCCCCCGACGCGGTGACCCGCACGCTCGACGCGTCCCGCTTCGACGGCAGGGTCGTGACGTCCACGCGCTACAAGCGGGACGGAAGGCTCGCCCTGCAGCCGCACTATCTGTCCCGCGCCAAGCGGCAGATCATGGTCGTGGACGCGGCCGGAGGCGAGCCGCAACAGCTCACGCGGCTGTCCTTCAACGCGGGCGCCCCGGTCTGGTCCCGGGATGGACGGGTGATCTTCTTCACCGGCGACGAGCGCGAGGACGATGAGCTCGACAGCGAGAATTCGGGCGACATCTGGGCGGTGGACGCGCAGGGCGGCACCGTTCGGCGCCTGACCACCAACCCGGGTACCGAAAGCGCACCCGCGGTGTCACCGGACGGCCGCCACGTCGCCTTCCTCTCGACCCCCGCGCGTGGAAGCCAGACCGATCTGCTCGTGGCGGAGATCGGATCCGACGGGCACTTTCGGGGTGTTCCGGCGAACCTCACGGAGGACTGGGACCTGCGGCCCGGCGCTCCCACCTGGACCGCGGACGGGACGGGCGTGCACTTCGCGGCCGGGGTCGGCGGTGACAGCCACCTCTTCCACGCGGCGCGGGACGGGTTCGTGCTCCAGGTCACGAGCGGGGCCCGCAGGCTGTCATCCTTCGCCTTCTCCGCCGCTGGAGACGTGATGGCCTTCACCGGCACCGACGCAGTCACCCCCGGGGAACTCTACGTCGGGCCGGCCGATGGATCGAGCGAGCAGAAAGTCACCCGCTTCAACGACGGCTGGCTGTCCGAGGTGAGCCTGCTGCCCGCCGAACGGCTGACCTGGGTGGTGGAGGACGGGACCGAAATCGAGGGCTGGGTGGTGAAGCCCGTCGGTTTCCGCGCAGGGGGTTCCTACCCGATGATCCTGAAGATCCACGGCGGGCCGCACTCCGCGTACGGCAACACCTTCTTCCCCACCTTCCACGTCCTCTCTGCGGCCGGGTTCTTCGTGCTGTACACCAATCCGCGCGGTTCCTCCGGGTACGGACACGACTTCCAGTACGCGACCCGCGGGCAGTGGGGCATCGTGGACCGGGAGGACTACCTGGCCGGGGTGGACGCGGCGCTGGCGGCGTACCCGGAGATCGACGCGAACCGGCTCGGCGTCTCCGGCGGCAGCTACGGCGGCTTCATGACCAACTGGCTCACCGCGACGACCGACCGCTTCCGCGCTGCGGTGACCTCACGCTCGATCACCAACTGGGAGAGCTGGTGGGGCACATCCGACGCGCAGCGCCTTACCGAGTACGAGTTCTACGGCCCTCCGTGGGAGCAGCGCGACCTGTACCGCCGCCTGTCCCCGATCTCCTACGTCGAGAACGTCACGGCGCCGACCCTGATCATCCACAGCGAGCAGGACTACCGCACCCCGATCGGGGACGGCGAACAGTGGTTCATGTCGCTGAGGAAGCGCGGCGTTCCGGTGGAGATGGTGCGCTATCCGCGGTCGTCGCACGGACTGTCGCGGACCGGCGAGCCGTGGCTGCTCGTGGACCGGTTGGAGCGCATCCGCAGCTGGTTCGTGCACTTCCTGATCGACAACCCGCCCCGGAACCGCGCCGCTACGGGTTCCGGCCGCGGGTGAGGAGCGACAAGCTCCCGCCGATCCCGCACGGTGACCGGCGCGACCGCGTGCTCGCCCGGTTGGAAGACGGCTCAATGCTCCTGCCGGCGGCCCCGGTGCGCTTCAGGAACAACGACTCCGAGTACCGCTACCGCCCCGATTCGGAGCTCCTGTACCTGACGGGATGGGACGCTCCCGGGTGCATCGCGCTATTGCGGGGCTTTGCGGACAAGGACCGTTTCGTGCTGTTCGTGCCGGAAAGGGACGCCGAACAGGAGTTGTGGACGGGCCCGTTGCGCGAACCGGAAGAGGTGGGGAAGCTGCTTGGGGCCGACCGGGTTTTTTCCGCGGGGGATTTTGCCGGGAAGGCGCCGGGATTGCTCGCAGGGGGCGATGGGATCCACTACAGGCTCGGCACGAGCGACGTGTGTGACCGGGTGGTGCGGGAGGCCCTGCAAAACGGCCGGCGGCTCCGCGCCCGAACGGGGGCGGGTCCCTCGATGGTGGCGGATCCCGGCGTGATCCTCGACCCGATGCGGCTGCGGAAGCACCCGGCCGAAATCGTGCGCATGCGGGAGGCCGCGCGCATTTCGGTCGCCGCATTCGGAGAGGCGCTGGGCCATGTGCGGGAGGGTGTGGGAGAGTGGGAGGTGGAGGCGGCACTGGAAGCCGGGTTTCGCGGCCGGGGGGCGAACGGCCCGGCTTTCGCGACGATCGTTGCGGCGGGCGCGAACGCCTGCACCCTCCACTACTCGGCGAACAGCTCCCGTATCGGGGCGGGCGACCTGGTCCTCATCGACGCGGGGGCCGAATTCGACTTCTACGCGGCCGACATCACCCGCACCGTCCCGGCGTCGGGGAAACTGGGAGGCGCGCGGCGCGAGGTCTACGAGGTGGTGCGAGATGCGCACCGCGCGGCGGTGGCCGCCTGCACCCCGGGCGGCACACTCGATGCGGTGCACCAGGCGGCCGTGGAGAAGATTGCGGCGGGGCTGGTGGCGATCGGCGTGCTGGACGGCACGATGGACGAGGTGGTGGAAAAGCGGTCCTACCGCCCCTTCTTCCCTCACCGAACGTCTCACTGGCTCGGTTTGGACACGCACGACGCGGGGCCGTACCGCAACCGCGACGGTCCGGTGAAGCTGGAGCCAGGCATGGTCTTCACGGTGGAGCCGGGTCTGTACTTCGCGCCGGGGAGCGGTCCCGGGCTGCCGGAACAGGAAGGGACCGGGATCCGGCTCGAGGACGATGTGCTGGTGACGCCGGAGGGTTCGGAGGTGCTGACCGGTGGCCTGCCGGTCGATCCGGGTTTGCTCGGGGAGGTGATGGTGTCATGACCCAACCTGCGGCTGATCTCCGACCCCTCTCGCCCAGATGGTGATCACGGAGCCGGAGGGCAGATGACATCCCGCTCGAATGACCGGGACGGGGGTCTGGAAGCCCACCGCGCCGCGGAGGACGACCGCGCCGGCCCGTGTGCCGACATCGTGGCACGCCTGCACGAACCCGGGCCGCTGGTCGGCGTCGAATTGCGGCCGCCCCGGCTGGGTCTGGATGCGGCCCGCGGCATGGACGTCTGGATCGACATGTACCATTCGGTCCGGCATCTCTCCCGGAACGGTACCTTCGTCCTCCTCACCGACGACGCGGCGGGAGACCCCGAGGAGGAGAGCCTGGCCCACCTGGCCGCGAATCTGGGCAGTGCCGCGGATCTGGCGACGGTGGTGCCGTTCCTGACGTGCAAGCACCCGCTGGAGTATTGCCGGCTCTTTGCGCGGCGGGCGGCGGGGCTGGGGGGGGGCGGTTATA
>VXOC01000337.1:5473-9367 GCA_009840215.1 Gemmatimonadota bacterium | reverse complement strand
CGCCGCGGAGGAAGCCGGTGACCTGGCCGGTGGCCCGGTCGCGGAGAATGACCGTGGGCCGGTCGTGGTTCGCGTCGAGAGTGAACGATCCGCCCGGTCCCGACAGCGTGATGCTGGCCAGATCCCCGGCCCAAGCGGCCGGCGCGGGCACCGCCAAGGCGAAGCTCGATCCTCCGTCGCCGTCCTCGGCCCGCGGCATGGCGAAGCTCAACGAAAAGAGTTCGCCGCCGTCGCGCGAGCGCCCCGTGATCCGGTGGTCGCCGGGCGCCTCCGGCATGGTCGGCGGGGCTTCGAGCACGAACGCGGGTTCTAGGTAGGGCGCCGCAAGGGAGTCCACGCCGCCCCAGACGAGGAGCGAGGGGACGGGACGCGCTTCCGCTACCAACGTCTGGCCGAGCAGGCCCTCGCTGTGCAGCCGGTAGCGGAGCGCCTTGTCGAAGCTGAAGTCGCTGACCCAGTAGGGCGAGCAGTAGGACATCACGTCCTTGTACTCGTCCGGCGGCACCAGCCGTCCGCCCCCGCTGAAGTCGTACCCCCAGATTCCGGGCGAGGCGCCGGGGTACGGATACGCGGGATCCACGCCCATCGGTCTGCCGCACGGCGTATGCTGGAGCGACAGGTTGTGTCCGAACTCGTGCGCGATGACCGAGGAGCTGGTCACCGAGTAGGCGGTCCTTCGGCCCAGGTTGCCGATGCCCGCCGCGCCGGAGAACTCTCCCGACAACAGGCCCATGTAGTAGCCGCTCCCCCCCTCGACGGCGCGGATCGCTTGGACCTGCTCGATCAGGTTGCTCGCTTCGTTGCTGGAGCTCACGACGGGAGCGTGGGCCGTCACCGCGAGACCTCCGACGGGAAGAAGCGTCCGCGTCGGCCCCAGCATCGGGTGGCCCGCGGGATCGGCCTCCATGCCGGCGGTGAGTTCGATGACGGTGGAGTCCGGATCCGCCTCCCACAGGAAGGGGATGAAGGTGATGTCGAACAGCGGCATCTCCCGCACCTCGACCGCCAGCCTTCCCGTCTCCGGGATCCGCCGCGCGACCTCAAGGTCCGCGTCGAGCGTGCCGTCCGGGTCGATCTCGATCACCATCTCAAGCCCCGGCTGAACGATCTCCGCGGGAACCGGCGCGTTGGCCGAACTGGCCAGCGATCCCTCGTACACCTCGGTCGGGATCGGACCCGGCTTGCCGGGAATGTCCACCGAATGGACGAGCGATCCGTCGAGATGGAAGGCGGCGCGCACGCGCGGAATGCGCTCGGAGTTGGCGCGCGCCGCCGTCGGGAAGACGCGCAGCAGGGCCTGCTCCCCCGCGACCAGCGCGACGGGAAGCTCGATGGACTGCGCCGCTTGGGTAAGGTAGGCCGCCGCGGGCCTGGAACCGCATCGCCGAACCCTTCGGGTGAGCAGCGCGTCCAGCCAAGCGAGCAGCGCCTCGTCCGGGGGCGCGCAAAGCTCCGTGCCGGTGGCGTGGAAGTGGGACAGCCCGCGGAGATTGGCGAGGCTGGCCGGCAGCGGCCCCGACATCTCCGCGTTGCCCGTCAGGGCGAGCGAACGCAGCCGCGCGAGGTCGCCGAAGCCGGGCGGGACGGGACCCGACAGGCGGTTGCTGCCGAGGAACAACTCGGTCAGGCCAGCGATTCGGGCAAGCTCGGGCGGGACCGGACCGGAAAGCTCGTTGTAGGAGAGGTTCAGGTATTCGAGCCTGGCGAAGTCCCCGAACGCGGCCGGAATCGAATCCGAGAAAGCGTTGCCGGAAAGATCCAGAATCCACAACTCGGGGAGGTCGGCGAGCCCGGCCGGGATGGGACTCGACAGCCCGTTGCCTTCGAGGTGGATTTCCTCCAGGCGGTAGAGTTCGGCGAGTTCCGCTGGAATCGGCCCGGTCAGACCGTTGTCGGCCAGGTCGAGGTGCCTCAACTCCGTCAAGTCGGCGAGCGTCGACGGAATCCCGCCCGAGAGCTTGTTGCCGGAGATGCGCAACTCCCGAAGCCGGGTAAGGTTGCCAAGCTCGGCGGGTATCGCGCCCGGTGCGAGTATGCCGGAAAGCTCCAGATACTCCAGGTTGGCCAGTGCCCCCAGTTCGGGAGGGATCGGTCCATCCGAAAGATCGTTGCCCGAGAGATTGAGGGAGGCCAACGCTTCGAGACCGACGATGTCGGGCGGGATGGGGCCGCCGAGGCCGTTGTGGGACAGGTCCAGGCCGACGACCCGCTCCTGGCCGTCGGCGTCCACGCCGTGCCACTCGCGCAGCGGGGCGTCGGTGAACCAGTTGGTGGTGTCGAACCACCGCTCTCCGCCCATCGCGTCGTAGAGCCTTCGCAGCACCTCCCGATCCGCCGTGGGCGCGCAGTCCTCGTCCGTCCCCTCGTGCACCTCCAGGCCGTCGAGCCAGCGGCGGATGAACGCCTCCGTCGGCACGCAGAGATCCGTTCCTGAATAGCGCAGCTCCCTGAGCGCCGAGAGGCGCGGCAGCGTGTGCGGGAGGAACCCCGAAAGGCCGGGATTGGCGCCGAGCCGCAGCGACGCCAGCAGCGCCAGATCGCCCACTTCGAGCGGCAGTTCCCCGGAGAGCTCGTTGCCGGCGAGGTCGACTTCGGTCACGCGACCGAGCGAATCTTCCGCCGAGATCCCGTGCCACCGGCCCAGCGCGGGGACGGGCAACCGGTCCGACCCGGCCTCTTCGCCCTCGAACCAGCCGTTCGAGCGCGTCCAACCGTCGCCGCCCGCCGCGCGGTAAAGGGATTCCAGCGCCGCCCGGTCCTGCCCGTTGCAGTAGTCGTCCCATTGACTGCCCCCCCGGTGCACCTCGATGCCGGCGACCCAGTCGGCGAAGGCCGGGGTCCCGGGCATGCACAGACCCTCGTAGCTGTCCCACCCGAAGTATCTCAGCGGCAGCCCGATCAAGGCCGGAGGAACGATCCCGACAAGATCGGTATCGATCAGATCCAGCCACGTGAGCTTCCCGAGGTTGCCGAGCTCGGGCGGGATGGACCCCGAGAAGTCGCTCAGGAAGAGGCTCAGGTGGGTCAGGTTGGCGAGATTGCCAAGCTCCGCAGGAATGTGGCCCGTGAGTTGATTCCCGCCCAACCACAACTCCTCCAGCTTGGCGAGGCTCGCCAGTTGGGGCGGAATCGCTCCCTCCAGCGAGTTCCACGAAAGGTTCACAACCATCAGGCTCTCAAGGCTTCCCAGTTCGGGGGGCATGGGACCCGCCAGCGCATTCCGGCCCAAGTCGATGGCGACGACCCTGCCATGCCGATCCGTCTCGACCCCGTGCCATTCTCCGAGCGGAAGGTCGCTCAGCCAGTTGGTGTTGTCGGTCCAGTTGTCGCCGCCGGTGGACTCGTACAGCGCTACGAGCGCATTGCGATCCGCCCCCTCCGAACGCGATTCCACGCGCACCATGGCCTGTCCGACGACCGAGCCGGAAGTCGCCGTCAAGTGAGCCGTGCCGTTCCCCATCGCCGTCACGAGGCCGTTCGCGGCGACCGTGGCTACGGTTGCATCGGAGCTTGACCACGCCACCTCGGCATCGGAGATGACGTTCTGCGAGGCGTCGTGGACCGTGGCCGCGAGCGTCGCCGTATCGCCCAACGCGGAGAACGTCAGTTCGCTCGGGGAGACCTCCACCGAGGCGGGGACCTGATCGACCGTCGCCGCAGCGGAACCCGAAACCGAGCCCGCAGTCGCGGTGATGGACGCGGAGCCGTTGCCGACCGCCGCAACGAGGCCGTTCGCGGCGACCGTGGCTACGCTTGTATCGGAGCTTGACCACGCCACCTCTGCGTCGGCGATGATGTTGTTCGAGGCGTCGTAGACCGTGGCCGCGAGCGTCGCCGTATCGCCCAACGCGGAGAACGTCAGTTCGCTCGGGGAGACCTCCACCGAGGCGGGGA
>VXOC01000337.1:0-5463 GCA_009840215.1 Gemmatimonadota bacterium | reverse complement strand
TCGCCCAACGCGGAGAACGTCAGTTCGCTCGGGGAGACCTCCACCGAGGCGGGGAGTGGCCCAAAGTCCGGCGGGTTGGGGGCGGCTGAGTGGTCCGAGCATGACCATAGAGCGACGAACGCCAGTAGCGTGCTGCCTGCACGTCTGCGGAAAAGCAGCAATCCGAGCGGAGAATGATGAACGTCCATGTGCCCCAATGTGACCAGATCCTTCCCTTCTTCCGCGACCCTTACTTGTGGCCGGATAAACCACCTGCTCGGATACCGGTCGGGCCAGTCGAAACACCCGGAGGAATCCTACAGTTTCCGCCGATTCAGCCGGACCACCAAGAACTGCCCGTCCGGCCACACTATGGACGCGCTGCTATGGCAAGCGAATGGCCCGACTCGGGCCTCCGCTGCGTGTTTCAGTTGCCGAGCAACATGTGAACCGCTCGCGTCCACCGCAAGAGGCTATTCTCATTATGCCCCGAAAATCCCCGCTCGCTGCCGTCCAAGGCGCTGCTGCAACAACTCGGGCGGGCAGGTTGGAGTTGCCCCGTTTCTCATCGGGCGAAAAATCCCGTTCGCAACGCTCGTGAGCGTGTGGTGGTCTATTGCGCCCCTCTGGACCGGTCCCCATTGGGGCATGCGCATCAACCAAAACAGAAGCCCAGCGAATCGGCCAGTTCGCCGCCGGTGACGATTCCCAGACCGGAGACCAGGAGGGAGACGACGGTAGTTCGGGCGGATCAGCTGGACGATCTGCGCAGGGAAGCGGAGGAACGGCAGAGACTGATGACCGTCCGTCGGGCGACCTTCGAACTGCTGCGCCGCCGCCCGGAAATCACTGGCCCTCGGCGTGCAAGGGGATGAGTTGGTCTACATCCCCACGCCTGGAGGGGCTATCACCTTGCTGCTGAATCGAGGATGGATCTCGCAAACCGGGGGAGAACACCGCGTGCGGTCCCGCGCCTTCTGGGACCGCCCCCGACTCGGAGTGGAGCACATGGTGGGATCGGACGGGCGGGTCAGTCTGATCTTGGAAATCGTCGAGGGTCGGCTGGAGATGACCCGCACCATACGGTTCACGGGTCAGAGAGTCACCTCGATCGTGCTGGTGTATGTCCGGGAAGGGACTTTGGCCTTGAAGGACGGGAGACAGGTAATGGCCAAAGTCGACCACGTTATGAGGTCGCCGATATGATCGGTTCGCGACTTTGTATCCGTGCGTGGTTTCCGGTCGTCGCCGTGCTCGCGTGCGGCGATGCCGACCCGGTCGAGCCCACGACGCCGATCCCCACTTCCGTCGTCGTAAGCCAGATTCGGTAGCGTTCGCGGCACTTCAAGACACGGCGCAGTTCACGGCCACTACTGGCACTCCTGGGCGACCGTCTGCGTGCGGAAGGGTTGGCAGGACGGTGACAGAAAGGTTCGCGAGACGCCGGAACGGAAGAGTCGTCGACGTTTGGTGGGAGGAGGTCGCCTTCGATTCAGGCCGCCTTAGCGAGGGCGCTGGCGAGAAGGCGGCCTGGGTGGAGGGACCCGAGAAGAGTGAAGCCGTACAGAACGCGCGAGGTCGCGCTTGTCTTGACACATCGAATGTCCCCGGTGTACGCTGTCCAACCGGTTGGCCCGGTTCGGTGGCGTATCTCAAAACGATCAAATCCGGTTTTCACTGCGAAGAAGCCGGACGTAGAGTGTCACAGCGCTGCCGGGCCGGGTCAGCCGGAGGAAGGGCAAACCGCAACTGTTGGGGCGAGCACCGGAACCCCCGGCGCGGTTCTGTAACACCGCCGGGAGCAAGGTCAAGGCGACGCTTATGGAGAAAGAGTGTGATTGAAGGGCAGTTTGCTGTTGTGAGGTGGACTAACCCGCATTTCTCACACAGGGCTGGCGGAGGCCTGAAGGTCGTAGGCGGCGCGGCTCGGCGAGTACCGCTGGTCGTTGAGGAGCCGGGCAACTTTCGTGGCGAGCTCCGAGGACGTGAACCCCGCCGGGTTCGGCGAAAGTGCGAGGAGGGTCTCCATCACGGCGCGGGCACGAGGACGGTTGATGTCGATGCCGCCGACGCGGACGGCGCCGAGGTGGCCCGGCCGGGGAAGCCGGTCGAGGAGCCCTGCATCGATGAAGGTCGTGTCCAGGCAGTCGAGTACCTCGACGAAGCGGTCGACCATTTGCCGAAGCGCCTCGACCGCCTCGGGGAAGTGCGACGCCCCGAGCCGGCAACCCAGATCGCGGGCATTGTGCGCCATGGCCTCGATGCGAAGGACGCGCTCGCCTTTCGTGTAGATCTTCAGCACCAGGCGCCTGAAGCGAATGCGCAGGATCGTCAGATCGAACTGAGGTGTCTTCTCGAGCGAGACCTCCACGACCGGAGCTCGCGGCTGCCCCTTGTGTCGCCTCGGACGCTGCCGGCGTCCGAAGAGGGTCTTCACGGTGCGCAGGTCCAGCGGGCCCCGGACCCCGTCGGCATCTCCCGTCCCGCCCATCGCACTCTGCCTTTCGTCTGATCTCACCCACCTCCGTCAATCTACCGCCCCGCTGCGCCGAAGGCCGCCCCGTTTCCTGGGCGCAGTCTCAGGAAACGCGTAGTTCTAGTGTTTGGCACCGGACTTGAGGCTGCTACGTCCCTTGAGTCCCTTTGGTGCCTAGCCTGCTAGCTGCGCGGGGGTAGCTGGCATTGGGCCTCGCCTTCGCCCTCAGTACCCCTTCTGGGCCGACTGTCCACCCACTCGTCCAATTCCTCCCTCCGCCAACCGACGGCGCCGGGACCCAACTTGATCGGCTTTGGAAATCCTCCAGACCGAACCCACCTGTAGAGAGTCGCTTTGCTGACTCCGATCTCCGAAACCACCTCACGTGCACGAAGCACTCTCGTTCCCATTCTTGATCCTCCTTGCAGGCTCTTGATACTGCATGAGACCAAGAACTAATGCCAGCAGGTGGACAGGTCATTAACAATAAACCGGGCTATTTTCGCGACCGACGGTACCGATTCCAGATGTTGCGGACAGAGTCGGGATCCAGAAACAGCTTGGCGGCCACCATGTGACAGGCGGAGGGTGCGGAGGAAAGCGGGGAGAACCGTTTCCAATCCTTGTTCGATGATGCCGGCCGCAGGCCGATGGCCGCTATCTCGTCCACGATGGCACCGATCACGTATTCCCGGGTGGCGGGACTACCCTTTGGTGGTCGCCCCCGTCGAGCCCGCGGGGGTTTCCGCGTGCCGTCCGCCACATCGACAGCCCAGTCCAAGAGCGGCGATGTGAGCAGCGTAAGCCCCTCGTTCTCCTTTAGCCAACGCACGACGAACATCAGCACCACAAAGGCACGGCGATCCGTCTTGGAGGCTTCGATCATATCCCAAGGGGCGAAGTCACGGTTTACGATCATCACATGGGCGGCAGCGACTTCCTGAGTGGCGGGTAGCTCGCTGTCCAGCCAGCGGACCAGCAAGTCGAGGTACTGCTGCTCCCAGGCTTCCTTTTCGGCCCTGGTCCCCTCAGCCCTCGTCGCCATCGCCCGCGATGTAATCGCTCCACGCCTGCATCACCTCCCGCCGCCGCTCCAGCAGGTCCGAGCGGGCGTACGCGGCCTCGACCTTGTTCTTGACCACGTGCGCCAGACACACCTCCGCCACCTCGCGGGGCACCCCGGTCTCCGAGCACCAGTCCCGGAACGAGGAACGCATACCGTGAGGCACGCAGGGAACCTCAAGGCGGCGAAGCAGCAACGACAGCGTGGCATCCCCGAGCGGCCGGCCACGCTTACCGGGGAAGACGATCCCGGTTCCGTTCCCCAATGCCTTGGCCCGTTCGAGCACGTTGAGGGCTCCGGTCGAAAGCGGCACCCGATGTACTCGCCCCATCTTCATCCGCTCTTCCGGAATCGTCCAGATCGCGTTCTTAAGGTCGAACTCGGCCCATGTCGCTCTCCGCACCTCGCCGCTACGGCACGCCGTGAGCACCAGCAGCCTGAACGCGAGCTGCGTGCTCAGCATGGCCGTGGACTCGTCGATGCGCTGAAACACCGTCGAGACCTCCCCGTGCGGTATCGCTCGATGGTGCCGGGTGCGGTTGCCGTTCTTCGGCAGCGCCGCGCTAATGGCGTCTCCGGCGGGATTGTCGTCGCGAAAGCCCTGGGCGACCGCCCAGCGCATCACCGCCCCGATCCGCTGCCGCACACGCTTCGCCGTCACGTGCTTCCGATTCCAGAGGTCGTCTTCCAGCAGGACACTCATCACGTCGGCCGTCGTGATCGCGTTGACCCGCTTCCGCCCAAGCCGGGGAGCCATGTAGAGCCGCAAGCTGGCCCGCCATTCCGCCTCCTGGCGCGGCGACCGCCACGTCGGCCTGTGGATGGTGATCACCTTCTCGGCCGCCTCGGAGAAGGTCGGAATGCCGCCAGAGCGGGGATCGCGCCCCTCAGACGCCGCACGCCGATTCTCGAGGGCCGCCTGTCGGGCCTTAGCGAGCGTAACGATGGGATAGGCCCCCAATCCGATGTTGACCGGCCGACCGTGAATCCGCAATCTTTGGCTCCAAGTCTTCGACCAGCGGCCCGTGGTGGTCGGCTTCACGAGCAGGGAAAGCCCGAAGCCGCCACGTCCGTCGCCGTACCGGCCGGGACGGTTGACGGTCTTGACGAAGGCGGCGCTCAACTTCTTGGGTCGCTTCATGGTGTTACTCCCTCAGTTATTACATTACGGATGAGACTGTATGATACCACATGCACCCGGTGTGAGCAAGAAAACCGGCCGAATCGCTCGGGTTCGTACTGAGGAAGACATTCGTAAGAGTCGTTATTTCAACGTTTTAGGGTGTGACGTGACACCGCATGACACCGCATGACACCGCATGATCCACGCAGGGCTGTAATCCGTGTACATTCGCTGTCGTGCCCGATGTAGTGGTGGTACAGCTCGGGCGGGCGGGCGCCCTCGTACTCGGTGCCGACCCAGCGGTCGTACCACTCGTTGACGATGCCCACGCCGTCGGGGTTGAAGGCGGGGATCAGGATCGAGATGGTGTTGTCGAGGATCTCGTGAATCTCGTCGTCGTCGCGGGTGGCGAAGAGGTACATGATCTCGGCGGGCGACTGGGCGCACGCGACTTCGGTGGAGTGCAGTGCGTACGACTGCACGAAGACGACCTTGCCGTTCTCGATGGCGTTGTCGACCTCGGCGCGCGTGTGTCCGCGCGGATCCTGCAGGACCGCGTTCATGCGCTTGTAGTTGTCGAGGCGGGCGAGGTTATCGGGGGACGAGATGAAGATCGAGAGGAAGGGCTCGCCCAGGGTGGAGGGGCCCATGTGCACGACCTGGACGCGGTCGCTGGCCGCGTCGATGAGCTCGTAGTACTCGACGAGCTTGTCCCAGCGCGCGAGCTTGCGGTCCGCGCCGATCTGGTGGCCGAAGAATTCTTCGGGGGTGGGGATGGTGGTGGCCGTCCGGGCCGCGGTGGCGGCCGGTTGGGGGGCGGCG
>VXOC01000227.1 GCA_009840215.1 Gemmatimonadota bacterium | reverse complement strand
GTGTGGGAAGTCGTCCTCGTAGCGGGTCATGGCCACGAAGGTGCGGAAGATGCCGCGCGGGCGGGGGAAGTGGGGGAAGGAGGGGCCGGTGAGGGCGGAGGTTAGCTGGCGGGCGCGGTCCGCGCGGAAGTTGAAGAAGAGGATGCCGTCCCCGGGGAGGATGCCGGGGGTGGGGGCACCGGCCGGGGAGCCTGCCGACGGGCCCGGGCGTCCTTCAGGGCCCGCGCTGCCCGAGTCCGTTCCGCCGATCACCACCGGGGAAAGAAACTCGTCGGTGGTGCCTTCCGCATAGCAGCGGGCGACGTATTCGGCGGCGTCATCCGCGCGTGGCCCCGCCCCCTCGACGATCGCGCGATACGCCCGTTCCGTGCGCTCCCACCGCCTGTCGCGGTCCATCGCGAAGTACCGCCCCGACACGGTCGCGATCCTCGCGCCGTACCCCCCCGCCGTCCGCGCTGCCAGCCCCTCGATCCACCCGGCGCCCGAAGTCGGCGAGGTGTCGCGCCCGTCGGTGATGCAGTGTACGCGGACCGGGCCGCGCGCGCTGTCGGCCCAGTCCAGGAGCGCGTGCAGGTGGCCGATCTCGCTATGGACACCCCCGTCCGAGCACAACCCGATCAGGTGGAGCGCGCCCCCGGTGCGCTGAAGCGCCGCGGCGAGGGTGGCCAGTTCGGAGAGGTTGAAGAACGACCCATCCGCGATCGACATCGAGATGCGCGTCACATCCTGATGCACGATCCGCCCCGCGCCAAGATTCAGGTGCCCGACCTCGGAATTGCCCATCTGGCCGGGCGGCAGACCCACCGCTTCACCCGATGTCGCGAGCAGACTCCAGGGGCGCTCCCGCAGAAGCCGGTCGCGAACCGGGGTTTGCGCCATGGCCACCGCGTTGCCCTGCCGCCGGATCCCGGCGGGGTCCGACGCCCCCACACCCCAGCCGTCGCAGATGATCAGGACAATCGGCTTCCTGCTATCGTTCATGGAGTTGCGTTTCTTGTACGCGGACCGGGGCTTGGCGGGCCGGGGACGGCGGTGAACAATCTAACGAAAGGCATGGCGGCACTTGAGCGACCGGTGGAACCATTGCCTGGATCCGCGTGGCGGGCCCGCATCTCCGATTCGCTGGGTCCGGGCGGCGCCAGGGGACGACGAGACCGAGCTTGCGCGCTGGCGGGCCGCAGTGGGACCGGTTCGGGTGGCCGATGCACCCGGAGTCGACGACCCGGACCGGCCCCTGCAGGTGATTGCCTGGAACGCGCAGGTGGGGGGTGGGGCGATCCGCAGGCTTTGGGACCGGATCACCGCTGCGGAAACGGACGGGCACACGATCCCGACCGTCCTGCTTCTCCAGGAGGTCTTTGCCGCCGGACCCGATCTGCCGGAAGTGGTCGACGACAGCGCCTGGGCGACCCGCATCACCGGTACGCCGCGGGGGGAGAACCGAACCGACATCGTGTCGTTCGCGCGGGAAGCCTCGCTGTCCCTGCTCTACGTCCCGTCGATGCGGAACGGGGGACCGGACGGAGGCACTCCGGAGGACCGTGGCAACGCGATCCTTGCCAACGTGCCGCTCTCCTCGGGGCACGCGATCGAACTCCCCTTCGAGCGTCAGCGACGGGTGGCGGTGGCGGCGAAGGCGGCCGTGGGCGGCCATCGCATTGCGTTCTGTTCGGTGCATCTGGAGAATCGTGCGCCATGGCGCCGCGCGTGGCGTTCTCTCGGGAGTGGGCGCGGAAGGCAGATGGCCTCACTGCTGGGGATCTTCCCCGGCTGTTTCGAAGCGGATGCCTTCGTCCTGGGCGGCGACCTCAACACCTGGGTGCGCGGATGCCGCGAAGCTGCGTACACGCTCGCAAGGAGCAGGTTCCCCCTGCCGGAACACCCCGACCCACGGCCCACCCACCACCTCGAAATCGGAGGCTGGCTCCGCCCTGCGGACTATCTCCTCTTCCGGCTGCCGACCCATTGGCACTGCGAATACCGCCGCCTGGACGACAACTTCGGGTCGGATCACTATCCGCTGGCGGGGACCATCGGGATGGTTGCCGATCGGTGAGGTGAGTGCCGCGCGCCAGTCCCGGTCCGATGTCGGATCACTTTCCACTGGTGGGGTGTATAACGAGAGTAGCGGAACCGGGAGGCCGAGGGCGGCGGAGACATGTAAATCATACATGACAAAATGTAAATCGTACATAACATTTTCAGGAAGGTCAGACCCCATGAAACGTCTGTCAGCCTTGCTCCCCTCAACCCTCCTTCTCCTGCTCCCCTGGATGCCCGCCGCCGGTCAGACGACCATCACACTCACGGCGGGCGTGAACAGGGCGTGGATGGAATCACAGGACATGCTCCTGGATTTCCTGGCCATCGTCGTGCCGGCGGATGAGTCCACGATCAGTTCGATCGACAGGTTGGCCGCCGGCGTGGTCGTCACCCGTCAGGGAGACCTCTGGGGCGTGCAATTCCGCGGGGAGTACTCGCAGCACGGGGCGCGCTGGGACTTCTACCGATCCGATCCCACTTACGGAATCGTGTGGATGGCGAACGGCATCCTGGAGACCGACTATCTGGGACTCGCGGCCCTGGGGAGGGTACGGGTCCCACTCCCGTTGCGCGAAGAGGTGTCGATTTTCGCGTTGGCGGGCCCCGCGCTCAACCGGGAGGCGTCGTGCCGCATGTCGGAAGAGGGCTTCAACGTCGATGGGGTTCCCTCATATGGGGTCAGGGGGCCATGCGACGACCGGCGCTCCCTGGCGACCTACCGGTCGAACGTCGATTTGGGCGTCTCGTTTGGCGCGGAGGGCGAGCTGCGCGGCTGGAAGGGCTTCGGGCTTTCGGCGGGTGCGTTCTACACCTTCGGGCTTCTGGACATCTCGGGGGACTTTCGCGGCACCGTCAGGCAGCGGGCCCACAGCGTTCGGTTGGGGCTCTTCTACACGATCTTCGGATAGGCGGGCTGCTCACGTCGCGGCAGACCCCCCTCTGCTGCCAATCCGGCGCCTCACCGCTCCCGCGACGCGCGTCTTGTCCACGGACTAGCGCGTAGCCCGGTACCCCCCGCGTTTATGATCGAAGACGATCTCCCGCCCCACCGCCTCGCGCTCCACCCGTCCCCCCGCGAAGACCGTGCGTCCCCCCACCCAGGTGCGCACCGGCCACCCCGTCAGCACCGTCCCGTCCCAGGGACTCCACCCGCACTTCGTCCGCTGCTCCGCGTTGCGCACGGCCCGCTCGGCGGCCATGTCCACCAGCACCAGGTCCGCGTCGAACCCCTCCTCGATCCGCCCCTTGCCCACGATGTCCCAGATCCGGGCCGGACGGTCGCACATCCACGCGGCCAGATCCTGCAGCGTGCAGCGTCCCCGGTCGACCTCGTTGAGCATGAGCGGGAGCACGACCTCGACCGCCGGGACGCCGGAGGGTGAAGCGGGGTAGGGGGCGGCCTTCTCCTCGAGGGTGTGGGGCGCGTGGTCGGTGGCGATGATCTGAATGGCGCCCTCGTGCAGGCCGCGCCAGAGCGCCGCCCGGTCCCCGGCCGTCTTCAGCGACGGGTTCATCTGGGCCAGGGTGCCGAGACGGCCGTAGTCGGTGACGTCGAGGAAGAGGTGGTGGGGGCACGCCTCGGCCGTGATGAGGCCGTCCCGCTGCCGCCCCAGGATGTCGACCTCCTCGGCCGTCGAAACGTGCAGGACGTGAAAGCGGTGGTCGTGGCGCCGGGCCAGGTCGATTGCGCGCAGGGTGGCGGTCACGGCAGCGCGGCGGTCGCGGATGCGCGAGTGGTCGTGCACGGTGAGCGGCGGCCGCAGCGCGGCCCGGTTGGCGCGCACAGTGGTTTCGTCCTCGCAGTGGGCGGTGATCGGGAGCGTGGTTTCGGCGAAGATCTCCTCGAGCCGCTCCTGGTCGTCGACCAGCATGTTCCCCGTGCTCGACCCGATGAAGATCTTGATCCCCGGGGTGCGGGAGGCGCGCCGCAGCTCGGCCAGGTTGTCCGTGGTGGCGCCGATGTAGAAGCCGTAGTTGACCACCGCGCGCTGCGCCCCCAGTGCCAGCTTCGCCTCCAGCGCCTCCACCGTCACCGTCTGGGGGTCCGTGTTCGGCATCTCGAGGAACGAGGTCACGCCCCCCGCGGCGCACGCCCGGCTGCCCGTTCGCAGGTCCTCCTTGTGGGTGGGGCCCGGGTCGCGAAAGTGCACCTGGTCGTCGATCACGCCCGGCATGAGGTGGAGGCCGTCCGCATCGACCACCTCATCGGCGCGTGTGTGCGCCGGCGCCCCGACCGACGCGATCCGCCCCTCTTCGATCAGCACCGGGGTCCGCACCGTTTCACGCGGCAGGACCACGGCCGCGCCGCGGATCAGGGTGCGGTGGAGCACTCCTCTTCAGCCCGTCCCGGCGCCCGTCCCCGCGCCCGCCGCCGTCCCTGCCTCGACGAGGACCCGATCAGGTGAAATAGGGGTTGTCTCCGCTCGCGTGATCGGTCACGTCGTGGATCGCCGTCACCTCCGGCACCGATTGCGACACCATGCGTTCCACCCCCTGGCGCAGCGTCATGCGCGACATGGCGCACCCCTGGCAGCCGCCCGCCATCTCGATGAAGATCTCCGTACCCTGCACATCCACCAGGTTGATCACGCCGCCGTGCGCCGCGATCGCCGGGTTGATTTCGGTGTCCAGCACGTGCGTGACCCGGTCGGCCAGTTCGCCCGCCGGGCCCGCGTCGTCCATGGCCGCCTTCACGGCGTCCGGATCCGGGGTGATCTGGAAGCCGCTCTCCTGGATGGTCTCCACGAAGTCCACCGTGGCTCCATTCAGCCGGTCCGCGCTCGCCTCGTCCACGAGCACGGTGAAGGATCCCGCGTTCACCTCCAGGTCGGACTCGCCACGGCTGTCGGAGTCGACCAGGGTGAGTTCGTAGTTGGGGGCGAAGGGACTCCCTTCAACGGCGATCCTGAGGGCCTGCAGCCCGTCCTCCTCCAGATCCATGAAGGAGGTGACCATGTCGCGGGCCTTGTCCGAGAAGTTCAGCTTCATTCCATTCCTCGTGGGTGCGGATGAACCGGACGGTCGACCGTCCGGATGTTGCAAGTGCGGAAGCCAATACCAAATATGCCTCAACCACGGCCCGAGTGTCCACAACGTGACTTCGGCCGCCGTCACAAGGGAAGGGAATGGAGATGAGGACGGTTATCGTCACCGGCGGCAACCGCGGCGTCGGCCTTGCGGCCGCGCGGAGCCTTGCCGGCCGGGGTTACGACCTGATCCTGATATGCCGCGACGAGCTGCGGGGCGTGACCGCGCTGGAATCCCTGCCGTCACCGCAGAGCCTGGGCAACCACCGGCTGGTCGTTGCCGATCTCGCGTCGCTCCGGTCCGTCCGGGCGGCGGCGGCGCGGATCGCGGGGATGGGCGCGTCCATCTCGGCGCTGGTGAACAACGCGGCCTGCCTTCCGCAGAGGCGACGCACCAGCCGCGACGGATTCGAGTTGCAGCTCGCGGTCACCCACCTCGGTCATTTTCTCCTGACCAACCTCCTGCTTCCCGAGCTTCGCGGCGCGCCGGGGCCGTGCCGCGTGGTGACGGTGTCGTCGGCCGCCCATTCCGGGCCGCCATTCAACTTCCGCGACCCCAACTACGAGCGGCGGCGCTACCGGGGGCGCCGGGCCTACCAGCAGAGCAAGCTGGCCAACGTCCTCTTCACGCTCGGTCTGGCCCGGAGGCTGGCGGGCACCGGCGTGCAGGCGGTGGCGCTGCACCCGGGGGTATACGACACCGGGCTCCTGCGAAGCTACATTGGCCGGCTCCCCGGGAGCGGCGTCGCGGCCCGACTGGGAGGGGCGCGTGCGGAGAAGGCCGGGCCGCTCGTCGCCGAGCTGGCGGTCGGGAAGCGCGGCGAGGATCTGAACGGCGGTTATTTCCACAAGAGCGTGCGGGCCGAACCGTCGCCGGCCGCGCGCGACACGATGGCGCAGGAGCGGCTTTGGAGCTGGAGCGCCGAGGCGACGGGGCTGATGAGGGTGGACGCAGGCGCGGATTCGGTGTCGCCGGGTGCCCGGCACCGTGGCAGGGGAAGAAGGGCGTCCACCGCCGCCGCTCCCCCTGAACTGCCTCTTGGGTAACTTTAGAGGCCCCTGGTGACCTGGCGCGGCGATCGACTGCCGCGAAGCGATCCCCACGGGCATCCTGCCATCACCAAACTCACGATCGGGGATATGCCGTGCCTGACCGGATGGAGAAGATCGTCTCGCTGTGCAAGCGGCGGGGATTCGTCTTTCAGTCATCGGAGATCTACGGAGGGGCCGCGTCGGTCTGGGACTACGGGCCGCTGGGGGTGGAGCTGCGCAAGAACGTGGCGGACGCGTGGTGGTCCGCCATGGTGCACGCACGCGACGACATCGAGGGCCTGGATGCGGGGATTCTCATGCACCCGCGCGTCTGGGAGGCGTCGGGGCACGTCTCCGGGTTCACCGATCCCCTCCTGGAGTGCAAGACCTGCAAGAAGCGCTGGCGCGCCGACCATCTCGAAGAGGCGGCCTGTGCCCGCAAACCGTCGGTGGCACCCGGGGAGCACAAGGACTGCGACCTCGGCGAACCCCGCCTCTTCAACCTCATGTTCAAGACCTTCATGGGGCCGGTCGAGGAGGACGCGTCGGTCGTGTACCTGAGGCCCGAGACGGCCCAGGGATCCTACGTCAACTTCCTCAACGTCCAGCAGACGTCCCGGCAGCGCGTGCCCTTCGGGATCGCGCAGCTGGGCAAGGCGTTCCGCAACGAGATCACGCCCGGGAACTTCATCTTCCGCACCCGCGAATTCGAGCAGGCCGAGATGCAGTTCTTCGTCAAGCCCGGCAGCGACGACGAGTGGTTCGACTACTGGCTCGAGCAGCGCGTCGCCTGGCACCACGAGATTGGCATCCGCCCGGAAAAGCTGCGCCGCCACGCGCACGGACCGAACGAGCTGGCGCACTACGCCAAGACCGCCGTCGACCTCGAGTACGAGTTCCCCTTCGGATGGCAGGAGCTGGAGGGGATCCACAACCGCACCGACTTCGACCTGTCGCGCCACCAGGAGTACTCGGGGAAGCGTCTGCTCTACATCGACCCGGGTTCTGGGGAGCGCTACGTGCCGTACGTGGTTGAGACGGCGATGGGGGTCGGGCGGGCGGCGCTGGTGGCGCTCGTGGACGCGTACCGCGAAGAGGAAGTGGAGGGGCAGCCGCGGGTGGTGTTGGGACTCGATCCACGGCTGGCGCCGATCAAGGCCGCGGTCTTCCCGCTGATGAAGAAGTTCGGCCAGCCCGAGATCGCCAGGGAGCTGCTGCAGGCGTTGCGCGACGCCAGGTTGCCCGCCGGCTACGACCAGGCCGGGTCGATCGGGCGGCGTTATCGCAGGCAGGACGAGGCGGGGACGCCGTGGTGCGTCACCATCGACCGGCAGACCTCGGAGGACAGGACCGTGACGATTCGCGACCGGGACACGCTGGCGCAGGAACGCGTGGGGCTCGACCACGTGGTGGGGTGGATCCGGGAGCGGTTGGGGTAGCGGAAAGGCTGCTATGGCCCGGCACAGCCGAAAGCCGTAGGCTATCTCGAACCCTCGTCCCCTCAACCAGGAGCCGCCCATCGTGTCCACCCGATCCGCAGTCTTCACCACCCGCTGGGGAATGCTCCTTGCCATGCTCGGCATGGCGATCGGCACCGGAAACATCTGGCGCTTCCCCCGCATCGCGGCATCCAACGGGGGCGGCAGCTTCCTGGTGGCGTGGGTGGTCTTCCTGCTGCTGTGGTCGATCCCGCTGCTGATCCTCGAGTTCGGCATGGGGAAGGCGACCCGGCGCGGTACCGTCGGGTCGTTCATCAAGACGATCGGGCCGAAGTTCGCGTGGATGGGGGCGTGGGTGGCGTGGGTCGCCACGGCGATCCTCTTCTACTACACGGTGGTGATGGGGTGGACGATCCGGTTCTTCGTGGCCACCGTGAGCGGCGAGATCCCGACCGCGATGCCGGGCGAGTTCTGGGGTGCCTTCAACTCCACGCCGCAAGCCGTGCTCTTCCACGCGATCGCGATCGGACTGGGCATCTTCGTGGTGGCGAAGGGGGTGCGCGGCATCGAGACCGCGGCCCGCTTCCTGATCCCTTCGCTGGTGATCCTGGTGATCGTCCTGGCGGTCAAGGCGCTGACCATGCCGGGTGCGTCCGACGGACTGGCCTTCCTCTTCACCCCCGACTTCAGCCAGCTCGGCGACGTCAGGATCTGGCTGGAGGCGCTGACCCAGAACGCGTGGGACACCGGCGCCGGATGGGGACTGGTTCTCTCCTACGCGGTATACATGCGGGCGCGCGAGGACACCGCGCTCAACGGCTTCGTGATCGGCTTCGGCAACAACTCGATGTCGCTTCTGGCGGGGATCATGGTGATGTGCACGATCTTCTCGGTCATGCCCGAGGCGGCGGACGAGATCGTGGGCGCGGGGAATGAGGGGCTGACCTTCATCTGGGTCCCGCAGCTCTTCGCCCAGATCCCGGCCGGGCAGTTCTTCATGGGGCTCTTCTTCCTCGCGCTGGTCTTCGCCGCGTGGTCGAGCCTGGTGGCCATGATCGAGCTGTCGTCGCGGATCCTCATCGACCTGGGGCTGACCAGGAAGCACGCCATCACGATCGTGGGCACGGCGGGCTTCCTGCTCGGCATCCCGTCGGCGATGCGCATCGGGGTCTTCCAGAACCAGGACTGGGTGTGGGGCGTCGGCCTCATGCTGTCGGGCTTCTTCTTCGCCTTCGCCGTGCTGAAGTACGGGGTGACGAAGTGGCGCGAGACCTTCATCAACACGCCCGATTCGGATGTGCGGATCGGCAAGTGGTGGGACTGGGCGATCCGGCTGGTGGTGATCGAGGCAGTGGTCCTGATGGTCTGGTGGCTGCGCGCCGCGGGCGGCGAGAACTTCTGGTCGGCCGAGACGTGGACGCTGATGTCGACCTACAACGTCGGTTCGGTGCTGATCCAGTGGGCGGTGGTGCTGCTGGCGCTCTTCGCGCTGAACGGGTGGATGGTGCGCAGGATCCAGGCGGCGCGTGCGGGCAGCGGCGACTGAGTGGCCGTCCACGACGCCTACGCCCGGTTCACCCCCTACGAACTGCTGCTCCCGGACCCGGACTTCCCGGACCGGTGCTTCACCGCGATCACGCGCGAGGCGGAGGAACGCGGGGTGGACGCGGGCAATCCGGCCGCGTACGTGATGCTGGGGGCGGTGCAGGGTGCGCTTACCGAGTTGCGTGAGGAGGACGCCGGGGCCGAGTCGGCGCATGACCATGCGGGGATCCTGTTCCATGCATACCACTTCTGGCGGTGTGGCGGGGGGGTCGTGCTCGCGCACCGGAAAACGGTGCGTGGGTTGCTGGCGGGTGGGGTGGGTGTGTGTT
>VXOC01000178.1 GCA_009840215.1 Gemmatimonadota bacterium | reverse complement strand
ACCCGAAGGGCGTGAACTGGCCGAAGCGGTTGCCGACGCCCGCCGCCGCGCCCGGATACTCCTCCGGGTAGGTGTTCAGCACGTTCTGTCCGCCGACCGTGAGCAACCAGCGGTCCGCGAATGTGTGGGACGCCTCCATGTCGAATAGAATGCGCGCCGGGTAGTCGATGGTCTCTCCGGGGTTCGACTCGTAATACGGCTGCTCGCCGTCGAAGTAGCCGCCCCAGTAGCTGCCGCGCACCAGGAAGCGGGTGCCGCCGGCGAAGGCGTGGTTGAGCGCGACGTTGCCGCGCACGTTGGGGAGTCCCTCCTGGAGGATCCGGATGCGGTGCGCGTTGAGGGTGCCCTCGTTGAATTCCGTCACCTTGGTCGAGGTCATGTTCCACGCGCTGCTGATGGTGGTGTTGGAACCTCCCGCGCCCTCTATGTCGTAGGCCCCCACCAGGTCGATGCCGCTGGTCGTGGTCGCAAAGTCGTTGATGAAGAACCGGAAGCGCGCGAGCACCCCACCTTCCCGGATAATGCCATCCTCCTCCAGTTGCCGGATCTCGTCCGGCGA
Source organism: Gemmatimonadota bacterium (assembly GCA_009840215.1). Classification (GTDB taxonomy): domain Bacteria; phylum Gemmatimonadota; class Gemmatimonadetes; order Longimicrobiales; family Gaopeijiaceae; genus Bin94. The sequence continues at coordinate 8,857 of VXOC01000178.1, read as the reverse complement.
GAGCGACCTGTCGGCGCTCGTGGTCAGCCGGTCCGACACCCTGATCTGGAACAGGTCCATCGACAAACTGAACGGGCCGCTGTCGTACACGGCCCCCATGGCGAGATTGATCGACTTCTCGGGCTTGAGCGGCTGGCCGCCGAAGTGCACCGCCAAGGGGTTCGTGGAGGGGATGGTCCCGTTGTTGGTCAGGTCCATGATCGCGGGATCGTAGATCGTGGAGATGTTGAAGGCGTTCTGCTGTCCCGGGGTGGGAGCGCGGAAGCCCGTGCTGGCACTGGACCGCATTGCAAACCCCTCGGAAACGGCGAGACGGCCTGCGAGCTTCACGTTCCATGTCGTGCCGAAGTCGGAGAAGTGCTCGATGCGCTGCGCCAGCCCCAGGGTCCAGGCGTCGCCGGGGTCATCGATCTCGAGATCCACGTAGGCCGCGATGTTGTAGCGGTTCCAATTGCCCTCCGTCAGCGGCCCGAACCCGGTGAAGCCGTTGGAGCCCGGGGTGAAGCCCTGGCTCGCAAGCGGGCCCTCCGTCCACGACTCGGTGCTGCCCCGGACGATCTCGAAGCGCTCGTTACGGAACTCGGCACCGCCCGCCAGGTTCATCCTGTCGTCGAGTGGGTAGGAGAGATCCAGATTCAGATTGGTCTCCTGCTGGTCGTAGATGCCGGGGTTGAACCATGGGGTACACTGCTGGTCCGGCACGACGAAGGAAATCTCCCTGCTGGCGTCCGCGCACGGCTGGTCCCGCCCCAACGAAGCGTTGACCGTGTTGTACATGTAGAAGTCCAGGTTGGACTTGCCCCAGCTCGCGCTCACGTCCCAGTTCAGGTCGTCGCTGGTGCCCTTGAGGCCGACTACCGCGGACGCGTCGAACACGTACGACCCGAACTGCGGGGTGAACCCCCCAGGGAAGAGTTCCCGGAAGGAGAAGCAGTTGGGATCGCTGAGAACCTGGTTCAGCGCCGCCTGGTCCATCACCACGCCATCGTCGGTCACCGGCACTTCGGGGCAGCCCGCCGATCCGTCCAGCACGCCGTCGGCCGCGTCGAGCATGTCGCCCACCAGGAGGATCCGCTGACCGTCGGCGTTCCGGGTTCCGAAGACGCCGCTGCGGGTACCCGGGTTGCGGAAGTAGAACCCGCCCTCGACCTGCTTGCTCGCGTAGTTCCCGTGGGAGTAGAACTGCGTGTTGTCGTTGAGGAAAAGCCCCATGTTCGCCCACAGCTTGATGTCGTTGGACACCTTGGGCGAACCCCAGATCTGGGCGGGCACGCGCACGGCGGAGTTGCCGGCGCCGATCAGCGCGGTGGCGTCGTTGCGCTGCGTGCTGCGGTCGGTGTTGGCGGAGTTCCCATACTCACCGGTCAGGTTCAGGAAGCCGGTCTCGCCGAGCGGCAGACCCACGTTGCCCGACACGGTGTACATCTCGCCGTCGCCCGGGACGCTGCCATCCTGGAAACGCACGCTGGTGACGTCCTCACCCAGGAGATACCCGCCCGTCTTGATCTCGATGGTTCCTCCCGAGCGATCGTTCTTGAGCGCGAAGTTCATGACGCCGGCGATCGCGTCGGAGCCGTACTGCGCGGAGGCGCCGTCGCGCAGCACCTCCGCCTGCTCCAGGGCCAGCCCGGGGATGAGCGCGATGTCGGGGCCCTGCGAGCCGTCGGCCAGGCCGTTGCCGTACCAGGTGATGACCGCGGTGCGGTGACGCCGCTTTCCGTTGACGAGCACCAGGGTGTGGTCGGGCGCGAGGCCGCGCAGGTTGGCTGGCCGCGCGAAGGTGGCCGCGTCCGAAATCGGCTGGATGTTGACGTTGAACGACGGGACGACGTTGCGAATGATGTTCGCGAAGTCGGTGTCGCCCTGGTTGATGAGCTCCCCGGTCCGGATCACGTCGACCGGGACCGGCGATTCGGTCACGGTTCTCGGTTGCGCGCGGCTCCCCACGGCCACCAGGCCGCCGAGTTCGAGCGCGACCTCGGTCAGCGCGACGTTGAGGGTGGCTGTCCCACCGTCCGTGATGGTGACGTCACGGCGCTCGAGCCGGAACCCGAGCAGCCGGATTTCCACCTCGTGGGTCCCGGCCGGAATGCCGGTGATTTCGTAGGCGCCACCGGCCATCGTGTTGGCGGCCATGTTGAGGTCCGCCATCGCGACCTGCACCCCTTCCAAAGCCGCACCCGTGGATGCATTGGTCACGGTGCCCCGCAATGTGCCCTGGGCCGCGGCAATGCCCGGCTGGGCCAACGCGATCAGCGCGCCGATCAGAAATAATCTCGATTTCATTGGCTAAACCCATCCCTTTCTGCGGAATTCGCGTAAGGTGTCACAAAAGCGGCCCATGTCCTCGGGGAGTCCGAAGGAGAGCCGGTTCCAATCGAGCATGGGCGGAAAGTCCCGTCCAACAAGAAAACCCGCCTCGGCCATGCGGCCGCGGTAGGTGGCGAGGTCGCCGTTGATACGGTGCATGAGGAAGTTAGCCTGTGTAGGCATCCGCTCCAAATCCAACTCGTCCAGCGCGGCCTCGACCATTTCGCGCGACTCGCGGTTGGCCGCACGGCTCTTCTCGATGAGGGCCTCGTCGCGAAAGGAAGCTCCGGCGGCCGCGATCGCGAGCTGGTTGATGTTGTTCCGGGACGCGAAGTCGGCGAGACGCGCCGCCGTGTCGGGGTGGGCGATCCCGTACCCGATCCGGAGTCCCGCCAGACCGTAGATCTTCGAGAAGGTCCTGACGACAAGGACGTTGCGCCGCTTCGCGATCCACGGCAGCGAACTCCACATGCGATCGTCTTCCACGTACTCGATGTACGCCTCGTCGGAGAGGAAGAAGACGTGCTCGGGCGCGTCCGCGATCCAGGCGTCGATCGCCGCGCTGGACGTAATCGTCGCGGTCGGGTTGTTGGGGTTGCACAGATAGACCAGCGCGGGGTGGCCCGAGCCCTCGGCGGCCTCACGCATGCGGTCCAGGTCGTGCTCGTGGCCGGGAGTCAGCGGCACCTTCACCAGTTCGTAGGATTCCGTGCGCTGGTAGTTGGTCACGGCCTCGTAGGTCGGTTCGGCCATCACCAGCTTCGCCCTGGGAGCGGCAAACGCCTGCACCGCCATCTGCAACACCTCCGCCGACCCCGTTCCGAGCACGATCTGGCCCTCGCCCACCTCGTGCGCCGCGGCCAGCCTGGCCACCAGGGCCCGGTGCTGGTCCGCCGGGTAGCGGTTGGCAAGGACGATCGCCTCGACCAGGGCGTCTTTCGCGGCCGGCGAGATCCCGAGCGGGTTCTCGTTGGAACTGAGGCGTACCCGGCCATCCGCCGTGATCCGACCGGAGCCCCCGACCATGGCTGCCAGCGGGTTCGCCGCACCCCCGATCGCCCCGGTGCCCGCCAGAAGGCCCGTGAGCGTGCCGGTCCTGATGAAGTCGCGTCTTCGCATCCGCAAGCCTTCTCGCACTTTACCTGCCTCCCGCTCCGGAGTACCGGTGACCCATGACCCCATTTATCCTAACTCAATGTGACGGCTGGTGATCACTCCGGTCGGCGCCCTTTGTCGGAAGCTTCCAAACCAAGATGGCCAATCGGTACCTCCATAGCTACCGTGCCCGCACCGGTCACCCCGCATTCAGCAACTCATCGCGGGTTCCCGTCATCTCCCGGCGCGTCAGCACGACGGGGATCACCCCCGCCGCGAAGAATGCGTCGAAAAAGCGCTGCATTGTGAAGTCGTCGCCCTCCTGGATGGCCCAACCTTAATCTACGTTCCGCAGCTCCCAAAACGTCAAATCGAGCCGGACATCGGGTGGACACGCGCGCGGACCCCTTCACGACGGGCTGCCGTCCCCATCGGATCCCGCCAGGAGCTCCTCCCCCGGATTCACGAAGCGGTTCATCTCGATCCGGTACTGCCGGTCGTGCAGCTCGCGGTAGCGTCCCTCCGCCGCCATCAGCTCCTCGTGCGTGCCGCGCTCCACGACCCGCCCCTCCTCGATCACCAGGATCTGGTCGGCGCTGCGGATGGTGGAGAGCCGGTGGGCGATGACGAAGGTGGTGCGGCCGCGGCGCAGCGCCCGCAGTCCCTCCTGGATCTGGGCCTCGCTCTCGGAATCGAGACTCGAGGTGGCTTCGTCCAGCACGAGGATCCTGGGGTCGGCCAGGATCGCGCGGGCGATCGCCAGCCTCTGCCGCTGCCCGCCCGACACCTTGATGCCGCGCTCTCCGATGACGGTTTCGTACCCGTCGGGGAAGGCGGTGATGAACTCGTGGCAGTGCGCCAGTCTGGCCGCCCGCACCACGTCGTCGCGGGTGGCGCGGGTGCGCCCGTAGCGGATGTTGTACTCGATGGTGTCGTCGAAGAGGAAGTTGTCCTGGAGCACGACGCCCACGTGGCGCCGGTAGTCGGCGAGGCGCAGGCGGGCCAGGTCGCGGCCGTCGACGAGCACCCGCCCCGAGTCGGGAGCGTTGAAGGAGAGCACCAGGCTCGCCAGCGTGCTCTTCCCCGAGCCGGACGACCCTACCAGCGCGGTGGTGGAGCCCGGTGGGGCGACGAGCGACACGTCCCTGAGCACCGGGACCTCTTCGTCATAGGAGAAGGACACGTTCTCGAAGGCGATTTCGCCATCGGTATCTCTCATCCGCCCCTTCCCCTCGTCGCCATCGATCTCGGTGGACATCGAACGCAGCTCCCGGATCCGGTCCAGCCCCGCGAAGGCCTCGGCGATCTGGGTGCCGATGCTCGCCATCTGCACCAGGGGACCCGCCATCATGCCGGTCAGGAAGACGTACATGACGAAGTCGCCCAGCGTCATCTCGCCCCCGAGGATCGCGCGCCCGCCGATCAGGATCATCACCACGCTTATCGAACCGACGATCACCGATGAGAACGAGGTCACCGCCGAGACCCCCAGTACCGACCTGGCCACGTTGCGGAAGAGCCGGTGGGCGCCGCGCGCGAAGACCAGATCCTCCTTCCGCTCGGAGGTGAACGCCTTGACGATGCGCACTCCGGCAAAGCTCTCGCCCAGCCGCCCGGTCACCTCCGCGTTGATCCGGCCGCGTTCCCGGAAGAGTGGCCTGAGGCGCCGGAAGGCGAAGGCCATGGCGCCCCCGAAGACCAGCAGCACCGACATGGTGAAGACGGTCAGCTGCCAGTTCAGGTAGAGCAGGATGGCGAAGCAGGCCATTGACGTGACCACGCCCCCGGTCAGCTGCACCAGGCCGGTTCCCACCAGGTTCCGGATCCCCTCGGCGTCGGTCATGACGCGCGAGATCAGGACGCCGGATCTGGTCGAGTCGAAGTAGCCCACCGGGAGCCGCGCCACGTGGGCCTGCACCGTCTTCCGCATCTCGGTGATGGCTCTCTGGGCCGTGACACCCAGCATCCGGGACAGCGAAAAGGAGCTCGCGCCCTGGATGAGGGTCGCGACCGCGACGACGAGTGCCAGCGGCACCAGGAGGTCCGCCTGTCCCTCCCCGATCACATTGTCGATCAGAAACTTGGACGACGCGGGCGGAACGAGCCCCACCAGCCGGCCGATGACCATGATCACGAGACCGATGGCCACCCGGCGGCGGTGGCGCCAGATGATCTCGCGGGCCTCCCTCCAGACTCTGGCCGGCTGCAGTTTCGTCTTTTCGCGCACGTTCCCTCGGTCGCGTCTGCGTGACTGGATGACCGGGATCCGCTCCCGGCCGCGCGGTTCGGGCGGCCACCAGCGGGCCGACCCGCACGATGCGGGCCCGCCCCCCCGGCACGGTCAGGAGCCAGAGGGGCGGGCGACGGGATCCGGGAGGGAAACGAGTCCCTCAGTCTCCCCGCCAGGCGTACTCGACGGTGTCGGGCTCCTCCCGTTCCGGCATTCCCATGAGTCCCTTCCGATAATTGTCGGCGAGGAGACTCGTGTCCACCTCGGGGACGGCGTCCTCTCCCAGCAACTCCCGGAGCCGGACGACGCTGGCGGCGGCACGGGTGTGCCCCGGATCGATGGCGACGGCCGCGGCAAAGGCCTTCAGCGCGGCGGCCGGATACCCCGCGCCCTCGAGCGCCGAGCCCAGGTTGGAACGGAACATGGCGTTGGTGCTGTCCAGCTGCGCGGCCAGCGCCAGCGGCCCCACGGCTTCCTCGTGGCGCCCCCGCAGGATGAGCAGGTAGCCCATGTTGTTGAGGGACCAGAAGTCGTCGGGGTCGAGCCACAACGCCTCTTCATACATCGCGAGCGCGGCGTGGGAATCGCCACCCTCGGCCAGCGCCCGGGCCAGAACGCGCTTTGCCGCAACCGACCCCGGGTCGAGGTCGGCGGCCAGCTTCGCGTGTTCCTTCGCCTCGTGCGGACGCCCGATTTCGATGAGCACGCGGGCCAGGTTCACCCTGCCCTTAACATGTTCGGGCGCGTACGCCACCCACTCCCTGAGGTGTGTCTCGGCGTCGGTTGTTTCCCCGCTCTTCCATGCGGCGATCCCCTCATCGTAGTGCTCCCAGGGAGCCATCGGCGTTTCCGTGGCTTCCGGCTCCGGGGTCTCGTCCCCCGCTCGCGCCGCGGTTTCGCCGACCTCCGGTGACGAGGGGATTGTCTCTGCGGGCGCCGTAGTCATCCCCGGCGATACGGGCATCTGCGCCTGCCCCGGAGCCGACGTGGTCATGACGGTCTGGCTGCCAACCTCCGCGTAGGCGACCTGCTCCATCGGTTCGCCCTCCTTCTCGTCGTTGCACGCGAGCGCCGCAACGAAGAGCGCAGCCCCGAGTCCCGCGGCCATCCAGCGCAGCACTCTTTCCGAACGATCGTATCCTGCGTCTCTGCTCTCCATCCTGTCCTCCTGATCCGTGGCCCTGGCCGCCCGGCCGAATCTCTTTCCGGCTCAGGCGCGAGGCCGCTGCGTATGCCCGCCAGAAGGGCAATGCGTGGGCCAGGAGGACGGGTCGGGGGGTGGGAGCGGAGCTAAGGCGTTGTGGTGATGGGATTTGGATGGAATGGAGATGCGCCGCGGAGCGAGGCTCGCCGCTGGGATTCGTGTACGTTTGGACACGAGATGGACGATGAGTCGGTGATCGCCGTGCCACGGGCCGGGGACGCTTGTGGCGAGCTCGGCCGGCCCGCCCCGGTCCGGAAGGGCCGTGACCCGCGAAGGCGCTGCCCCCGGGGCGGCAAGGACCAGTCAATCCGACGGGCGCCGGATCCCGAGACGGTTCATGATCTTGAGGAGGCTGGAGTGGTCGGCGAGACCGAGGGACCGCGCCGTCTGCCCGATCTTCCAGTCGTTCGCGTCGAGCGCCGCACGCACGATGACGGTCTCCGCGGCGACCTTCTGCTCCCGGAAGGTGCCCGATGGAGGGCCGCCTGCCACGCCGGGCCGGGCAGCGGCTCCCTGCGGTTCCAGATCGGGTGGCAGATCGGCGGCTTCGAGCGCGGCCCCGTCCGACGCGATGATCATGCGCTCGATGGTGTTGCGCAATTCCCGCACGTTGTTGCGCCCCCAATGCCGGGACTGCAGCGCCGCAATCGCGTCGTCGGAGAGGGGACGCGGCGACAGACCCAGGCCGGGCGCCAGGGTGGCCGCGAAGTGTCCGGCCAGCAGCGGGATGTCGTCGGGCCGCTCGCGCAGCGGGGGCACCCGCAACACGTGCACGTTGAGCCGGTACAGGAGGTCCTGGCGGAAGGACCCCTTCTCCACCTCGGCGTCCAGGTCGCGGTGCGTGGCGGCCACCACCCGCGCCCCCACCACGATCACGTCCTCGCCGCCCAGACGCGTGATTTCGCCCCCTTCCAGCACCCTCAGCAGACGCGCCTGCACCGCTCCCGGCAACTCGCCGATCTCGTCCAGGAAGAGGGTCCCCGCGGAGGCGCGCTCGAAGGCGCCCCGCCGCGCCTTGACCGCCCCCGTGAAGGCGCCCCGGTCGTGCCCGAAGAGGTCGCTGTCCACGAGCCCTTCCGAGAAGCCCCCGCAGTTGACCGCGACGAACGCTTCGTCGCTCCGCGGGCTCAGCCGGTGCAGCTCCCGCGCGACCAGCTCCTTGCCGGTTCCGCTCTCTCCCTGGATCAGCACCGGGCTGGGAATTCGCGCCAGCCGTCCGATCGCGGTTCGCAGCCGCAACATGGGCTCGCTCTCGCCGATCAGCGGAGACGATCCGGTGACCTGTTCCTCCAGCTGGCCCAGCCGGTCCCTCAGGTCGGTCTGGCGGAGCGCCAGGCGGACCTCGTGCACGACGCGCTCCATCGGCTCGGCCTTGTCGATGAACCCGAATGCCCCGAGCCGCACCGCCTCCACGCAACGGTCGAAGCTTCCGGTCCCGGTGTAGACGATGACCGGTACGTCGATTTCCTGGTGCTCCATGGCCCTGAGCACGTCGAAACCGTCGAGGCCGGGCATCTCCAGGTCAAGGATCACGCAGTCGACCACTTCGCGGGCGAGAATGTCCAGACCCTCCGCCCCGCCACCCGCCACCCGCGTCCGGAAGCGCCCCAGGCGCTCGAGGTCGTAGGCGTACTGCTCGGCCAGCGGACGCACATCGTCGACAATCAGGACCAGCTTTCGCATCACGCCTCCCCGGAGTCGATGGATTGGGCACCGCGCACCGTTTTTTGGTGCGCGCTCTCCACGGGGTCCGCAGCGCCGAGGATGACGTGCACGCTCGTTCCCCGTCCCTCTTCGCTCTCAAGTACTATCCTGCCACCGACATCGGTCACCAGCCGGCGCGTGATCGCGAGCCCCAGCCCGGTGCCTTCGCGCCGCGACGTGAAGAAGGGCTCGAAGACCCGCGCGCACCATTCGGCCGGGATTCCGGGGCCGTCGTCCGCCACGGTCAGCCGGTATCCGGCCGATCCGTCCCCACCCGATTCATCCAGCGACACGCTCACCTCGCCCCCCTCCCC
>VXOC01000233.1 GCA_009840215.1 Gemmatimonadota bacterium | reverse complement strand
CCCCCCCCCCCCGCTCACCACGCGCGCCCCCGCTCCCCTCACCTCAAACTCATCCGCCGCCCCCACATTCACCTCGTACCCGATATCATACAGCGACTCGATCGTGATCAGGCTGAGCGGCTGCACGTCGCCCGTGAGCAGAGGGGACATGAGCTCGTCCCCGAACACGCTCTCGCGCCAATGCGAGTCGGAAAACCCTTCCGTCGCGCCATTCTCGACGGGGACCTTTGCGCGTGCGTACGCCGCACCACCGGCGGCGTCGAAGGCGGCGACGGCCCTGGGTCCGGCGAAGTGGGTGTCGGCGCCGGGACTGTGCGGGATAGACGGGTTGCGCAGCCGGTCGTGGTGGTTCCAGACCTCGGGAACGAAGCCCAGGGCGTGCGCCAACTCGTGCGTGGCGAACGACTCAAGCATCCCCTCGGACTCGATGAGCGCGACATCGGCCGCGTCGAGGTAGATCGCGGCCAGGGTGGGCTGGAGCCAGATCCCCTCCGCCCCCTCGACCGGATGGGGACGCACCCAGCACGGACCCGACTGCGCGACGGTGTTCCCCGGCCCGTCGATGCTCCCGACCGTGACGAACACCCGGATGTCGTCGACCCGGTCGGCCACCGCCGGCGAGCCCGGACCGCACGTGCCCGCGGGAACCCGGTCGGCAGCGGCATGATCCCAATCGAAGACATCTCGCGCGATCACGGACTCCCAGCGCCGCGCGGCCTTCTCGATCACACCCCGCTGCTCGCCGGTCCCGCCGTCGAGGAACACCAGTTCGATGTCGAACGGGTCCACAGGCTTTTCGCCGATGGTCACCGTGAGCGTCGAAGGGCCGAAGGCCGTGAAGGCGTGGACCGCGATGTGGTACGTGCCCGTGCGGGCAGGCACCATCTGGCACAGTTCGTCGGTCTCCGGATCGACGCCGAAGCAACGGTACAGGTATCGATAGCCGGGGCGCTCGTCGTAGTGGCCGAAGACGTCGGCGTCCCCGGAACCGCCCGAGAGTTCGATGTTGAGCGCCTCGTCCGATCCCTCCGGGACCTCGACACGGAAGAGGAAGACCTCGTCCGCGGTTGACGACTCCAGCGTTACGGACTCCCCGAGCGCAATCTCGCGCTGCCTGACGACGCTCAGGATTCCCGTGGCCAGGTTGTTCTCTTCCTCCCACTCGGTGATCCCGCCCGCCGGATCGATCTCCAGGCCGACCTCCCGCCGCCCCCGCTCCAGAGGTCCCAGCGTGAAGATCACGGTCGCCGCCTCACCCGGCGCGATATGGTCGACATCCATGTTTGCGAGGGTCACCCCGTCGAGGCTGAGCCGCACGGGGAATCTCGCGGGGCCGGCCCCGTCGCCCAGGTTGGAGATCGTGGCGCTCACCTCGATGATGTCGGTGTCAAGCGGATCCTGCCGGGTGAAGTCCAGACCCTCCAGCAACGCGTAGTCGGGCATGGGCGGATCGGAGTTCGCCGTAGCCGTGAACCTCTGGCGGAGGTCGCCGACCGCGACGGCCACCGACTGCCGGCGCGCGTCTCCCAGCGTCCACTGCGTCGTCGCCCGCCCCTGCGCGTCCGTCTCCGCCAAGGTGTCGCTGACCGTGCCGCTCCCCTCCGCCGGCGTGAAGGCGATCTCCACTCCGGACGCGATCGTGCCGCCGGCGTCCACTACGCCCACCACCAGCGGTTCGGAGAGCGTCGTGCCCTGGAGTCCCACCTGGTCGTTGCCGGACACGACCTCCAGCCCGCCCGCAGTCTGCCGGACCGTCACGGTCACGGTGTCCACGGCCTCCTCGGCGGTCGCCAGCAACATCGCGGAACCGTTCGCGCGCGCGGTCACCACCGCGCTGACGGAGTCACCGGTCACGGCCAGGATCGCCGTGTCGGAGACGGACCAGAACACGGGCGCATACAGGTCGGACCCGTTCTGGTCGAACACGTTGGCAAAGAAGCTCGTGCTCTCGTGGATGTAGCTGAGCGTCGCCGAGGCGGGCGAAATCTGGATCGTCGTGGGTATCCCGCGATTGGGTTCCCTGTCGTCCTCGGTCGTGCAGGCGCCAACCGCCGCGATGAGCAGCAACACCGCCGCTCCTGACCTCCACACCGTTGCCTTCATATGTAAACCTGACCTTACATTATGTCAACTTTGATTGACATATTGCTCGTAGCTTGAAGAAAATGGGCCACAGCCTCTCCATACCACAATATACACCACGGTCACGGGAGGGACAGGAAGGGCGGTGACGGAGCTCCGTCCGGCCCCCGGCCTATTCCTTCTTCACCACGCCTTTCACCAGCTCCACCGGAATCGGACCGCGGTACGCGGCGAGGCCGATGCCGGGGTACCTCTTCAGACGACGCGACGCCATGACGCCTCCCGCGCCGGGAAGCGTGAACGGATCGGCCATCATCACGTCGAGTTCGTAGCCGACTTCGTAGAGGGCTTCGAGGGTGATCCGGCTGAGCGGATGGGAATCACCTGTCAGGTAGGGCGTCATGATTTCGTCCCCGAAGACACTCTCTCTCCAGTGAACATCGGAAATGCCGGGTATGGCTCCGCTCTCAAGCGGAACCTTGGCGCCCATGTAGCCCTGACCGCCCGCGGCGTTGAAGGCGGCTACCACCAGGGCGGCGTTCATCCGGGTGTCGGCATCGGGCTCCTCGGGGAGAGATGGGTTCTGGAGAAAGCCGTGTCGAGTCCAGGTGTCGAGACCAAACCCGAGGGCGCGTGCCATCTCGCGCGTGACCACAGCCTCGAGAACTCCGTCCGACTCCAGTTGCCCGATATCGGCCTCGTCCAGGACAATGGTGCCAAGCGCCGGCATCCCGATCCAGTTGCCGTTGTCGCCTGTCCGAAGGACACATGTCCCGGACATTGCCACCGCGTTGCCGACACCGTCGAGCTCACCGATCATGACGTAGATGCTCACGTCATCGATGGCTTGGGAAGTCAGTGCGGGCATACCGGGTGCGCACGCGTCTGCCGGGAGGGTTAAGGTCCCGTCAAACTCGCCCAGGCCAATCATCGACTCATAGCGCTGCGCCACATGCGTAATGACGGCATTCTGCGAGGCGGTACCCTGGTCCACCATGACCACCTCGAGGTCGAAGGGCTCTGCCGGTGGTTCCGCGGTCGTGACTCTAAGGGTAGCGTCCCCGAAGGCCGAAAAGGCGTGCACCAGGATGTAATAGGTGCCCTCTCGTACGGGATAGAACTGGCAGATTTCACCGGTCCCGAGATTCCAGCTGTAGCACCGGCGCCTGGTGCGCTCGGCCACGATGGACGAGGGCCGATGAACGTTGAAATCGACGAAGATGTCTCCGTCGCCGCCGGGCCCGTCAAGCCGCACGGTTAGCGTCTGGTTCAGCTGCTCCTCCACTTCGACCCGGAACAACTGTACCGAGCCGGCCGCCCCTCCCAATGTCACGGAATCGTCGAGCGCGATGACCTGCTGTTGTCTCACAACCACCGACGCCTCACCCTGGTTGTTCTCTTCGTCCCACTCTTCGAACTCCAACTCCGGATCGATGACGACCCCGATGCTGCGCTCGCCAGCCTCGAAGGGACCGGCCGTGATGGTCACGGTCGCGGTGTCATCAGGCTCGATCGGGTCGGCCTGGACGACTCCCGTGTGCACCCCGTCCACAGTCAACCCGACCGTGAACGGTCCCGTACTCCGGCCGTCTCCCAGGTTGGCAATGTGCGCACTGATCTCAAGGGTTTCGGTATCGAGCGGATCGAATCGGCTGGCCTCAAGCTCGCCCGCGATCGCGTAGTCGGGGATGGGGGGATCGGCCGTGGCGGTGGCTTCCAACCTTACCGTCAATTCGCCGGCCGTGGCCACCATGGCTTGGCGGCGTGCGTCGCCCAGCGTCCACGACGTCGACGCAGTCCCGTTCGCACCCGTGGTCACTTCGGTAGGGTCAGCCGATCCGCTGCGTTCATCGGCCGGCCCAAACGTGACCACCACGCCTGGAATGACACCACCGGTCTGCTCCAGCACCCGTACGACGAGCGGCTCCGGGAGTTGGGTCCCAAGGCGTGCCTCCTGTTCGTTACCCGAAGCGACATCCAGTTTGGCCGGGGTCTGAACGACTGTCACCGACGCCGTGCCGCTGGCTTGCCCGGCCGTCGCCATCAGGGTAGCCACGCCGTTGGCGACCGCCGTCACGGTCGCGACCAGTCCGCTGGCCTCTACGGTAAAGACCGCCGGATCCGAACCGGTCTAGGTCACGGACGCGTTGGGCATCGGCTTGCCGTTCTGATCCCGCACGACCGCGTTGAACCCCGCCGTCGCGCCGGATGACATGAGCTCCACTGCATCCGGTGTGATTTCCACCGTCGTTGGAACGGGCGCCGGTTCCGGTTCGACGACCTCTTCGTCTCCGCAACCGACAATCGGCAAGAGAAGCAAGATCACCACGGCCACCCCCACCGATCCCTGTTTCGCGATTCTCTCCATGATCAGGCATCTGCCCCCGGGAAGAAGGAAGTTTGTTGCTAGAGGTTATTATCGTTGGCCGCATTCCGTACTCATGTCAACTTGGTTCAACACAAATCCGTTGATGCCGGGTCAGGGCCTGAGCCGTCGTTCACTGTTCTCACGACAACCACCGGCAGATACAGCAACCCGAAGAACACCAACGCCAGCACCTCCAACCACATCACATACCAGGGCCACGGCATGAACAGGAAGGGCGACGCGGTGTCGGGCACCTCGCTCAGGTACATGTAATTGCTGTCCAGGAGCAGATTCACGCACGCAACCACCGCCGCGAGCACGTTCATCGCCACGAAGGCCCGGACCAGCGACTTGAGGGTCGGTCGCATCCCAAGCCCCCACGTGGCGAAGACCGCCGCCGCCACGATTCCCCCGTGCGAGACGAAATACTGGAAGAAGACGTAGTGCGGGAAGCCCTCGGCGAGTTCCGGGGTGACCATGGCGTTGGCCGCGCCGGCCAGGCCCCAGAAGTACAGCAGCTCGTACGTCCAGCGCCGGCGCCAGAGCAGGGTGGCCGCCGACAGGAGGACGGTCATGCCGCAGACGTGAAGCGGCAGGTGCTCGCGCACGAAGACCCCGGCCCCCTCGGTCGCGAAGCGGTAGAACCAGTACACCGTCTGGTTGACGAGCATCACGGTGGCGAAGACGACGCACACGACCCGGGTGGCGCGTTCGGAGTCAAGGCGACGCACGGTAAGCGAGAGCGCGACGGGCACGGCCGCGGTGGCCGCCATGGCCACGATGTGCGGCGTGCCGAAGAGCTGGAAGGGGGGCGGGGGCATGGGTTGACCCGCAACGCGACCCGCGATCAGCCGACCTGCCGCGCGGGAATGGGTGTGGTCCCGGCCAGGGGTCCCACCCAGGTGCCCGTGCCCCCGAGCGCGGTCACGCGGAAACCCAGCTGGTACCGCTTCGCGTAGTCGACCGCCTTCGCCTGTACCACATCGCCCCCGATCCGGTTCACACCCTCCCAGCTCAGGAAGCGGAAGGGGGCCGCTTCGGGCACCAGGCGCGGGTCCTGCGGGTAGATGCCGTCGAAGTCCTTGACCAGGCGCACCTCGGCACCGAGGACGCGTCCCAGGAAGAGCGCGGTCAGGTCGGAGCCACCGCGCCCCAGGAGCGACGGCACGCCGGTCTCGTCCATCCCCAGGAAGCCCGGAACGACCACCGCGTCGGCCGATGCCAGCGCATCCATGATCCTCTCCGTATCCACTCTGACCGGTTCCGCGTCCTCCAGGGGTCCGCGGGTGTAGACCGGCAATTCGGCCGGGGTGAATTCAGCCGCACGCAGGCCTTTTGCGGCCAGTGCCATCGATAGCAGCGCCACCGAGGCCTCTTCACCCGTCGCGAGGAGCGACACCAGGAGCGAGTGCGGCGGCGTCTGGGTCACCACATCGACCGCCTCGAGCAGTTCATCGGTCGTCCGGCCCATCGCCGACACAACCGCGACGACCTTGTGTCCGTTCTCGACCTCGGCGCCGACTTCCGCCGCCACGCGCCGATAGTCCTCCGGCCGCTCCAGCACCGACGATCCGAACTTGAGCACCTTCAAACCAGTTGACATGCCACCGCCTCCACTCGACAAAGCCCCCGTTCCAGGTCGGCCACGAGGTCAGTGGCCGCTTCGATTCCCACCGAGAGGCGGAGCAGCCCCTTCCCGATTCCCGCTGCCGCCTGTGCCTGCTCGTCCATTGAAGCATGGGTCATTGTGGCCGGATGGGCAACGAGACTCTCCACGCCGCCAAGCGATTCGGCCAGCGCGAAGCAATCAAGCCCGTCGACGAAGGCGTCGACCGCCTCGCGGCCCCCGCGCAACTCGAAGGAGACCAGGCTGCCCCATCCGGTCTGCTGCCGGCGGGCGGTGTCGTGGCCCGGATGGTCGCGCCGACTCGGGTGATACACGCGGCGAACGGCATCGTTCCGCTCCAGCGCGGCCACCACCTCGAGCGCATTCTCCTCGTGGATGCGGCTGCGGGCGTGCAGGGTGCGGGTGCCTCGCAGCGTCAGGTAGGCGTCGAAGGGAGAACCCGCGACCCCGGCCGCGTTGGTCCACCACGCCACCTCATCCAGCAGGTCGGGATCCGCCGCCACCACCGCGCCCCCCACGACGTCGCTGTGACCGTTGAGGAACTTGGTCGTGGAATGGACGACCAGGTCGGCGCCGTGCTCCAGCGGCCGCTGGTTGACGGGTGACAGGAAGGTGTTGTCGACGACGCAGATCGCGCCGATTTCGCGTGACAGCCGGGACCACGCGGCGATGTCGGTGATGCGGAGCAGTGGATTGCTGGGCGTCTCGAGCCAGACCACGCGGGGGCGGAGGGCACGGGCCTCGGAGAGGACGGCGGGGTCCGTCGGGTCGATGAACTGCACCCGGTACGATCCGCGCTCGGCCTCGGCCGTGAAGAGACGGTGGCTGCCCCCGTAGCAGTCGCGCGGCGCCAGCAGCAGGTCGCCCGCCGAGAGCAGCCGGGTGACGACCAGAATCGCGGACATGCCGGATGAGGTGATGACCGCTCCGCAGCCGTTCTCCAGATCGGCGATGGCCGTGGCGGCCAGGTCGCGGGTCGGGTTGCCGGAGCGGGTGTAGTCGTACTTGCCGTACACGCCCGGCGAGTCGAAGAGGAAGTTGGAGGAGAGGTGGATGGGCGGCATGACCGCGCGGTGCCCGGTGTCGGCGCCGAGGCCGGAGCGGACGGAGCGGGTGACGGGAGATGGCGGGGGCGGTCCGTTGGTGTGTCGAATCATCGGGCCACCTCCTCTCGCAGCAGCGCCGATACCGCCGCGGTCTCCTTGAGGAAGGCGTCGTGGCCGTACAGGGACGGGATGGTGACGTGGCGCGCGGCGGACCGGCCGGGTTTCGCACGGGAGTCCCGCGCCGCCAGTTCGTCCATGAGCCACGGCGGGACCAGGATATCGGTGTCGAAGGAGACCAGCAGCGCGTCCTCCGGCAGCGAGCCGGGACGGGTGCCGTGAAGGTCGATCGATTCGGAGAGCGCCAGGTAGCGCTCGGTGTCGAAGCGGCGGACGAAGTCGGCGCCCCGGGCCTGGAGGTATTCCTCGACGGGAAAGCGGGCCGGATCGCCGTTGGGGGTACCGGCCGAGAGCGCGAAGGGCGAAAAGCGCTCCTCGAACTCTTGCGTGCTCCGGTAGGTGGTCATGGCAAGGGCACGGGCAAGCGACAGGCCACGGGCGGTGTCGCCGGAGTCGACGCCCAGGCCCACCACCGCACGCTGCACCGAACGCACCGCGGTCGCCATGGGGTGGGTGCGGTGGGCGGCGCAGAGGATGACGAGTTGGCCGATCCTGTCGGGGAAGAGTTCGGCGAAGGCAAGCGCGGCCATCCCGCCGTACGAGGCGCCCACGAAGGATGCCCGCGCGATGCCCAGGTGGTCGAGCACCGCCGCGATGGCACGGGCCTGGTCGTGGGTGGTGACGGGGCGAATGAGCCGGTTCGACTCATCGGTCCCGCCGATGTAGTCGATGCCGATGAGGGGGCGGCGCGCCGGGTCGAGGGCCGCGCCGTGTCCCACGAGGCCTGGCCACCAGCCCGGTCCCGAATCGAAGGACGCCGGTCCGAGGTGGCGTCCCGCAGAGATGCCCCCGAGCACGAGTGTTGGAGCGGCGGGATCCTCAAGGACTGCGGGGGCACCGCGAGTCGCGGTCCCGGCCGTTGTCGCCGGGGTCTTTGGCCTCATCAGGTCGCCGTGTACCTCATATGCGATGGTGACCTCGCGCTCGCCCAGGTGATCCAGCGTGAGGCGGGCGCGGATGCGGGCGAGGGTGGCGCGAGGGTCTGATCTCGCCCCGTGAACGGGGGCGGAGGCCCGGCGGGGGGCGGCGCAAGGTGGGAAGGCGGAAGCACCTGTCGCACCGGGCGACCTTCCGGGAAGAGCCAGGGTGGGCGGTGTCATTTTCGATCCCTCCGGATCTCGATGTTGCCTCATCGGACTCCAGAGATCCTGACACCCTTTGAATCTGGCGGCCGCCCTGGCAGGCGACGGGCGTCTCATCTTTACGGCGGACATCGTCCACCGCAGGAGTTGGCACCTTTGCGGGAATGCCACTTCCCACAGGTTGCCCCGGCGTCACAGGGCCTGTCCCTCAGCCGGTCTCGATGAGCTGTCGTATGAATCATAGATATGGAGGGGAGGGACGGGTGTCAAGGAATCCGGTGTCGGGAAACCCGGGACAGGAGCTCGCCAGGAGGCGGGTGAAGTGGTTGAGGCGGGTGACGGGACAGCGGCGGCCGGGCCGCGGAGCTGTCGGGCTGCAGGCTGTCGGGGGGCCGCAGAGCTGTGTCCCCACCGAGCATGCTCGTGTCCCTTGATTTGCCGCGGCGGCGGGTGGGCGGGGTGGTCTCCGGCCTGGCGGGAGTGGTGAGCCCGGGCGTGCAGCCGGCCTTCGTCGGCCAACCGAGCGCCAGCCGGCCTGGGAGGCCTGGGAGTCCGTGGACAAGCCCGGCGAGGACGAGAGCGGGGAGGCCCGGGCTGGCCCGGCTCCAGAGGCGTACCGAGGGTATCACCGTTCGCAAATCGTCTGATCCAGGGCCGATTCGAGCATCACGGTCCCGGATTGCCGGTCCACCGCCCCAATCGAGCATCAGCGTCCCAAATCGTCTGATCACAGGCCGATTTGACTATGTACGGTTTCGAATTCGCGCTCTCGCGGCGTCGGGGACCGCTTCCACGATGCCCCTCAGCGGGCGCTGGAAGGCCCGGGGACGCGTCGGTCGGCCCGGTGACCCATTTGCTTTGCCTCCACCCCCGGTTTTCGCTGCCTGAGCCGTCCTGAGAGGCCGAAATCACGCCGCGTATATTGTAGCAGGCGGGACCTGCTGCCCCCCGGAAAACCCTTTGCCACACTCGCATTTCAGGAGACTTCACCAATGTCCGACGACCTCTTCGAACTCGGCGAACGCATCGCCCAACTCGCCGCCAGCATCAACATCGCCACCCTTGACATGCTCACCCTCGTCGCCGAGTTCGACCGGCG
>VXOC01000082.1 GCA_009840215.1 Gemmatimonadota bacterium | reverse complement strand
GTGATAAGAGCCAGCCCCCCCCCCGCCCCCCGCCACGATGAGGTCCGGTTTGCGTACCGGCACCGGAAGAGGATTCCCGTCCGTGAGCACCCGGATGGTGTCCCCGGCGGCAATGGCGGCGCCCGCCTCCGGAACAGTCGCGTGTACCACACCACCCCCTTCGAGACGGACGCGCACCCCCAGCTTGTGCAGCCTGCGCAGGGCCACCCGTATCGACACGCCTTCCAGCACCGGGACCGTCATGTGGGCGGGATAGCTGCCGGGGAGCGAGGCCCGGGGCCGGACATCCGGCGGCGCGTCGTCGAACGCGGCCGCGAAGCGAACCAGCGGAGCGGTGGGGGATGGAGGCGGGGTGTGCCGCGCGGCGAGTGCGAGCGCCTCGCGATCGATCGGAACCTGCCGGGCCGCCAGGAGGGTCTCCAGCGTCGCCCGGGTTACGGGAGCCGCCGTTTGGCCGCCGTAGTAGGCGCCCTGTGGGCGGTCCAGCCTGACGAAGAGGAGGAGTTGCGGATCGTCGGCGGGAAAGCAGGCTCCGAAGGAGGCGTAGTAGGAGCCCTGTTCGTGTGCATAGCGCCCGTCCGCCCCGATGGCTCGCGTCGTCCCGCTCTTGCCGGCCAGCCGGAAGGAGGACATGCGGGCACGTGTGCCGGTCCCCTCCTCCACCACGTCCACCAGAACCGACGTCAGCGCCTCGGCGACCCCTCGCGGCACCGCGCGCCGCACGGGGCGCGGCCGACCGGATCGCAACGGCGTCCCGTCGTGGTCGCGCACCTCCCGAATGAGGGTGGGTTCCATGAGCAGCCCGTCGTTGGCAAGCGCTCCGAAGGCCATGGCCATCTGCACCGGCGTGACCGAAAGCTCGTAGCCGTACGACAGCGACTCGGACGAGAGCAGGCTCCACTGCTCGGGCCGGCGAAGCACTCCCGAGGCCTCGCCGGGAAGGGGGATGCCGGTCGGCGTCCCGAACCCGAAGTCGCGAAGGCTCGTGTACTGCTGCCCCCGGGACATGAGGCTTGCGAACTTGGCGATGCCGACGTTCGACGACTCCCTGATCACCTCGCGGAGTGTCAACCAGCCGCCGGCACGGACGTCGCGGATCCAGCGGCCGTTCGTCCACCATGACCCGTCGCCGGTGTCGACGGAGTCGGAGAGCGACGCGATCCCGTGATCGAGCAGGCCCGCCGTGGTGAAGGGCTTGATCGTGGAACCCGGTTCATAGCTCGTGTTGACAGCCGAAAGGGCGGCGTTCGACCCGTCCACCACCGAGGTCAGCGCCAGGATCTCGCCCGTGCGGGGATCGGTGATCACCAGGTCTCCACCCTTCGCGCCGGTCGAGTCGAGGGCCGCGGCCAGGGTTTCCTCGGCGATCGCCTGCAGGTCCTGGTCGATCGTCAGGACCACGTCCCGCCCCGCGGTCGGTGGCCGCACGACCACAACCTGCCCGGGAACCTCCCGGCCACGATTGTCGCGCACGACGATCTCCCTTCCGGTCTGTCCGGCCAGCACCGAATCCATGGACTGCTCGATCCCCCCCCTGCCGACGCCATCCTGTACAACACCAAGCAAACCCCGGGCCAGACCGTCGCGGGGGTAGAGACGGTTCGGTTCGTCTTCCACGTACACCCCCTTGAGCCCTCGCAGCCCCTCGACCTGGGACATGGAATAGCGGCCCGGGACAACGTTCCACGCATCTGTCCCGGCGGACACGAGTTGCGCAGTGGCCGCGCGCACCCCCAGATGCTCTTCCAGGGCCGCCGCGACCTCGTCCCGGTCCTCGATCTCGCGGGGAGCGACCCCGACCAGGGCTCGCATGTGGCTGACGGCCAGCTCGCCCCCGTTCCGGTCGAGGATCCGTCCCCGCGGCGCCGGCACCACCCTGCTTTTTTCGTGCTGCGCGAGTGCCTCGGCCGCCCAGGCGGCGCGTTCGACGACCTGAACCTCGACCGCGCGCGCGATCAGCACCGTCCCCATCGCGAGCCACGACGCCAGCAGGAGCCTGCGCCGTACCCGAAGCGCCCGCTCCCGGAGTTGGCGCAGCCCGGTCATTGCGGTCCCCGCGACGTGAACACCATCTCGTCTTCCCTCGGGGGCCGGAGTCCAAGGCGGCGGGCCGCCTCGGCGACCACCCAGCGGCGCTGCTCCAGCCCCAGCAGATCGCGGGCAAGCTCTTCCCTTTCCTCGGCCGCGATGGCCAGTTCACGCGAGAGGCGCCCGATCTCCTCCATCGTTTCGCGGGTGGTCGACTGCCTCCAGGCCACCATCGTCAACGCTCCCGCGTACAGCGCGAGCACCAGTACGATCCGGCCCATCCTGATCGAGCCGGTCATGTGGCGCGCCTCCAGGCCCGGAGACGTGCCGGCCGCGCCCTGGGGTTGGCCGCGATCTCGTCTTCACCGGGGGTGACGGGTTTGCGGGTGACGACCGACCCCAGCGGCTGGAGTTCTTCCGCGCGTACGGGCAGCCGGCGCGGAAGACCGCTCGACGGGTCGCTCCAGTTCCGGAAAGCCCGCTTCACCACGCGGTCCTCGACCGAGTGATATGCGACAATGACGAAGGTGGCGCCCGGTCGGAGCGCGTCGCGGATTGCGGGGAGTCCCTCCTCGAGCGCCTCGATCTCGCCGTTCACGCGAATTCGGAGCGCCTGGAAGAGGCGCGCCTTCTCGGCGTGGCCGGCCCGGCGCCCGAGCACCGCCTCGAGGACGGCCACGAGGTCGTCGCTGGTGCGCAGGGGGCTCGCCGCACGGCGCCGCGCGATGCGCGTGGCGAGGGCTGCCGCCCGGGGCGCCTCCCCCGCCCTGAACGCCGCCAGCAGTTCGGCCCGGGTCGCCGACGACAGGAATGCGGCGGCCGTGAACTCGGCCCCGGAGTCCATCCTCATGTCGAGGGCGGCGCCGCGGCGCATCGTGAACCCGCGCTCGTCCGTGTCCAGCTGGTGGGAGCTGACGCCGAGGTCGAGCAGCGCCCCCGCAAGCCCTTCCGTGTGCAGTTCGGGATCCTCGCCCACGTCCCTGAAGGAGATGTGGGCGAATCGGACCCGGTCGCCGAAGGGAGCCAGGCACGCACGCGCGGCCGCCAGAGCCTCCCGGTCCCGGTCCACGGCGAGGAGACGGCACTCCGGGCATCGCGCCAGCAGCGCCGCACCGTGCCCCCCTCCCCCGACCGTCCCGTCAAGATAGAGTCCGGCCTCGCCCAGGAGGTGCTCCATCACCTGGTCCACGAGGACAGCGCGATGATATGCGGGGCCGTGCATGGGGTCCCCCGTCAACCGAAGATCTGGGCAGCGAAGCGGTCGTCTTCCGGATCCGGCTCTCGCAGGTCTTCCTCGAAACGGGCCGGGTCCCACAACTCGATGCGGTCCAGGGCCCCCACGAAAAGGACGGTATCCCCCAGACCGGCCTGCTCCCTGAGCCAGGCGGGAATGCGGATCCGTCCGTGATTGTCCGGTTCCACCTCGACAGCGCTGGACGTGATGCGCCTCAGGTAGGCGCCGCCATCTCTCTGCGCTCTCCGGTGGCTCAAGAGATTCTTCCTGATATCGGCCCAGGTTTCCTGGGGAAAGAGGTCAAGGTGACTGCCCTGCCACTGGAGCAGGACGAGCGGTTTTTCGGACACAGCTCGGCGGAATGCGGAGGGCAGGCTGACGCGGCCCTTCGCATCGATCTGGTATTCGTGACGACCAAGTAGTCCGGGCATGGCTGTTTATCCCATTTTTTCCCACTGCCTCCCACTTTAACACACCATACCCCACATTGCAACCCACCCTGTCCCACTTTGCTCCCAGGGATTGCGTGGCCCGGCGGTCCGTGTATGAAGCCGCCTGAGCCCCGGAAGCGGCGGGGCGCCGGGCGGCTACGCGACAGGTGAATCGGGGCCAAAAAAAAGAGCGCCGCGGGATGGTGAACCCCGCGGCGCTCCTTTTTGCCGGTCGCCGGCTGTCCGGTGCTAGCGTCCCCGCCGGATGATCAACTCCTGAATCGAGATGAGCTGGACGACGCCGTCCTTTACCTGCTGGTAGTTCTGCTTCTGCTGCGCCTGCGCTCCCTCCACCCAGTCAACCACGTGGGGAAGCGTCAGCATCTGCTGGACCTCCTTGAACCTGGGCAGTGTCAGCTGGGCGGTCTGAAGGTTCTGCGGCCCCTGCTGCGCATACGCAATCTGGTAGATGCTGAACGCCTTGTAGTAGTCCAGCTGCCCCAGAAGCCTTGACGTAATCTCATGCTCGAAGGTCTTGGCCATGTCGATCAGGCGAAGAGCGTTTTGCCAGTCCTTGGCCTGAAGCGCGGCCCCTGCCCTCCCGAAGAACATGCTGGCAACGATATCGGCCGGTTGTTCGCCCTTCTCGACTGCCTCCATCAGCACCGGCAGGGCATCGTCTTCGCGCCCCACCGCCAGCAGCCACTGTCCCTGCGTGGCCTTGAGGTTGGGGAACCTGGGATCGCGGCCCTCCGCTTCGTCCAGGGCCTGCAGGGCTTCGTCCACCCGGCCGAGCTTGTTGAGGATGATGCCCTGGATGTACCAGAGGCTGGCTTCCTCGCTGTGGGTTTCCAGCACCTGCTCGGCCAGCTCCACGGCCCGGTCCAGGAGGTTCAGGTCATTGAGAGCGCCAATCATCTGGTAGAGGTGGCCGCTGTCCATACCCGCGCCGAGCACGGCGTAGGCCTGCCGATAGGACTCCGACCCCCGCTGGTAGAACTGTCCCGCCTCGGGCGAAAGGGGCTGGTTCTCCACCTTCAGCGCCTGGCCCGCCGCGATCGCGAACGAGGCGTGCTGAAGCAGCAGGTCGGTGTTGTCCGGTTCGATCTCGAGACCTTCCTCGACCAGGATCATCGCTCCTTCCGGATCCCCGGCCTGGGCAACCTCGTAGGCGATCGTCATCCGGATCTGCGCGTTGCCCGGATTCAGCTGGAGGTAGGCGTCGTTGTGCGCGCGCCCCTCCGCCTTCATGCCGAGTTTGGTGGCCAGCCAGCCGGCCAGCTGAAGCGCGTTCTCGTTCAGGGGGTCGAGTTCGATGACCTTGAGAGTTTCGGCGTACGCCTCGTCGAGCCGCTCGGACTCCTTGTAGACGTTGGCCAGAATGTACCGGACCTGGGTGTCGTTGGGTGCCGTGGACAGCACTTCCAGGCAGTTCCTCTCGGCACTCGCCCATTCCCCGGTGTCGTAGTAGTCGCCGCAGATGACGGCCTTGCGGATCTGCTCGGTGTACTGGCCGAACAACGCCGCGATCTCCTGGGCGGCGATCTCGTGGTCGTCCTCGTGGTAGGTCTTGTCCGGCACTTCGAGAGGAGCACTCTGCGTACTCGTGAACTGGACACCGGTCAGGGTGAAGGTCTTCGCCTGCTTGTCCTCGGTGTAGCCCCCGCAGAAGACGAGATTGGCACCGAACTGGGGGGAGAGCTGCAGCGACCGGACACAATCCAGATCCTCCATGTCCAGGTCGTACTTCTTGGCCTCGTTCCTGATCTCCTTCTCCTCAATGGCCTGGTGGGAGGCGAGAACATTGATGAATTCCCGCAACGCTTTCGACAGGTCCTTGCCGAAGTCGTCGTCGGCACGATCGATGGGAACCAGGTTGGCGACCATGACCTTGATGCGCTCGACCTGCGCGCTGGCCGGGGCCGAGCCCAGCGGCCCGAGCATTACGGCAAGAGCTCCAGCTCCCACGATCCCGATACGCAGCCAACTCCTCATGTTTCTCTCTTCTCCGTCTGGGTTCCCCTGAACTGTCCGAACGTAGCCTCTTGACGCGGAAATGGCGCCCCGGGGCGAACGACCTCCAATCATAGGGCTGTTGCCGCGGTTCCCGCCAGCTTTCCACGTATTTATTGGGAGATCACGTAATGTACGGATCGTTTTCCGTCAAGGTCAACCTGTGGGGAGAGGGACCGGATTCGGTCCGAAGCGTGCGAAGCCGACCTCTCCGGGGTCGCTGCGGACTGTGCCGATCCTCCCGCCGGCCACGGCTTCGGACGGGCCTGCGGTGGATCCACATTTGAATACTACCGTCAAGGCACCCAAAAAGGTCCCCGGACGCACTCACACCTTGATGAAAATCCTGCGCGCGGACATCGCCCACAGGACCGCGAACCAGAAGAGCACCGTCGCCAGGGCGAAGGCGAGGGAGCCGTTCAGGGGCCCCGCCCAGGACGCGAATCCGGCTTCGTATACAAGATTATATGCAGACGTGGTCCCCCCGGAGCCCTGCCGGGCGGGCACGCGCCACAGGATCAGCGTTTTGGCCAGCAGTCCCGAGGCGACGAAGACGGTGATCGCGTTCATCCCGTAGATGACGAGCGGCCGCGTCCACCGGTGGAGGCCCCGCACCTCCACCAACCAGTAGAGCGCAGCCAGCGTGAGGAGCGCCCACCCGGCCGTCCAGGCCACGTAGGAACTCGTCCACAACGGCTTGTTGATGGGGAAGACCAGGTCCCAGAGCAGCCCCGCAGCCACAAGCGCTGCTCCTCCAAGCGCCAGGCGCAAGCTGGTCGCGAATCGCGGGCCGAGTTCCCGTTCCGACCTCAGAAAGTCCCCCGTAAAGAGGCCCGCCAGGGTCGTGGAGATCGCCGGCAGGGTGCTCAGCAGCCCCTCGGGATCGTATACGCCGCCGCCGCCGGACCACATGTGGACGCCCAGAACGAGGCGGTCGAGCCAGGCGGCCAGGTTGCCCTCGGGCGAGAGGTCGCCCGCGCCGAAACCGGGGACGGGAACCCACGACATGAGCGCCCAGTACGCGAGTGGCAGCCCCAGCATGACCGCGAAGACCGCCCGCCGCGACTGGGCGAGCACCAGCGCGCCCGCCACCAGGTACACCAGCGCGATGCGCGCGAGCACCCCCACCAGGCGCACCGTGGAAAGATCGAACCCGGGGAACGCCGTCATGAACAGGCCGAGCCCGTAGATGATCAGTGCGCGCCGCGCGACGTGCCTGGCCAGGTCGCGCCGGGAGTCTCCCCGCGCCATCCGTGCCGCGAAGGAAAGGGACATCGACACGCCCACGCCGAAGAGGAAGAAGGGGAAGATGAGGTCGGTGGGCGTGGCGCCGTGCCAGGGGGCGTGGCGGAGGGGGGCGTAGACGTGCGCCCAGCTTCCCGGGTTGTTGACCAGGATCATCCCCGCGATCGCGAAGCCGCGGAATGCGTCCAGCGAGACGAGGCGGCCGGGAGGGGACGGCGCGGGGCCGGTCACAGGAGGGCCGCTTCCGCGAGGTCGGCGACGCGGGCGGGGGTGTCGGCGTCATCGGGATCGAAAACCGGCACGGACCAGGGCAGTTCGGGGCGGTCCGTCACCGCCGCGATCGCCCCCGCGGCCCGGGCGTGCTCCGGATCCAGCACCGGTTCGGGCTGCACCTCCTCCCGATAGATCTCGACCTTGGGGATGGCGGCCTTGCGGAACCCCTCGGCCACCACGATCTCCGCGTCGGTGAGGTGGCGGGTCAGCAGGAGGTCGAGGGATTGCTCACCGTGCGGGTCCCATTCGCCCATCAGCCCGAACTCGTCCGGCCCGACGAGAAGAACGCGTTCGGCGCGGCCCTCGTGCCGGTGCCGCCAGGAGTCGGTGCCCGGGGTGTCGAGGCGGAAGTGGTGGCCGTGCTTGGCCGACATCACGCGGCGGCCGCGGCCGCGCAACTCAGCGATCAGGTTCACGGCCAGGGTGGTCTTCCCGGATTTCTTGTTCCCGATGACGGAGACGGCCGGGGGCGGCAGGTCGGCGGGGCGGTTCACGCTCCTGAACGAGGCGGCGGGAAGGCCGGTGTCGACCACCAGCGGGTCGAGTGAACCGGCGAACGGTCCCGCCTCCAGGCGTCTCCGGCTCAGCGCTTCGGCGAGCGGCCCCACGGTCTTCACCGGGTAGACCCCGCAGAGGGGATGGAATCCCCACGGCTCCTCCATTTCCGCGAGCGACACCCGTCCCTTCTCGCGCCACGCGTTCGCCAGGCGGCGCAGCGCCTCCACCTCCACCCACGGCATGTCGACGGCGAGCACCATCACCGCCGCGTGTCCGTCCCGCCAGGCGCGGTCCAGCGCGGCGTCGATCCCCCCCAGCGGGCCCATGAGGCGCATGCGGTCGGGGAGCGTCTCCAACTCCACCGCCCGCGCGACGCCGGGGTGGTTGACGATCGCCACCACGTCGTCGCATACCTCGCGCAGCCGCCCCGCCACCACCTTCCATAGCGGCGTGCCGTGCAACCGGGCCAGCGTCTTCGGCGAACCGAAGCGGCGGCTGCCGCCCCCGGCCAGGACCGCGCCCAGGAGACTCATGCCGCCCACCCCGCCCCGGTGATCCTCTCGCCGCCCGCGTACACATTGTAGCCGCCCCGGTTCGCGAATCCCACCAGGGTCATGTTGAAGCGGCGCGCGAAGGACACCGCCAGGCTCGACGGCGCCCCCACCGCGACCACCATCGGGAACCCGGCCATCGCGGCCTTCTGCAGGATCTCGAACGACGAGCGGCCCGAGACGACGAGTCCGAACCCGGAGCCGGGCAAAGCGCGCGACAGCACCAGGGCGCCGATCACCTTGTCGACTGCGTTGTGGCGGCCCACGTCCTCGCGCACCAGCGTGACCTCTCCCGACGCGTCGAAGAGGCCCGCCGCGTGGATTCCGCCGGTGCGGTCGAAGACGCGCTGTGCGACGCGCAGCTTGTCCGGCAGCGCCCGCACATCGCCCTCGTCAACGGCCAGCGTCCCCTCGGCGACCGGAGCGCACCCCATCACCTCGACCGCCTCGAGCGAGGCCTTGCCGCACACGCCGCACGACGAGGTCACATAGAAGTTGCGGGTCAGGCTGGACGCGTCGAAGGCAGCCGGGTCACGCAGCGACGCGGTCACCACGTTGTACTCCTGGGGATCCACGGACCGGCAGTACCGCACGTCGCCGAACGCCCCCGGGTCGCTCACCACGCCCTCGGTGAAGAGGAACCCGGCAGCGAGTTCAAAATCGTCTCCCGGCGTCCGCATCGTGACCGAAACCGGGTGTTCGCGCACCCCGCCCTCGCCCGGCACTTCGAGGCGCACCTCGAGCGGCTCCTCGACGGCCACGCTGTCGCCCCGGGTCGCGAAGCGCCCGTTCCGCATGCGGCCCACGCGGACCTTCGCGGCTCTTCTGCGGCCCGCCACGGTCATGGAAGTCTCCTCCGGCTCCGGTATCGCCCAATGTTCGCAACCCGTATTATGCATCCCCCGCGCTCCGGCGGCGAAGCCGGCGCGTCCCCGGCAAGTCCGTGGAGACGACCCCTTCGGCTGGATCCACGGACGGCCGGAGGGACACGATGGCGGGCGCGCCCAGGAAAAACAACATATGTTTGTGGCCCGCCGACCGGGCGGGAACACCCGATAGAGAGTATGGTAAACATGACATGTTGGAAACTGGAGTTTACAGCTTGACCGGGTCGGCTCCGCGGTCCAGGCCGGATGCATCGCCGCCCGAACGCCGTGAGGGTTTTGTCCGCGAGCTGCTGGCACGCTGGAAGGACGAGCCCGCCCCCCTCCTCCCCCTCCTC
>VXOC01000356.1 GCA_009840215.1 Gemmatimonadota bacterium | reverse complement strand
CCCCCTCCACGTACAGCAGCCCGGTCGCCACCTCCCCCGCCCGCTGCCGCTCCCTGATGTAGCCATACACCGCATCGCGATCCGTCGGATCATAGTCCCCCGGCACCTTGCGAAACCTGATGCTGCTCCCATCGTGCAGCCGCACCGTGCGCACATCCCCCTCGTCGTATGAAGCCTGGATTTCATGCGCCGGCGGCACGAAGTCCGCATACACCAGCTGGTTGTAGTTGTCGCGCGTGTACTGGTAGCTCTTGGTCGAGCCGTGATGGTCGTTGAAGGTTACACAGGGGGAGATGATGTCAATGAGCGCGAAGCCGCGGTGGCGCAGGCCCGCCTTGAGGATGGGGACGAGCTGCTCCTTGTCGCCTGAAAAACTCCGCGCCACGAAACCCGCCCCCAGATTCAGCGCCAACAGCACCGAATCGATGGGGTGCTCACGGTTCACCTGACCCCGCTTGGCCGTCGAGCCCACATCGGCCGACGCGGAGAACTGCCCCTTTGTCAACCCGTACACGCCGTTGTTCTCGATGATGTACAGCATGTCCACGTTGCGCCGCACGACGTGTGCAAACTGGCCCATCCCGATCGAGAGGCTGTCGCCGTCGCCCGAGACGCCGATGCACATGAGCTCCCGGTTGGCGGCGTGTGCGCCGGTGGTGATCGACGGCATGCGGCCGTGGACGCCGTTGAAGCCGTGGGCCTCCTGGAGGAAGTAGGTGGGGGTCTTGCCGCTGCACCCGATCCCGGATGTCTTGGCCACGCGGTGCGGTTCGATCTCCAGCTCCCAGAAGGCCTCGATGATCGCGGCGGTGATGGAGTCGTGGCCGCATCCCGCGCACAGGGTGGACATGGTGCCCTCGTAGTCGCGGCGGGTGAGGCCGAGGCGGTTCTTCGTCAGGCCCGGATGGTGGACTCGGGGCTTCTTGATGTAGCTCATGGGGCCACTCCGGCGGACTGGTGGGCGGTAGCGGGCGTTCCGATGTCCAGATGCTCCGCCAGCCCGTCCATCACATGGTGACAGCTCATCGGGTAGCCGCCGTAGTAGAGAATCGAGACGAGCGACTCCTTCGCGGCTCCCGTCTCGGTGATCAGCAGCTTCCTGAGCTGCCCGTCCCGGTTCTGCTCCACCACGAAGTTGACCTCGTGCGCAGCCAGGAACGGCTCGATATCGGGGTGGAACGGGAAGGCCCGGATCCGCATGTAGTCGACCTCGATGCCGCGTCCGGCCAACTCGTCCACCGCCTCGAGAACCGCCCCGCGGCACCCGCCGATCGTCACCAGCGCGATCTTCGCCCCTTCACGCACCCTGATCTCCGGCGCGGGCAGATGCGCCGCCGCCCCCTCGATCTTCCTCCCCACGCGCGCCAGCACATCCGCATACGGCTCCGAGTCCTCGGTGTAGTTGCCGTACCGGTCGTGGCCAGATCCTCGCGTCAGGTACGCCCCCTTCGGGTGCACACCCGGCAACGTCCGCGCCGGGATCCCGTCACCGTCCACATCCAGGTACCTGTGAAACGGACCCGTCGCCGCTTCGAGTTCCTCCGCCGTCAGCACCTTCCCCCGGTCCGGCCGGTAGCCGTCGTCCCACTCCAGCTTCGGCACCACCCAGTCGTTCATGCCGATGTCCAGATCCGTCAGCACGAACACCGGCGTCTGATACCGCTCGGCCAGGTCGAACGCCTTCACCGCGAAATCGAAGCACTCGTGCGGATTCGCGGGGAAGGTCACGATGTGCTTGGTATCCCCGTGCGACGCGTAGGCCACGAACTGGATGTCCCCCTGCTGCGTCCGCGTCGGCATCCCCGTCGAGGGCCCCACCCGCTGCACGTCGAAGAACACCGACGGCACCTCCGCGTAGTACGCCAGCCCGATGAACTCGCTCATCAGCGACAGGCCCGCCCCGCTCGTCGAGGTGAACGCCCGCGCACCCGCCCACCCGGCCCCGATCACCATGCCCGCTGCCGCCAGCTCGTCCTCCGCCTGGATGATCGCGAAACGGTTCCTCCCCGTCTCGGGATCCTTGCGGAACTGGTGGCAGAACGCGGTGAAGGCGTCGACCAGCGAGGTGGACGGCGTGATCGGATACCAGGCGGCCACCGTCGCCCCCGCGTAAACGCACCCCAGCGCCGCCGCCGTGTTTCCGTCGATCACGATCGAGTCCCGGTTGCCGTCCATCGGCGCCAGCCGCACCGGCAGCGGGCAGTCGAAGTGCTCCTGCGCGTAGTCGTGGCCCAGGTCGATGGCGAGGTAGTTGGCGTCGAGCAGCTTGGCCTTGGCCGCGAAGGTCTCCTTGAGCAGGCCCCGCACGATCTCCATGTCGATGTCGAGCAGCGCCGCCAGCGCCCCCACGTAACAGATGTTCTTCATCAGGATCCGCACGCGCGATCCCGTGAAGTTGTCGACGGTCATCTTGGCGAGGGGGATGCCCAGGAAATTGACGTCGTCGCGGTCGAGATCGCGGGGCAGGGGCCAACTCGAGTCGTGCATGACCCAGCCGCCCGTCGTGACCTCCTCGATGTCGCGCTTGTACGTCGCGGGGTTCATCGCCACGACCAGGTCGAAACGGGCGGTGCGCGCGGTGTGACCGTCGGCGTTCGCCCGGATCTCGTACCAGGTGGGCAGACCCTGGATGTTCGACGGGAAGAGGTTCTTGCCCGAAACCGGGATCCCCATGCGGAAGATGGCCCGCCTGAGCAGTCCGTTCGCGCTCGCCGAGCCGGTCCCGTTGACCGTCCCGATCTTGAAGGCCAGGTCGTTGACGCGCGCGGTCCCGGGCGGCGGGCCGCCGTTCGTGGAGAATCGGCTGTCGCCCGTCATCAACCCGCTCCGGCCACCGCCGGTTCGGGCGCGCCGGCCGTCGCGTCGCGCGCCAGGTCCATGATCGACATGCCCGGGTGCATCTCGCCCGCGCCCAGCCCCGCGTAGGGGATCAGAAGGTCGGACTTGCGCATGTCCCAGGCGGCCGTGGGACAACGTTCCGCACAAAGCCCGCAGTGGATGCACAGGTCCTCGTCCTTGACCATGATCCTGCCGGTCTGCGGCAGGTCCTCCGAGATGAAGAGGGGCTCTTCCGGGTAGTTCAGCAACGGTGCCGTGAGCCGTTCCGTGAGGTCCTCCTCAGGCCCGTTGTGCGTGATGGTCAGACAGTCCAGGGGACAGATGTCGATGCACGCGTCGCACTCGATGCACAGATCCGCCTCGAAGTGCGTCTGAATGTCGCAATTGAGGCAGCGCTCCACCTCGACGAGCGTCTGCTCGATGTCGAAGCCCTCCTCAACCTCGATGTCCAGCCGCTTGAATCGCTCCTGCAGGTCGACGTGGCGCATCTTCGCGCGCTGGGCCTCGTCGTAGTCGTTCGAATACGTCCACTCGTGCAGCCCCATCTTCTGGCTGATGAGGTTCATGCCCTCCGGGGGACGGTCGGTGAGCGACTTGCCGTGACAGTACGCGTGGATGGAGATCGCCGCCTGGTGCCCGTGCTCGACCCCCCAGATGATGTTCTCGGGGCCCCACGCCGCGTCACCGCCCATGAAGACGCCGTCGCGCGAAGTCATGAAGGTCGTCTTGTCGACGATCGGCATGTCCCACTCGTTGAACTCGATCCCGATGTCGCGCTCGATCCACGGGAAGGCCGTGTCCTGCCCGATCGCGAGGATGACCTCGTCGCACTCGATCACCTTGCTGTCGTGCACCTCGGCCTTGAGCCGCCCGTTCTCGCCCGGGTGCCAGGTGACCAGGTCGAAGACCATCCCCCTCACCTTGCCGTCCTCGATGATGAACCGCGACGGCGAGTGGTTCTCCAGGATCTCCACCTGCTCCTCGATCGCGTCCTCCAGCTCCCAGGGCGACGCCTTGAAGTGCGGCTTGGTCTTGCGCGCCATGACCTTCACGTCGCTGGCGCCCAGGCGCTGGGCCGTGCGGCAGCAGTCCATGGCCGTGTTGCCCACTCCGATCACCAGCACGCGGTCCCCGCACTTGTCGATGTGGCCGAAGCGCACCGATTCCAGCCATTCGATCCCGATGTGGATCTGCTTCGCGTCCCAACGCCCCGGCAGGTTCAGCTCCTTGCCCTTGGGCGCCCCCGAACCGATGAAGACCGCGTCGTAGTCCTCTTCCAGCAGCGCCGCCAGGCTGTCGATGGAGTGATTCAGGCGCAGGTCGACACCCATGTCCAGGATGTAGTCGATCTCTTCCCAGAGCACCTGGGCGGGCAGCCGGAACTCGGGGATGTTCGTCCACATCAGGCCGCCGGGCTTGGCCAGCTTCTCGAAGATCGTGACCTCGTACCCGAGCGGCAGGAGGTCGTTGGCGACGGTCAGCGACGCGCACCCCGCGCCGATGCACGCGATGCGTTTGCCGTTCTTCTCGGTGGGGATTTCGGGGAGGAAGGGGACGATGTCGTCGCGCAGATCCGACGCAACCCGCTTGAGCCGGCAGATCGCAACCGGCTCCCCGTCCAGTCGCACGCGCCGGCACACCGGCTCGCAGGGGCGGTCGCAGGTGCGGCCGAGAATGCCGGGAAAGATGTTCGACTTGCGGTTGAGCAGGTACGACTCGGTGTACTGCCCGTTCGCGATAAGCCGGATGTATTCGGGAATGTCCGTGTGCGCGGGACACCCCCACTGGCAATCGACCACGCGGTGGTAGTGGTCGGGATTGGTGGTGTCGGTCGGCTTCATGGATACGGTCATGGATGCAATTTAGTCCGTTTCGGGACTGTCACGAAAGGATCACTGCGCGGGCAGGGTGGCAAGGGCGGCGGTGGGGGTCAGGATGATGTTCAGCAAGGCAGGTCCGCGAGGTTGCAACGGCGGACCCCTCGAATTGCCCGCTCCCTTTCGCGCCCCTACACTGACGCCTGCGCCGAGCCGTGCTACCCGTCCTCCAGTCCCGAGTCGCCCGTGTCCGATTCACCGTCCCGCGAACCCGCCCCCACCTTCGACGACCTGAAGATCCCCGACATGAGCCCGCGCAGCCTGCTGCGCCAGTTCGGCCCCGGGATGATCCTCATGATGACGGGGATCGGGACGAGTCACCTGGTCACGGCGCCCACGGCGGGCGGACGCTTCGAGTACGCGCTCCTCTGGTGCGTTCTGCTCGCGTACGTCTTCAAGTACTACGGCTTCGAGCTGGCCTTCCGGTTCACGAACGCGACGGGCAAGAGCCTGATGGCGGCGTACGCGACATCGCCGGGGAAGCTGCCGGTCTGGTACGTGCTGGTGACGACGATCGTGCAGTGCGCGGTGGGGCAGGCGGGCCGGCTGATCGCCGCGGCTGCGGTGCTGTACTACCTCTTTTCCGCGCAAATGGGGCTGGAGGTGCCGCTCTGGGGATGGGCGGCCTTCCTGGGCGCGCTGTCGGTGCTGATCCTGCTCTGGGGGCGATACGCGGCGCTCGAGGCCGGGGCCAAGATCGCGGGCGGTCTCCTCTTCGTCTCGGCGGTGATCGTCTACTTCGTACGTCCCGCTCCGATCGGCGAGCTGGAGCACTTCCTGATCTTCGACGCGCCGCCCGGATCCTGGCTGGTGATTGCCGGCTTCCTGGGGCTGCTGCCCACCGGGATCGACGTGTCGCTGCAGGCGTCGGAGTGGGGGAAGGCCAAGCGCGCGGGGATGGCCAGGATCCGCGGCCGGCTGGAGACCGCGGGCCTGGCGCCCGCCTTCGACCCGTTCGCACCCAGGCTGAGCGATCTGACCGTCGATGTCCGCCGGTTGCCCCCGCGCGCGCTTGAATACAGCCGCCGCTGCTTCCGCATCAGCCTTTTGGACTTCCGGCTCGGACACGTGGTGTCGTTCGTGATCGCGACGATCTTCCTGCTGCTGGCGGCGGTGTGGCTATACCCCAGCCCGATCGAGGGGCGCGCGGTGATGGGCGAGATCGCGGGGATCTTCACCGAGAGCGTCGGCCCCTGGATGATGACGATCTTCATGCTCGGGGCCTTCGCGGCGACCTTCTCGACCGCCTTCAACTACTTCGACGGGTGGCCCCGGATCGTGGGGGCGTGCTGCCGCAACCTCTTCCGGCCGACCGCGGCGCTGGCGGGGACCGCCGCCGACCAGGTGACCGCGGAGCACCGGCGCAGATGGTACTCGGAGTACAACATTTATCGGATGACGATGCTGTTCTCTCTGGTGTCCGCGGTTGTCTTCATCGCCGTGGTGCCGAGGCCGGTGTACCTGGTGCTGGTGGCCTCGGCGTTGGCCTACTTCGTGGCGCCGGTGATCTTCTGCCTCAACTTCTACTACTGCCTGAAGGTGATCCCGAAGGACGACCCGCACTTCTACCCGTCGGCCTTCGCGCGGGTGTTCACCTGGATCAGCATCGTGGTGTTCACGGGAATGAGCCTGATCCTCATTCTGGGCAGGGTTTTTGACGTGGCGCTGTTCGGGGGGTAGAAGGGGGCGCGCAACGAAAAACGGTGCGCGAGGGGCAAAATTGCCCGAATTTTCTGTGTTTTACGCCATCGCGCACCAGAAAACGTTGCGTGCAGCCCTGCCGCTTCCGCGATACCGGCAGGGCTTGTCAGCCGCGTTCACCGTGCCGGTCGAAGAAGGCGTCCGTTCTGGCGGGAAGCAGCAGATCGTCCGAGATCGCTGCGATCTCTTCAGCTTCCTTCCATGCCTGTTCGAGCAGCCACAGCTCACCCTCGAGGGCTCGCCGCTCCTGTTCTTCGTGAAGCGCCATCTCCAGGGCCAGCCTGGTGGGTTTGGGCATGCTCTTCACGTAGCCCACCCGGCCGTCCCACGCGTCGGAGTGCTTTTCGTGTGCTACCTTGGCGAGGAACCGGTTCGGGTGCCGGTGCGATTCAATCTCGGAGACGGCCGTCTCAACCATTGCTCGCGTCGCGCCCCATTGGTTCAGCAACGGGAGGATGGTGCCCGCAACGCGCCGCGCGTCATCCTGTTCGAACGAGGCGGTTCGCTTGCCGTGGCAGACCTCGACTCGGAAATGCGGCTGCCGGTCGTGAGGCAGGATGCGGATCGTGCCGATATCGGCAACCCGGAATCTGGCGACGTTGTCGGGAGTGACCACGGTGCCCGCCGAAGCATGTCCGACCCGTACCTTGGCGGCCGTGCTCCTCATGGCCCAAAAGAAAAAGCCCAGCCCGAGCGGCACCGCGGCCAGGGTCACAAGGGGAGGGATGGAATAGTAGATGGCTGCGCCAATCGGCCCTCCCGTCGCCAGGCCCACAATCTGGCGCCGCCTTCGCTCCCCGAGCTGGTCGCCGTACCGCCACGCTGCAAACTCGGGGCGGAGAGGCCGGCCGATCCGCACCAGCTCGAGTCCCTCGGAGTGCCGGGCAAGCCCGATGTTCTCCGAAGAAGTGCGTAGCCGGGTGTCGCGGAACAGCTTTTCGCACGTCTCAACCGCCTCCCACCGCTCCTCCAGCGGAGTGAGGTTCCAGCGCCTGCAGCTGCGGCAGACCACCCAAAGCCGCCCCTTGGCCGCGTCGAAGGCAAGGCGGCGACCGACGGGAAAGCTCTCCACCACCTCGTTTGAGCCGAGGGGCTTCTTGCAGAACAGACAGGTGTGCCACATGGCTACCGCGGATACAGTCCAGCCACCCCCGCCCTCTGCCGCACCAGCGCGAGCACGATGTCGATCGCGGGCGTGGCTACGCCGACCACCCGCCCCAGCTCCTGCACCGAGGTGACGAGCGCGTCGATCTCCATGCCGCGGCCCTTCTCCAGGTCCTGGAGCATCGAGGTTCGGTGCGCCCCGACCGCGGCCGCCCCCTCGATGCGACGTTCGATGTTCATGCGCAGCTGGATCCCCAGCGCGGCCGCGATATCGCGCGTCTCCTCCATCATGGCGCGCGCCACGGCCCGGGTCCCGGGTTCGGTGGCCACCCTGTCCAGGGTCGCCAGGGTGAGCGCGCTGATCGGGTTGAAGGAGACGTTGCCCCACAGCTTGAGCCACATCTCGTGGCGGATGTTGCGGACCGGCGCCCGTACCCCCGCCCGGATCAGGGCGCGGGCGAGTGCCTTCACGCGCATGGTCTTCTTTCCGGACGGCTCGCCCAGGGTGAAACGGTTGCCCGACAGGTGGCGGATGACGCCCGGTTCGACGATCTCGCTCGCCGCGTACACGACGCATCCGATCGCGCGCTCCGGGCCGATGTCCGTCCACAGCCGGCCGCCGGGGTCGATGCTTTCAAGTTTCAGCCCCTCCCACGGGTCGCCGACCTGGTGGAAATACCACCAGGGAATGCCGTTCTGTGCTGTCACGACGGCCGTTTCGGGTCCGAGCAGCGGCTGCATGGCGTCGACGACCTTCGGGAGCGAATGCGCCTTGAGCGTGATGATCACGTAGTCCTGCGGGCCCGCCTCCCGGGGGTTGTCGGTGCACACGGGGTGGGCGACCAGTTCCTTGCCCTCGGTCAGGAGCCGCACACCGTCCCGGCGCATCGCTTCGAGGTGCGGCCCCCGCGCGATGAGCGTGGTGTTGACGTGGGCCAGCGCCAGCTTCGCCCCGAGGTAGCCGCCGGTCGCCCCCGCGCCGTAGATCGCGATCCTCATCAGGTGATCCCCAGCTGATCCGCCAGCCCGATCCGGCGCAGCTTCCCCGTCGGACCCTTCGGGATCTCGTCCAGGATCACCACCTTGCGCGGCACCTTGAATCCGGCCAGGCGCCCCGCCGCGAACTCGCGCACGTCACCCGGGCCCGCCTCCGCCCCCTCCCGCAGCACGACCGCCGCGGCCACCTCCTCGCCCAGCTTCGCGTGCGGCATCGCGAAGGTGACCACCTGCTGCACGGCCGGGTGGTCCATGAGCACCTCGTCGACCTCGCGCGGCGAGATCTTCTCCCCGCCCCGGTTGATGATCTCCTTTAGGCGGCCCGTGATCGTGAAATAGCCGTCCGGGTCGCGGAAACCCTGGTCGCCGGTGCGGAACCACCCGTGCGTGAAGTTCTCGCGGTTCGCGGCCTCGTTGTTCTCGTAGCCGGGGGTGACGTTGGGGCCCCGGATGACGATCTCGCCCTCGTCGCCGGGCGCGAGATGGTTGCCGCCGGGGTCCATGACGGAGACGTCGGGACCGGCCGCGATGCCGACGGTGCCGGGCTTGCGGGGGGCGGGCGGGAGCGGGTTGCAGGTCATCTGGTGCGCGGCCTCGGTCATGGCGTAGGCCTCGACCACGGGTGCGCCGAAGAGGTCTTCCAGTTCGGCCATCACGCGGGTCGGCAGCGCGGCCGAGGAGGAGCGGATGAAACGGAGTCGCAGCCGGGCGACGATGTCGGTGTTGCGGGCGGCGCGGGCGAGGATTGCCTGGTGCATGGTCGGGACGGCGGAATACCAGGTCGGGTCGGCGTCGGCGAGCCAGGAGAAGACCTTGAGCGCGTTGAAGCCGGGGGCGCAGTAGACGCTTCCGCCGGCGTGAAGTGTCGATAGAACGCACGCCATGAGGCCGTGGATGTGGAAGAGGGGCATCACGTTGAGGCAGCGGTCGGCGGGTTCGAGGCGCAGGGTTTCGCGGATGTGCTCGGCGGTGGCAAAGACGTTGCGGTGGAGCAGGGGGACGAGCTTGGGGCGCGAGGTGGTGCCCGAGGTGTGGAGGAGAAGGGCGATGTCGTTGGGGGT
>VXOC01000050.1 GCA_009840215.1 Gemmatimonadota bacterium | reverse complement strand
CGTCCCCCCGTTCTCCACCACCACATCCGCCCGCCGCCGCTTCTCGTCAGCCGCCATCTGCGACTCCATGATCGCCACCGCCTCCTCGTCCCCGATCCCCCGCGTCTCCACGACCCGCCGCTTCCGCACCCCGGCCGGCGCGTCCACGACCACCACCACATCGACCTCGTCCTCGATCCCGGTCTCGAAGAGCAGCGGAATCTCCCACACGACCATCCCGGCGCCTTCCTCGCGCCGCCGCCGCGTCCACTCGTCCCGCAAACGCCTCACCTCGGGGTGCACGATCGCCTCCAGGTGGCGGAGCGCATCCTCGTCGCGGAAGACGATCCGGCGCACCGCCCCCCGGTCGAGCGCCCCGTCGGGCTGGATCACCCCCGGCCCGAACAACTCCTCAATCCTGGCCAGCGCTTCCGTCCCCGGTTCCACCGCCGTGCGCGCCAGCCGGTCCGCCGAAACCACCGGCACCCCCGCCTCCCGCCACAGCTCCGCGACGGCCGACTTCCCTGCCGCGACGTTCCCGGTCAGCCCCACGATCAGCATCTCAGCCGCCCGCGCCGAAGATCAGCGACACGCCCATGGCCATCAGCGTGTTGAAGATCACGTTGCCGAAGAGCACCGCGGCCATGACTGCTGCCATCGAATACCGCATGTACGCCATCGGGATCACCAGGAGCTCGTTGGGCAGCGGCACGAAGGCTGCGTAGAGGAAGAGGAGCGCGAGCGGCAGGAACCGGTGACGGGCGTGCCACGCCTCGGCCCGGACGCGGAAGCGAGCCAGGCGGTATGACGATATGTTACGAGTCGTATTACCGATCAGGTAGCCCAGCAGATCCCCACCGGTCATGCCCACCGCGATCGTCGCCAGGGTGGGTACAGGTCCGAAACCCGCCTCGATGAGAAAGGGATAGAACCACGCGACCGGAACCGGCCACACCACGTTGAAGCCGCTGACCACCGAAACCGCGAACAACCCGGGGTACCCTGCCGCCGCCGCCGCGTCCAGCGCCCCCTCCACGTCGCCGGCGCGCAGATTCACCCAGACCATGAACGCAGCCAATCCGACGATCAGCAGTAGTTTCACCGCAAGCGGCACGCGTCTATCCGGCCGCATCCGCCGCCGCATCTCCGCCGACCAGGTCACGAAGCGCGCGATCTCGTCGGCGGGGGGCACCGCGTCCGGTTCGCCGTAGGCCGTCTCCAGACGCCACCGCATGTACGCCTTCGACGGCAGCGGCAGGAACGGAGCCTTGCGATACCAGTCCTTCGACCGGAAAGCCCACGCGCCGGAGAGAAGGGCGGGCCATAGCCGGGGGCGTCGGAGCGCCACGAGCAGGAATGGGCGGTACATGTCCGCTCAGCGGAACTCCGTGTCCGCGAAGCACCTGGCGTAGAGCGCCTCCACGCGCTCCACTTCGGGTGCCGTCAGCAGCCTGAATTCGCCGCGGCGGGCCCGCCCGGAAAGCCTGCCCCGGTTCTGTGCGAGGAAACGGGTCAGGAGATCGATCGTCCCATCGGGCATGTCGGCGATCTCCTCCTGTACGCGGGCCGAAAACTCGTCATGCCTCTCAAGGTAATCGACTTCGCGCGGGAGATCTTCGCGGACGGTGCGCTCGACACACCAGTAGAGGAATTCGGCGTGGCGAGTCGCGTCGAAATAGCGGTAGTGGTCGGCGGTCTCGTTCAGCACCTCCACGTTGCCCCGCTCCGTGGGGCGCCAGTCGACCAGGGGCAACACCTGCGCGGAATGGCCGGCGAGCACGTCACGGTACTCGGCGACCTGCTCGAGCATCGGGACGCTCACCGGAAAGACCACTCCCGGGGGACCGAATCCTGCCCGCGCGAGCGCATGGTGGACCAGCCAGCGATGGATGCGTCCGTTTCCGTCCTCGAAGGGATGGATGTACACGAATCCGAACGACAGGGCGGCCGCCGTCACGACGGGATCCACGCCCGAACCCGCGGCGCGCTCACCGTATTCCACGACTCCCCGCATCAATTCGCCGAGGTCGCCGGGACGTGCGCTGACATGCTCCGGAATGGGCGCCCCTGTCGCCCGGTCCCGTCTCCCGACCCAACCGCCTTCGGTCCGCAGGCCGAGCCGTGTGAACCTCCTGTCGCCGATCAGCGCCTCCTGCAGTCCCAGGAGTCTGTCGACCGTCAGATCACCCCGCCCGGCCTCGTCGATCGCCCAGCCCCAGCGCAGAGCCCGATTGTGCGGGGGCCGCTCCCCCTCCAGTCCGAACGAGGCCCGGCTATCGGCAAGCAGGAGAAACGCAGCGGCCCGGCGGACGACGTCCGGGTGAGTCCGGCCGATGACCTCCCGCGCCCGCTCGTCCAGCCGCATGGCCACGAAGCGGTCGAGTTCGGGGGTGCGCCGGACGAGGGGGCAGAAGTTGCGGTTGCCCGGAAGGTTGTCGCGAACCCGGTGGCGCCTCGAGAGCGGGCCGGGCCGGGCCGCGAACTGCCGCCTCGGGTCGATGACCGGTACGGCGGTCACCTTGCTCGCGTCCGGAACGTCGACGCGGGTGTCCGTCAGCCACTCATAGAGGAACCAGATGCGCCTGGCGTACCTGCCCGTGGGCTTCTCGCGGACGATAGGCGCGATGTCGTCGGGATCGATTTCCCGAAAGAGAGCCGCGAGCACACCCGGGCTCACGCCCTCCCACTTCAAGGCGAACTCGAGCTGCCCCTGCAGGCTGTCGTCGGGCGCGTGACTCGAGGGGAGCATCCGCCAATCGGCCGTGGACGCGGGGTGGTGCCGCTCGGCGATCCCCGTCAAGCGGGAAGGCAGGGGGACGCGGAGGTCATATCGGGCCGCCAGGGCCGCGTATCCGGCCGGGGTCCCGGGTTCGGGCACGGACCAGCGGAGCCGCCGCCAGAATCGTTCACGGCTGGTAGAGGACATTCACGGATGGCCGATGGAATGACGATGACGTCACAAATCGTGAATAGATTTCACAATTCATTAATTCTGCGAAATATTATCACCACAAACAGAGTTGGTCAACCTGAAGAACCGGCGTCTACTCACACGAATCCCCTCTGTGCGCGGAGGACGGCAAGGCTGTATCCTTCCGTTCGTTTCCCACCACTCGCCTGCGCCACCCCCCTCCCCCCATGCCCAACCGCCTCGCCTCCGAGACCAGCCCCTACCTGCTGCAGCACGCGCACAACCCGGTCGACTGGTACCCCTGGTGCGACGAGGCCCTCGCCCTGGCCCGTGAGCAGGACCGCCCCATCCTCCTCTCGATCGGCTACTCGGCGTGCCACTGGTGCCACGTCATGGAGCGCGAGTCCTTCGAGGACGACGAGACCGCCGCGCTGATGAACCGGTCCTTCGTCAACATCAAGGTGGACCGCGAGGAGCGGCCCGACGTGGACTCGATCTACATGCGCGCCGTGCAGGCGATGACCGGGCACGGGGGATGGCCGCTGACCGCCTTCCTCACGCCCGCGGGCGTGCCCTACTACGGCGGCACCTACTTCCCCCCCGAGCCCCGGCACGGGATGCCCTCCTTCCGGCATGTGCTGGCCGCCGCCGCCAACGCCTACCACTCGCGGCGCGACGAGGTGGCACGCGCCGGCGCCCAGCTGACCGAGGTTCTCAACCGCAGCGCCACCGAACCGCAGCCTGCCAGCGGCCCCTTCGACCTGTCCGACGGCAGGCTCTTCGCCCACGCCGTCTCCGCCGCCGGACGCACCTTCGACCCGACGCACGGCGGCTTCGGGGGCGCGCCCAAGTTCCCCCAGCCGGATTTCCTCGACTTCCTGCTGCGGACGGGTGGGCCCGAGTCGCACGGTGTCTCCATGGCGTCGCACACGTTGTCGCGCATGGCGGCGGGCGGCATCCGCGACCACGCCGGGGGCGGCTTCCATCGCTATTCCGTCGACGCGCGCTGGCTGGTCCCCCACTTCGAGAAGATGCTTTACGACAACGCGCTGATCGCGCGGGCGCTGATCCGGGCGCACCTGCTCGGGGCGCGCCACCTGGGGGCGGTCGCGGAGGAGACGCTGGACTATGTGCTCGAGGACCTGACTTCGCCCGAAGGGGTGTTCTACTCGGCACGCGACGCCGATTCGGAGGGGGAGGAGGGGCTCTTCTACCTGTGGACGCCCGCCGAGGTGGCCGCCGTGCTCGGCCGCGACGAGGCGCGTCTGGTGTCGCGGGTCTACGACGTGAGCGAGGCGGGAAACTTCGAGGGCAGGAACATCCTCCACCTGCCCCACGATCTGGACGCGGTCGCCCGCCAGGAGGGGATCGGCCGGGATGAGCTGGACGGGCGGTTGCGTGACTCGCTGGCCGCCCTGAAGGACCACCGCGCCGCGCGTCCCGCACCGCTCCGCGACGAGAAGGTGCTCACCTCGTGGAACGGCTTCACCATCCGCGCGCTGGCGGAAGCCGGGCCTGCGCTGGGGCGGTCGGACTACACGGCGGCGGGCGCGCGCGCGGCAGCGTTCCTGCTCGAGACCGTGCGGCGCCGCGACCGCCTGCTGCGCGTCTTCGCGGCCGGACGCGCCCACATCGACGGCTTCCTGGAGGACTACGGCGCGCTCGGCAACGCCTGCCTGTCCCTTTACGAAGCCACGCTGGACCCACGCTGGCTCACCGAGGCCGCCCGCATCGCCGACGCCACCGTCGCCCACTTCTGGTCCCCCACCGAGAAGCTCTTCCATGACGCCCCCGCCGACGGGGAGGCGCTGGTGGTGCGTCCCCGCGACATC
This sequence comes from Gemmatimonadota bacterium, assembly GCA_009840215.1. Lineage (GTDB taxonomy): Bacteria > Gemmatimonadota > Gemmatimonadetes > Longimicrobiales > Gaopeijiaceae > Bin94. The sequence goes on along the minus strand of VXOC01000050.1, from coordinate 4,876 downwards.
ATGGACAACGCCACGCCCTCCGGGAACTCGCTCGCGGTGGAGCTGCTCGTCCGCCTGGCGGCGATCACCGGGTCGGCCGCGCACGGCGAGATCGCCGAGGCCGTTTTCGCGCGGGAACGCGGCACGATGGAGCGCTATCCCTCGGCGGTGGGCCGGCTTCTCACCGCGGCGGTTCAGCACGCGGCCCCCCGCCTGGAAGTCACGCTGGTGGGATCCCCGCCGTCGCTTTCGGGTATGCTGGACGTGGCTCACCGACACCCCCACCCGAACCGGGTCATCGCCGGCGGCGATCCGGAAGACCCCGCGATCGCCGCGCTGCCCGCCATGGAGGGCAGGCTGGACCGCGCCGGACAGGCCTTCGTCTGCGTCGGGACGACCTGCCAGGAGCCGGTGTCCACCCCACAGGCTCTGGACGCGGCGCTCGCGCGGGCCCAATCTGTCAGTCCTGCGGGCTGACCGCCCCGGGAACTCTACCTCAGGGAGCATATGGCGACACGCGAAGACGACCTCGGCACGGACATAGAAGCCGACCTTCCGGACCGGAAGAAACTCCTGGCGTGGTACCGGACAATGGTCACGGCGCGCGCCATCGACGATCGTGAAGTCAAGCTTTTCCGTCAGGGCAAGGTCTTCTTCCTGATCGCGGGCGCCGGCCACGAGGCGGTCCAGGTGGCGCTGGCCGACTTCGTCCGCCCCGCCTCGGACTGGTTCTGCCTCTACTACCGCGACCGCGCCCTCGCGCTGTCCCTCGGCGTCTCCCCCATGGAGCAGCTGCTGCAGGGGATGGGCGCCGAAGCCGATCCCGCCAGCGGGGGACGCCAGATGCCCGCCCACTACGGGGACGTCCGCTTCAACATCGTGTCGGCGTCGTCGCCCACGGGGACCCAGTTCCTGCAGGCGGTGGGCGTCGCCGAGGCCGGACTGCGCGCGACGGTCGCGCCGGAGCTGCAGCGCCACGTCGGCACCTTCGCCGAAGACGAGATCGTGGTGTGCACCGCGGGCGACGGCACCACCTCGGAGGGCGAGTTCTGGGAGGCGCTGAACACGGCGTGCAACCTGAAGCTGCCGGTGCTCTTCGTGATCGAGGACAACGAGTACGCCATCTCGGTCCCGGTCGAGGTCCAGACCGCGGGGGGGAACGTCTCGCGGCTCCTGACCGGGTTTCCGGGGCTCAGGATCGTGGAGTGCGACGGCACGGATCTGCTCGAAAGCCACCGGGCGGCGCGCGAGGTGGTCGAGTGGTGCCGCGAGCGGCGCGGGCCGGCGCTTCTGCACGCGCACACCATTCGTCCCTACTCGCACTCCGGCTCCGACGACGAGTCCGCCTACCGGACCCCCGCCGAACGGGCGGCCCAGGATCGCCGTGACCCGATCCGCAAGGCGCGCCGGCTGCTGATCGACGAGGGGATGGCGACCGCGGCGGAGCTGGACCGTTTGGAGGCCGACGTGGGGGCGGCGGTGGCGGCGGCAAGCGATCAGGCGCTGGAGCATCCGCAACCGGCCCCCGACACCGCCATGAAGTGGCTCTACTCCGAGACGGTGGACCCCACGGGACCCGACTTCGACACCGAGGACCGTCCCGCCTTCCGCGACGACAGACCGCTCACCATGGTGGACCTCCTCAACCGCTGCCTGCGCACCGAGATGGAACGCGACCCCCGTATCGTGGTCTTCGGGCAGGACGTGGCCGACGCGTCGCGCGAGGAGGCGCTGCACGAGGTGAAGGGCAAGGGAGGCGTCTTCAAGGTGACGCACGGGCTGCAGGGGCGCTTCGGGGGCAACCGGGTCTACAACTCGCCGCTCGCCGAGGCCAACATCATCGGGCGGGCGGTGGGGATGGCGGCGCGGGGACTGCGTCCCGTGGTCGAGATCCAGTTCGTGGACTACATCTGGCCGGGCTTCATGCAGATCAGGAACGAGCTGGCCACCATGCGGTATCGTTCGGCGGGGGCCTGGGCGGCGCCGGTGGTCGTGCGGGTGACCTACGGCGGCTACATCAAGGGCGGGATCTACCATTCGCAGACGGGCGCGACGCTCTTCACGCACACGGCGGGGCTGCGGGTCGTGCTCCCGTCGAACGCGCTTGACGCCAACGGCCTGTTGCGCACGGCGATCCGCTGCGACGATCCGGTCATCTTCCTGGAGCACAAACACCTCTACCGCCAGGTCCACAACAAGGGCGCCGACCCCGGTCCCGGCTACATGATCCCGCTGGGCAGGGCGAAGGTGGTGCGGCCGGGGCGCGATCTGACGGTGGTGACGTGCGGGGCCATGGTGAAGCGCTCGATGGACGCGGCCCGCGTGGCCGAGCAGCGGCACGGGATCAGCACCGAGGTGATCGACCTGCGCAGCCTGTCGCCGCTCGACATGGAGACGATCGGGGACTCGGTGCGGCGCACCAACAAGGTGATGGTCGCGCACGAGGACGCGCTCTCGTGGGGGATCGGGTCGGAGGTGGCCGCACGGATCGCGGACGAGTTGTTCCCGTGGCTCGACGGGCCGGTGCGCAGGGTGGCGGCGCTGGACACGTGGGTGGCCTATTCGCCGCGGCTTGAGGAGGCGATCCTGCCGCAGAAGGACGACGTGCTGGAGGGGATTCTGGGGCTGGCGGGGTACTGAGGGGGCGAGCCGCCTTTCGCCTCAGAAACGCACCTTCAGCAGCGGGACCTTCCAGATGAGACCGTCGCGGCCGCCGTTCACAGGGGTGGCCTCCCGTGCCGGGATGGGAAGCGGGGTCGAAAGCGCCCAGTCGCCCTCCGACCAGTTGAGGAGCGAGCCGGGCGCCGACAGGGAAGCGGCGGAACGAACATCGTCGCTCCTGTCGGCCCAGTCCCCGCCCCGCGTCGCCAACGCCCCAACCGCGAGACCGGCCATGCTCATCACCATGGGGATGCCGATTGCCACCTTTTCGCTGTCCGGCTGCCCGATCAGGACCATCCCGGCTCCGGCAAATCCGCCAAGCACGCCCCCGAGGCTGATCAAGCGGGCGCGCCCGCGGCTGAGGGGCACGCGGCTTCCCGCAACCGCGCCGACGATCAGACCCGCATTTCCGGCGAGCATCATCGCGGCCCCCGTCCCCTGGAACTCGAGTTCGACCAGAACCGACGAAGCAACCCCGTACCAGAGCCCCCACAGGCTGCCCAGCATGGCCGAGGTACCGGTACCCGCCGGAATCTCACGGCGCGCAATCAGGGACCCTGCGGCGAGCCCCGCCGCACCTCCGGCGAGCATCAGCCTTGCCGCCACCTCGGCGTCCACATCGAACATGATCGCAAACAACGCCCCCTGTATCGTGCCCCAGGATGCGCCCCAGGTGACGGCCCGCGCCTGCCCCGGCGAATACGAGCGCGCCCTGGTCAGCTGGTGACCGATCAGAAACCCCACCGGACCGCCGATCAACAACCCGGCCCCTATTGCCTCCGCCTCGTCCGCGTTGAAGGCCATGGGCATCAGGACCCCGCCGTTGTAGAGGCCGTAGATGGTCGACCATACCTTGATCTCGACTTCGCCGCCGGTCCGGGACCTCTGGTCCGTGACGCCGTCGAGCCGGGTTCGCGCGGTCCCGGCGGCCGCCGTGCCCGGGAAGCGTTCGAGGATGTGCCGGTACAGCGCCTCGGCGATGTCGTGGGCGCCACGATTCGCGAAGTCTTCGGCGGCCGCGAGGAGGACGGCGGCCGAGTCGGTGCGCGTGAGCTGGGCGGAGGCGGGGCGGGGGGCGGACAGGGCCGCGGCGGAGAGGGCCAGGACAAGCAGGCCCCGGAGCAGGGTTGGTGCGTGCATGGATTGGACTACCCCCAAAGGGCACCGAGAGTTTCGCCGTAAGCCTGCCGGCCCGGCAAAGAGCGGCGAGAGGTGAATAGCGTATCGTCCCAGGAGCGACGCAGAGCAAAGCGGCCAAGCCTGGATGCATCGCCGCTTGAAACCTCCCACAACCGCGGGCGACCACCCCGCGGGATTGAACTGCCGGGAGGGTCTTGTCCACGGACCCGGCAAACAGCGGGGTCCACCAAGCCGGGGCGTCCCAATCGAGCATGCAGCTGTCCCTTGATTTGCCGCGGCGGCGGATGGGCGCATTCACAACGTGCGCCGGGTTGCCTCATTGGCGGACGCCTGAGCGGCTGCGGGTGATCACGAGCCCCCGTTCACGGTCCAGGTCCCGGATCCGCAGGGCCATTGCGGGCATCCGCGTCCCAATTCGCCGATGCGCAGTCCCAATCGAGAATCGCCGTCCCGAATCGTTTGATCACAGGCCCAATCGAGAATCGCCGTCCCGAATCGTCGAATCGCAGGCCGATTTGACTATGGACGGTTTTGGATTTGTGCTCTCGCGAACTCCGGGGACGGCTGCCAGAATGTCCCCCAGGGAGCTGCTGGAGGGCCCAGGGGCGCGTCCGGTGGCCTCGTGACCCGTTTGCGTTGCCTCCACCCCCGGTTTTCGCGTCCTGAGCCAACCTGAGAGGCCGAAATCACCGCGCATATTGTAGCAGGCGGGACCTGCCGCCCCCCCAAAAACCCTTTGCCACACTCGCATTTCAGGAGACTTCACCAATGTCCGACGACCTCTTCGAACTCGGCGAACGCATCGCCGATCTCGCCGCCCGCATCAACATCGCCACCTTTGAAATGCTCACCCTCGTCGCCGAGTTCGACCGGCGCGAGGGGTGGGCCGACAACTTCACCTCCTGCGCCGAATGGCTCGCGTTGTCAATGGCCACCGAAAATGTCAGAGTCGGGAAGCTGGCCCGCGGAGGGAGCGTAGCGACCGGAGCGCGGCGAGACGGGGCGCTCCGAACTCGACGGGGTGCGGGGCGTGGGGTGGCGAACGCGCACCATCCCCCCGCACATCCGCCGCGCGCTCGAGGAACGGGACCGGGGG
>VXOC01000002.1 GCA_009840215.1 Gemmatimonadota bacterium | reverse complement strand
TCGGCTGGTCTACCAGGCGCGCGAGCTGGCGAAGGGGCGGCGCTACGGCGAAGCGGTACGCCGAGCTCGCGCTGGACTTCGATCGCGAGAGCGTTCCGGCGTGGCAGTTGCTGGCGATCGCGGGGCGGCTTTCGGGGGACCGGGAGGGGGCCGAGCGGGCGCTTGCGGCTTTGCTCGACATCGACCCGCTACACCACTTCGTGCTGGCGGAGCGTCACCTGGCTGAGCCGGAAGGCGCGAGCGCGGAGGAGCTGCTGGGAGCGCTGCGGAGCGAATACCCTGGTCAGACGCTTCTGGAAATGGCGGTAAGGTACGCCGGATTGGGCCTTCGCGATGATGCGCTGTCAATCCTGCAACTGGCCGGTGCCGGATCGGGTGAGCCACAATACGAATCGCGCGCGCCCCGTGCCGGGAGCGACGACCTGCGGCGCGGCCACGACGGCCCCCTGCTGCGCGCCTGGCGAGCTTTCCTGGGCTCGGATCCCTCCGGCCTCGAAGACCCGGGCGACCTCGATTTCGCCTTCCCCTTCCGTCCCGAAACCCTGCCCGTGCTCCGCTGGGCCTCCGCGCAGAGCGACCATTGGGGATGGCGCTACCTGCTGGGCCTCAACCTCTGGGCGCTGGAACGCAAGGACGAAGCAGCTCAGGTTCTGGCGTCGCTGGGCGGCGTTGCGAACTACGGCCCGGCTTACGCCGCGCTCGGCCGTCTGGTGCGTGAACGGGGCGGCGATCCCGGGCTGGTATTCCAGCGCGCGGTGGAGTATGATCCTGACAGCCGCATTCTGCGGGTGGAGCTGATTCGCAGCCTTCTGGACGAGGAACGGTGGCTCGCCGCGCTGCGAGCTTCAGCGCGGGCCCGCGAGATCTTCCCTGGTGATTTCAACCTGGATCTGTTGCATGCGCGCGCTCTTATCAGATTGGGCGGCTACCTGGAGGCGATCGATGTGTTGGCGTCGACACGCGTCCTTCCCTCCGAGAACGCCCGCGAGAGCCACCTTCTCTACGAGCTGGCCCATGTCGGTGCAGCACTGGACGCACTCGACGCGGGGAATCATGAGGGCGCCCGCGCCCACCTGGAGTCCGCGCTGCTGTGGCCCGAATCGCTCGGGCAGGGCCGCCCCTACGACCCGGACCAGCGGCTCGTCCGCTTTCTGTTCGGGGTTACCGCACGTGCTGCGGGCGACGAGGAGGCCGCGCGAGAGGCCTTCGAGGCGGTTGTGGCCGGCGCGGACGCCGTACCGGATCGTCCCCTCGTCCCAGGCGACATCCTCGTGATTGCGGCCCTGCAAGCGCTTGGCCGTGATCCCGGCCTGACGGTCCGCGACGCCATCGCTCGTGGGGTGGCCGAGGCCCCCGAGCTCTTCGAGGTCCCGGGATGGCTGCTCCATGACCGTGCGTTTGCCATTGCGGAGCGCGTCAGCGGAGGGAGCAACCGATGAAGATGTTCGCCGCGGCCATCACCCTTGCCGGAACCCTGCTCGTGGCCAGTGGGATACAAACGCATGCTCCGGACCCACTCCGCCATGCCCTGGGGTACATCCGTCATCCCACAGAGCCCATCCGTCATCCCACCGCTTCAATCGCCGAAGTCGTCGAGCGCTACTGCACGCGCTGTCACAACCCGACCCGGTTCCACGGCAACCTTTCGCTCGAGGGCTTCGACGCGACCCGCGCCGCAGACAATGCCGAGGTCGCCGAGCGCATGATACGCAAGCTGCGCGCCGGAATGATGCCGCCACCCGGAGTCCCCCGTCCCTCGGCGGACACGCTGGCCGCACTGGCGCAGCTCCTGGAGGACGACATCGACCGGGCCGCCGCCGCCCGTCCCCACCCCGGGAACCGCCCCTTCCAGCGCCTCAACCGGGCCGAGTACACGCAGGTGGTGCGCGACCTGCTCGGCGTCAACGTCGATGCAGCGCGGTGGCTCCCCCAGGACCCCATCTCGCACGGCTTCGACAACATCGCCGACGTGCAGACCCTGTCCCCGACCCTCATGGACGCCTACCTCAGCGCGGCCAGCGAGGTGGCGCGCCGCGCCGTCGGCGACCGCGACGCGGCGACCACCGCCGTCACCTACACGAATTCGCCCATGGTCTCCCAGCACGAATGGGAGCGCGTCGAGGGGGCGCCCTTCGGCACGCGCGGTGGGATCAGCGTGCTGCACGGCTTCCCCGCCGACGGCGAGTACACCTTCGAGATGACCTTTATGTCGGGGTGGGGGGAGCGCTTCGACGACATCGACATCTCGATCAACGGCGCGCGCGTCGCCCTGGTGCGCTACGGCGGCAACATCGACTTCCAGGGACGGAAGCGCTTCCCCGTGCGCACGGAACCGATCCCGGTGCGCGCGGGCGAACACCGCGTGACGGCCGCCTTCATCCGCAAGATGGACGGCCCCTACGAGGACCTCATCCGTCCCAACGACTGGTCGCTCACAGGGACCGAGACGAGCTACGGCACGACTTCGCTCCCCCACCTCATGAGCCTGACGCTGGAGGGCCCCACCAACCCCACCGGCGTGTCGGACTTCGAGTCGCGGCGGCGCGTCTTCACCTGCAGGCCCACCGGTCCGAGCGAGGAGGAGCCGTGCGCCCGGCGGATCATCACGCGGCTGGCAACCGAGGCCTATGGCCGCGAACTCGCCCCCGACGAGGTGGACGACCTTGTCGGCTTCTACGGGCTGGGCGCCGACGAGGCCGGCTTCGAGGCGGGGATCCGGACCGCATTGGAGGCGATCCTCGCGAGTCCCCACTTCCTCTTCCGCATGGAACGCCAGCCTGCGGGCGTCGGTCCGGGGGAGATCTATCCGGTGGCTCCGGAGGATCTGGCGGCACGGCTCTCCTTCTTCCTCTGGGGAACCGCCCCGGACCGCGAACTGATGGACGCGGCGAAGTCGGGGCGCCTGGCCGATCCGGATGGCCTCGAGGCCCAGGCCCGCCGCCTCCTGGCCGATCCCCGCTCCATGGTTCTGGCGACCCGTTTCGCGTCGCTCTGGCTGCGTCTCCAGGATGTGGAGAAGGTCGCCCCGGACGCCTTCCGCTTCCCCAACTACAGCCGGCAGCTGGCCGAAGCGATGCGGCACGAGACGGAGCTTTTCTTCGACAATCTCGTGCGGGAGGACCGGAGCCTGCTGGAACTCTACGAGGCGGACTACACCTTCGTGAACGAGCGTCTGGCCCGCCACTACGGGATCGACGGCGTGCAAGGGGACCACTTCCGGCGGGTGGCCTACGCGGACGACCGGAGGCGCGGGGTCCTGGGACACGGGAGCATGCTGGTGCAGACCTCGCTGGGGAACCGCACCTCGCCCGTGCTGCGGGGCAAGTGGGTCATGGAGGTGCTGCTGGGGACTCCCCCGCCACCTCCCCCGGCGGACATCCCCGACCTGGAGGACACGGACGCTTCCCGCGACGGCTTGGTCCTCTCGACGCGGGAGCGGCTGGAGATGCATCGCGCGAAGCCGGCGTGCGCGTCGTGCCACAACTTCATCGATCCGATCGGCCTGGCGCTGGACAACTTCGACGTTACGGGGCGTTGGCGAATCCGCGAGCAGGGTGCCGCACTCGATACCCGCGGCACCTTCTACGACGGCACCGAAATCGCAGGCGCGAGCGACCTCTCCCGGGTGCTGCTCAAGCGGCCGATGCCGCTGGTGCGCCAATTCACCGAGAGCCTGATGGCCTACGCGCTGGGGCGCACGATCGAGTACCGGGACCAGCCCGCCGTGCGCGCGATCGCGAGGGAGGCGGCCGGGAACGGGTACCGGATGTCGTCGTTTGTGGTGGGTGTGGTCAGGAGCGACGCCTTCCGCATGAAGGAGGCGTTCGGCGAGGATGAAACGCCGGACGGGTCCGTGCCCTAGCTCCCTTCGGTCCAGGTCCCACCGGCATTCGAGCCGCGGTACTCGCGCGGATCCGTCCACGGGCTAGATTACCACCATGGGCCCGGGACGCGGGTTCACGTACGAAGCTGGAGTCGTCATGCATTTTCTGACCGGCAAGGCCCTGCCGCGGCGCGCCTTCCTGAAGGGGGCGGGCGCCACGGTCGCGCTCCCCCTGCTCGACGCCATGTTCCCCGCGGGGAGACTGCGCGCCGGATCCGCGGCCGACCGGCCGACCCGCCTCATCTGCATCGAGGAGGTCCACGGGGTCGCCGGCTGCAACGAATGGGCCGCCGAGCGTCACCTTTTCGCACCGGCGGCCACGGGCCGGGACTACGTGTTGCCCGACGAAAACGTCCTCAAGGCGCTCGAGCCCTGGCGCGAATTCATGACGATCGTCAGCAACACCGACGTGAGGATGGCCGAGGCCTTCGAGGCGCAGGAGGTGGGGGGCGACCACTTCCGCTCCAGCGCGGTCTTCCTGACGCAGGCCCATCCCCGGCAGACGCAGGGCTCGGACCTCTACTGCGGCACGTCGCTGGACCAGCTGCACGCGCAGCGCTTCGGCCAGGAGACGGTGCTGCCCTCGCTGCAACTCTGCATCGAGCGGACCGACAAGGGAGGGGGCTGCGACTACAACTACTCCTGCGCCTACACCGATTCGATCAGCTGGTCGTCGCCAACGACACCGCTTCCCATGATCCGCAGTCCGCGCACGGCCTTCGACATGCTCTTCGGCGCGGGAGGAACCGACGAGGAGCGCGCCCGCCGCCGCCGCACCCACCGGAGCATCCTGGACTGGGTCTCGGAGGAGGTGGCCGGCCTGAGGCGTGAGCTGGGCGCGGTGGACCGCCGCCGCGTGGACCGCTACCTGGAGAGCGTGCGTGAGATCGAGCGGCGGATCGAGCGGGTCGAGGTGCGCAACACCAGCGGCGAACCCAGGGAGCTGCCGGGGGCGCCGCCCGGTGTGCCGGACTCATTCTCCGAGCACATGCGCCTCATGTTCGACCTCCAGGTGCTGGCCCTTGAGACCGACACCACCCGGGTCGTGGCCTTCAAGACCGGGCGCGACGCGTCGAACCGCAGCTTCCCCGAGAGCGGGTCGAACCGGGGCTTCCACCCCGCGTCGCACCACGGGGGCAGGGAGAGGAACATCCTCGAGTTCAACAAGATCTGCCGGTATCGGACGGGCCAGCTGGCGTACTTCCTGAAGCGGCTGGAGGAGACCGCGGACGGTGATGCGAGCCTCCTCGACCGGTCGATGATCGTATGGGGTTCGCCGATGGGCGATGCCAACCTGCACAACCACCGCCGCTGCCCGCTGGTGGTGATGGGGGGTGCGAACGGACAGCTCGACGGGGGACAGCACCTGCGGGCGGAGACCGGAACCCCGATGGCGAATGTGTTCACCATGCTGCTCCACAAGCTGGGCCACGACGACCTCGAGCGCTTCGGCGATGCCACGGGGGAGTTTTCGCTGGCGGGCGGCGCCTGAGGTTGCACCGTGAGGAGGCTGGCAGACGGGGTTCCCAGGCGGGCCGGGATTCTGAGCGCAGCGATCCTGCCGCTGTTGCTTCTGGGGCTGTCCGGGGGGAACTCCCCCGTGGCGGACGCAGCCCAGCGTGGGGACCTCGAGGCCGTGCGGCGGCTGCTGCGCGACGGCGCCGATGTCAACGCTGCCCAGGGTGACGGGATGACGGCGCTGCACTGGGCGGCGGAGCGGGGGGAGGGGGAGATGGGGGAAGTGCTGCTCTACGCCGGCGCCAGGGTGGATGCGGGGACCCGGATCGGTCACTACACGCCGCTGCACCTGGCCGCGCGTTCCGCGCACGTCTCCATGGTGGAACTGCTGCTGCAGGCGGGATCCGAGCCGGATGCGCGCACGACCAATTCGGGGGTCTCCCCTCTCCACCTGGCCGCCGGGTCGGGAGACGCGCGGGTGATCGGGCTGCTGATCGACGCTGGCGCCGACGTCAACGGGCGCGAATCCGCGTGGGGGCAGACGCCGCTGATCTTCGCTGCGGCCGGCAACCGCGTGGAAGCTGTCCGGATGCTTCTGCAGGGGGGTGCCGATCCGTCCCTCACTGCTCATGTGGTCGATGTCGAAGAGCAGGCCACGGCGGATCAGGCAGCGGAGCGCCGCCTGAACGAGTTCCTGGCCGCCTTCAAGGAGAAGGAAGGCGGTGACACCGACTGGCAGCCGACGCCCAGCCAGGTGCAGGCGGCCATCGAGGCGGCGCGGAAGATTCAGCGCAAGTGGCCGGATGTTCCGGACCCGGCGGACGACGACAGGGAGGAAGAGGACACTGCGTCAGCAGACACGGCCGGGGCCGCCGCCGCGGATTCGGTTGCCGCGGCTGCCGATTCGGCGGGTGCGGCCGTGGATTCCGCGTCGGCGGGCACGGATTCCGCCGCAGCGGTCGGCGACTCCACGGTCGTGGCCGCGGACTCGACCAATTCGGAGGCGGCAGCGGCGGGGCCCAGGTCCTACCCGCAACTGGTCGGCGCGTGGGGCGGGCTCACGCCGCTGCTGCATGCAGTACGGCAGGGCCATGCCGCGGCGGCCCTTGCCCTGGTGGAGGGCGGCGCCGACATCGATCAGCCCTCCGCGGGGGACGGGACCACGCCGCTCCTCATGGCCGCGCTCAACGGACAGTTCGACCTCGCCCTCACCCTGCTCGATCACGGGGCGGATCCGACCGTGGCCGGCGGCGCGGGTACGACACCCCTGTTCGCGGTGCTCGAGCGCCAGTGGGCGCCGCGGGCGTCCTACGCACACCCCACGGAGCACGAGCAGCAGCAGGCCACCCACCTGGAGGTGATGAGGGCGCTGCTGGAAGCCGGCGCCGACCCCAACGCGCGGCTGGAGAGCCACCTCTGGTACATGGAGTACACCTTCGGCGTTCTCCGGGGGAGCGGCATCAACATGAAGGGTGCCACGCCGTTCTGGAGGGCGGCCTACGCCCTGGACATCGACGCCATGCGGCTGCTCATGGAATACGGGGCCGACCCCCATTTGGCGACGGCCAAGCCACCCCAACGCCGGCGCCGGCCGGCGCCGAACGAGGGTGAGGAGGAAGAAGAGGCGGATCCTTCAGGTCTTCCGCCGGTGCCGGCGGGCGGGCCCCACATACACCCCCTCCACGCCGCCGCGGGGGCCGGATACGGCCAGTCCTTTGCGGGCAACGCCCACCGTCACGTGCCGGACAACTGGATGGCCGCGGTGAGGTTTCTCGTGGAGGAGTGCGGAGCGGACGTGAACGTGCGGGACGCCAATGCGTACACGCCGCTACACCACGCGGCAGCGCGCGGCGACAGGGAACTCGTGCTCTACCTGGTGGATCGCGGTGCCGAAGTGACCGCCGTCAGCCGGAGGGGCCAGACCACCGCCGACATGGCCAACGGCCCCATCCAGCGCCAGCAGCCCTTCCCCGAGACGGTGGTCCTCCTCGAGGCACTGGGTTCCAGAAACAACCACAGGTGCCTGTCCTGCTGACGAGGGATCAGGACCCCAGTTCCAGCGCTTCCTTCACCTTCTCGACGATCAGTGCTTCCAGGGTTTCCCGGGTCGTGCACTGGACCGGGTATCCGGCGTTGGTCCTGGGTTTCGCGGACGCGTCAACCACGGTTGAGACCTCGGTGTTTCTCGAATCGGCCCTGTCCAGCCTGGTGATCACCGAGAGCGTGACTTCGTAGTGGTTCGCGAGCGGTCCGTTGAAGTTGGTGCCGCAGTCCAGGTACGTGTTCATCCTGGAGCCGTCGATCCGCCGGGCCTCGTAGCCGAGGTTGCCGAGCGACATGCTCCTCGAATCGGTCGCGGTGACGGGGATGCCGATCTGCTCGTAGACTCCGCCGAGGACGCCCCAGACGAGATTCGTCGCCGCGGCGACGGTCTCCGTTTCGGCCGTCTTGTCGTGGGCCACGATTTCGCGGCCGACGCCCTGGACCGAAGCGGTTCCAACGGTCGACTCCGGGATCAGCGCGGGTCCGCCCGCCGGCGCGGACGAACATCCCGCGGCTGCGACCAGGGCGGCCAGGGCTGCGGCCCTCATGTGGTTCACGGTGGGACGCGCGTAACGGGCTCGCTGCTTCATTTCGTTTCCTCCTCGGTTGTTGTTCAGGCCGACCTTCCGGCGCTGGCGCGCCCGCCGTACCCTCATTCCATAGGACAGTTTCCGAGGTCCGATCGTTGCCTATTCGACCACCCGCGCCACCGCGTCGGATTCGTAGATCTCAAATCCTTCCCCGGCCAGTCCCCTACGGAACTTCTCCCGCCACGAAGATCTCCGCACCAGCACGAATTCAATGTACGGTGGCGGCCGGATGCCGTCCACGATCCGGATGAAGTGGAGGTCCCCCAGTTCGACCGGGTGGCCGATCTCGAAGTTCCGGCCGCCCCACTGGAATGTGATCCGCCCGGCCCGGTCGAAGTCGGTCTTCCTCCAGCTCTGCTCGATGTACACTTCGTCTTCCACCGCGTACGTGTCCGGCGCGATGCGGTCGCCACTGCGGTAGTACAGCGGGTCGAAGTCCAGTCCCTCATTGCGGAGGAAGGTCTGCTCCATGGCATAGTCGACGCCGACCAGGTCGTCCCGGTCCGCGAGCGACTCCAGGTGGTGGCGGAGTTCGTGCGTGAGCGTCTCCCAGATCTGCTCGCGCCAGTCGAAGCCGGGGTCCAACTCGGCGAGCGCGCGGAAGGATCCCCAGTAGAGGAGCACGACCGAACGCACCGTTTCTGGTCCCTCCCAGCTGGACGGGTACGACTCCGTCACGCATTCGCCGAGTGTGTAGACGCCGGGGAAGCGGGGGTGGCGGAGCGGCCTGCGGTGTACGGTGAGCCCGTCGACCCCTTCGCGGAACCCCTCGGGGATCTCCTCGAAGACCTGTCGCGATTCCTTTTCGAAGGCGTCGAATTCCATGCGGGGTTAGCAGTTCGTGGATAGAGCCGCCCGAGCACCGAGAGCGGCGAGGCGCCGGGGTGGCAAGGCGCAACGAGAGGGGAATAGCAGGGCTATTCGCCCGAGGAGCAACGCAGAGCGCCGCTTTGAGGAGGACGGATGTATACTGTACATGACTTAATGTAATGTTATCATTACATTCTGAAGAGCTGAGCGAAGCGGTCCAGCGCGGATGCATCGCCGCTCGAATGCCGGGGGGATTCTCTCCACGGGCTGCCGGGTTGGGCGGTCGGTGGGTGGAAGGCGATGGGAAGCTCGGTCACGGGAAGCCGGGGTCGTGATCCCGGGGACGGTCTCGCGGGAGGTTTGTTTTGACATCATCGGGACGCGGCCGCCAGGCCGCCATGATCTTCATCCTCATCACGGTCTTCATTGACGTGTTGGGGATCGGTATCATCATCCCCATTCTTCCCGAGCTGATCAAGGAGTTCGCCGGCGGCAGCACCCCCATGGCCGGGCGCTGGTTCGGTGTTCTCGCCTCCACCTACGCGCTGACCCAGTTCATCTTCGCGCCTGTGCTCGGGGCGCTGTCGGACCGGGTGGGGCGCAGGCCGGTGATCCTGATCTCGCTCTTCGGTCTCGGGGTGGACTACGTGATCATGGGGTTCGCGCCTTCACTGGGGTGGCTCTTCGTGGGGCGGCTGGTGGCGGGGGTGATGGGGGCGAGCATCACCACGGCGAACGCCTACATCGCCGATGTGTCGAAACCCGAGGACCGGGCGCGCAACTTCGGGCTGATCGGGGTGGCGTTCGGCCTGGGGTTCATCTTCGGACCGGGGCTGGGC
>VXOC01000244.1 GCA_009840215.1 Gemmatimonadota bacterium | reverse complement strand
CAACCCCCCCGCCCCGCACACCCCGCGCTCCGTCACCATCCCCGTCACCAGCCGCCTTGGCGTCACGTCGAACGCATAGTTGGCCGCGCGTGTCCCTTCCGGCACGACCCGCACCCACCGCTCCACCCCGTCCCCGTCCACCCCCCACACCCGCGTCACCTCGTCCGCATCGCGCTCCTCGATCGGTATTTTGTCGCCATCCTGGATCGACCAGTCGATACTTGGCGACGGAACGGCGACATAGAACGGCACGCCGTTGTCCCGCGCGGCCAGCGCGAGCGGATACGTCCCCACCTTGTTGGCGACATCACCGGCCGCAGTCGTGCGGTCCGTCCCCACGATCACGATGTCGACCCTGCCTCGGCTGAGCAGGTGCCCGGCCGCACTGTCCGAGACGAGCGTGTGCGGCACCCCATGCTGACCGAGTTCCCACGCGGTGAGACCCGCGCCCTGAAACCGCGGCCTGGTCTCACGCACCCACACGTGGACGGGCAGGCCCTGGTCGTGGGCGAGGTACATCGGGGCCGTCGCGGTCCCCCAGTCCACCGTGGCGAGCCAGCCGGCGTTGCAGTGCGTCATGACGTTGAGTGCGCGATCTCCGCCACCACCGCCGACCCCCACCCGGCCCGCGATTTCCCGGAAAATCTCAAGCCCGAATCCCCCGATGCTGCGATTCGTCCGCACATCATCCTCGCACAGCCGCGCGGCGAAGTCGTAGGCCGCGACCGTGCGCTCTCCCGGTGGAAGGCCGCGAAGCAGCGTACCCGCCGCGTCCAGCGCCCACCGGAGGTTGACGGCTGTCGGCCGGGTGGCGCCGAGCATTTCGATGGCCTCCGCCAGCGAGTCATCCGAGGGATCGGCCCGCATCGCGAGCGCCACGCCATAGGCCGCCGTCGCCCCGATCAGCGGCGCCCCCCGCACCACCATGTCGCGGATCGCGCGCGCAGCGTCGGCGGCGGTCTCCAGACGGATCGTCTCGAACCGGTGCGGCAGCACGGTCTGATCGATGACGCGGACCTCGGTGCCGTCGCCCTCTGTGAAGATGGCGCGGTAGGGGACGCCGGCTACTCTCATGGCGCGGCTCCTTTGAGGTTACTATGCATCAGCCGGGTTTCACCAAACAGCAACATGGGCCTCCGCCAGGTGTCACACCATGATCGAGTACAAGCGATACACCGGCATCTTCGAGTACGACGACGAGTACGAGTTCATCGCGGGTCACGTCGTGGACACGCGGGATGGAATCAACTTTGAAGGCCGGTCCGTGGCGGAGTTGAAGGGCCCCTGCGGACCTCGCCCTACTGACAACTTTACTTTACATTATGTAATGTATAGTATACTAATTATCTCTCACCCTCCCGCTTCCCGGTCATACCATAGCACGAGCGGCGTGACCGTCTCGCCGGAGATCCGCATTGTGCGGGTCATCCGCAGCCGCCCGTTGACGACCTCCAGGACCGAGTGGACCTGGCCCTCCGAACCCACGGCGTACTCGATTCCGAGCACGGGGCCATCCCAGAAGATCCGGGTGCGGATCGGCTCGCCTACTCCGGATTCCACAATCGATCCTCCGTCGACCGGCAGGGAGATTCTGCGGCCCGGCGTGGGGTCGTAGATCAGGCGTGTCCCGTCCGCGAGCAGCCCGAGCGTGTCCGGACGACGCCGGAGCACCACGAGGGTGTTGTACCGATCGGCATCCGCCTGCAGTTCGGCTTCGAGTTCCCTGCGAACCCGCTCCCGATCCTGGGACGATACCCGGATGGTCACGGTCTGGTCGCGGGGAGGCTGGGGAGCGTTGATCTGCGGCGAACTGCCGGACTCGTCCAGCACCCAACGACCCGCATACGCCGCCAGGCGGGCCTCGACCTCCGCCTCGGTCAGAACGACGCGCCCTCCGCCCGAGGCACACCCGGCAACCGCCACCGCGACAAGCGCCAGCCTGCCGACTTGTCCACCCGGGCCGCCCATCGGCGACCACGCGCTGTTGCTCAAGGTCTCTCTCCTTGCCCCTACGTCACCGGCTTCTCCTTCTCCTCCGCCAGCAGGTGCAGCTCCAGCCACGCCGTCCAGCGCCCCCACAGGTCCAGAATCGACTCGAGCGTGGCCGGGCCATGGTCCTCAAACGGGTACATGTACATCGCCGCGTCCTTGCCCAGGCCGTTCAGCGCATGGAAGAGCCGCGGCGCGTGATCGGGAGCGGTGCCGACGTTCTGGTCGTGCATGCCGTGGTACATGAGCAGCGCGCCGGTCAGGTTGTTGGCCCACATGAAGGGCGACATGCTCAGGTAGACTTCGCGCGCGTCCCAGAAATAGCGGCGCTCGCTCTGGAAGCCGAGCGGGGTGAGGGTGCGGTTGTAGTTGCCGTCGCCCGCGATGCCCGCCTTGAAGAAGGGCGTGTGCACCATGGCGTTGACTGTGCCGAATGCACCGTACGAGTGGCCGCCCAGACCGAGCCGGCGGCGGTCGATGATGCCGCGCTCGTCCAGTTCGTCGATCACCGCGGCCAGGTTGTTGCGCAGGTCGTGCTCGTAGTTGTTGTTCATGCGGCCCGCCTCGCCCACGATCGGCGCGTCCGGCTCGACCACGACGTACCCCAGCCGGATCAGGTACTCCATCGAGCGTGAGCCGAAGTTGGGGAAGGCGTTCTTGTTGAAGGTGCGGCCGCGCTCGTCGTACGACTCCTGGTCCTGGTATTCGCGCGGATAGAACCAGAACATCGCGGGACGCCGCTCGCCCTCGACGAAGTCGTGCGGCATGGTGACGTTGACCAGGAAGCGGAAGCCGTCGGGACGCTCCACGGTGAAGCGTTCGCGCGGCGCGGTGGTGATGTCGGGCGTGTAGTCGACGTTGTTGGTCAGCTGGGTGCGCGTGTCGCCGTCGATCAGGTAAGACTGCGCGATCTCGGTGGGCGTCTCGCGCCGCACCACGAACCGGCCCGCGCCCGGGTCGAGCACCGTGGTGATCCGCTCCGACTGCCCCTCGTTCGAGCTCTCGTAGACGCGCTCCTTGTCGCCGGTGCGGACGTTGACGCGGTCCAGGAAGCTCTGCGGCGACTGCTCGAGCGGGTCCTCGAAGTACTGCGTCCCCTGCAGGAAGACGGTGGCATCGTCTCCCTCGCCGGAGATCTCCACGAAGTGTCCGCCACCACCACCACCGAAGCCGAAGAAAAAGCCACCACCGCCCCCGCCCGCCATCACGAGCGACCCGGGGTTCTCGTAGAACTCCTCCGAGTCCCACTCGCTGATCGTGTACGTCGAATCGGGCTGGTCCAGATGAACCGCGTACTCGGTGATCCGGCCGCGCCCCCCTCCACCGAACCGCGCGGCAGCACCACCGCCACCACCCGGCCGCTGCGTGATGAAGACCCAGCGGTAGTCCTCCGAGTAGCGGTGGCTCGACATGCGCTGGTTGCTCTCGTAGACGACGGTTTCCTCACCCTCGACGAACGGCGGCGCCCACAGCATGATCCGGTCCTTGCGGCGCGACGGCCGCTCTTCCTCCTCTTCCCCCTCCTCCTCCTCGACGTCCTCCTCGCCTTCCTCCTCTTCGGGCTCCGGCTCCATCTGGAGGAAGGTCAGACCGGCCCCATCCTCGCGCCAGAACACGCTTCGGCGTTCGGGTTCATCCTCTTCGCCCGCCACGCCCGGCGCCGACGGCGCGCCGCGAATGCCGGTGTTCAACTCGTTCTCGGAGAGCTCGGCCAGCGCGTTGCCCTCGCGGTCCCAGATCTCCTCGACCCGCCCGAAGCTGTTGACCGGCACCACGTAGCTGAACGGCCGCTGCATGGTCGTCACGCGCGCGTGCTGCCCGTTGGGCGCGAAGTCGAAGCCGCGGATCATGGTGGGCGTGCCGATTTCGGTGACACGCCGGTTGTCCACCGCGATCGTGGCCAGCTGGCCGGTGCCGTGCCACTCCAGCAGCGCCTCGTCGTGCGGAGTGGCCATCAGGCTCGCGTAGGTGCGCAGGATGTTCCTGCCGTCCTCGGTCTGCTTGACGCGGGGGCCGGTCGGTACGGGTGGCGCACCCGGGCGGGCGGCCCGGTCCTCGGGGATCAGCACGGTGGCGATCTCCTCGCCGTCCGAGGTCCACTCGAAGCTCATGACCATGGTGGCGAGGACGGGCGTGCGCGTGATCTGGCGCGAATCGCCGCTCTCGGGATCGGCCACGTAGATGTGCGTTTCGTCGTCCGTGTGCACGTAGAAGGCGATGCGGGAGCCGTCCGGGGACCAGCGCGACCCTGAAACGCGCGTCCCGCGCGGCACCTCGATGTCGGTCACCGACCCGTCCGTGGCCGAGATCACCTGCAGTCCGGCCGAATTGCGGATCGAGAGGGACCGGTGACGATTCGACTGCGGCTCCAGGAACTGCCCGCCCAGTTCGTCGAAGGGGCGTGCGAAGCGGTCCATCGTGATCGGTCCGTCACTCACCTCGCGCAGGAAGAAGCGTTCGTCCGGGCTGAGGCGGCTGAGCGTGACGTTCGTGTGCCGGGGCGCGAGCACGGCCTCGGCGATCTCCGGCGGGGGTTCGACCCAATCCTCGGAGGCGAGCAGCAGCTCGGCGGGACTCGGAGGCGGATCGTCCTGGTCGGTGTTGGCGCCGGTGTCCTGGCCGTGCAGCACCGGGGCAGGCGCGGCAATGGCGAAAAGGACGGCGAAGGTGAACAGGTGGGTGGGGAAGCGAAGACGAGACATCTTCCTGGCTCCTTGGATGACTGCGACGGTACGTGCGAAAGGGACGCTAATAGTGGGGCGCCAAAGACAAACCCGACAGGGGGGAGCGATCGCTCTCGCGCCGTCCCCCCCCTGCCGGGTTCTCGAGTTCGCGGTCAGTCCCCGCGCATCGAAATCAGAACACCCAGCGCCCCCTCATCGCGAGTCCGTGCCGTGCCGGACCGCTGGCGCCCTCGGTACGCGTACCCTCGACGCGCAGGTCGAGGACCCGCGAGAGCTCGTACCTCATGCCGGTCCCGAAGGCTCTGGCACCACCGTCGGCGATGTACAAGCGGCCGTAGGGCGTCCCGTTGAACTCGCCCAGACCGTATTCGACCCGGGTGTTCACACGGCCCCGCTGCAGCGAGTGGCTCATGTCGGGCCGGTCGCTGATGCCCCGTTCGTACAGCTCCTGGAGACCGCTCGCAGACTGGCCCCAAGCCGGGACGATCCTCAGCGACAGTCCGCTGAGGACGGCTTGCGGGTTGACCTGAATCATCCCTCGGAAGCCCCACTCCTCGTAGTCGGTCGGGCTCGTGGCCAGCAATCTGCCGTGGCCTTCCACGGTCAGCGCCCGTGTCCCGCTGGTGAAGCGGACCCCGCCGCCGACCTCCATTCCGGCACCGTCCGAACCGTCACCGTCGTCGTAGCGCAGGCCGCCCTCCACCAGGAGGTTGACTTCGCGTCCTCCCGGCAGCGCCTGAACCTGCGACCACTCCAACGCAACCCGCATGCGCCGCATGTCGAGCGTCAGCGAGTCCATCCCTTCGCTGCCGTCCACCTCCACCCGCGACATCCAGCCCTCGGCGCGCATGCGCAGCGCCGATGCACCGCGCGTCATCATGATGCGGCTGCCGCCGACCGCACCCGCCCGCGAGCGGGTGTCGCTCATGCGCTCGCCGCCCGGCTCGTCGTCGACCGTCACTTCACCCCAGCCGAAGCTTCCCGCCGCCCATATCGACACGCCCGTGCGGCCGGGCAGCCACGCCACGTAGGGGTTCAGGCTCGTCATCATGGCGTCGTAGGTGCCCGCGACCTCCCGTTCGGCGCCGGTCACGTCGGTGAAGTCATAGCTCCCCGACGACCTGGATCCGGCCACACCGGCCAGGATATCGCGGTGGACGCGCGCGTCCGCACCCAGGTGAATGCTGAGCATGTCGCCCTCCCACTCGATCCGGTCTCCGCCGGGCTCGCCCATGCTGGTGAACTCCGCCCCACCCCAGGTCGTGAAGCCGATGGGCGTGCCGGTGTCTTGTTCCTGCGGGCCGCCGCCCCACGGCATTGCGAACGACGCCCCGTCGAAGAGCCGCGCCATGTTCAGCCCGTCCGCCGAACCGCGCATCCCCATGCCGCCGGCCCGCGACAGCAGACCCGCCGCGTTCAACTGGCTCCGCAGGGGATTGCGCGACGCCACCGACTCGATCCGTGCGGAGATCGCCGAAAACGTGCTGGTGGTCGCGGCCGCGGCGAAGTGCGGCAGGATCGCCGCGTTGACGCGTCCGGCCCGCTCGACCG
Source organism: Gemmatimonadota bacterium (assembly GCA_009840215.1). GTDB lineage: Bacteria > Gemmatimonadota > Gemmatimonadetes > Longimicrobiales > Gaopeijiaceae > Bin94. The sequence continues at coordinate 3,667 of VXOC01000244.1, read as the reverse complement.
GATCATCGGTCGTGGCACTCGCGGTATTCGACGGCTCACCCGTACCCGCGATGTTGATTGCCGACACGCGGTAGTGGCGCGTGCTCCCCGGCTCCAGCCCGACGTGCGCGTAGCTCGTCCGGACGGAACCCGTATTGCGCTGGAGGTCGGCCCAGGTGGCCCCGTCCGCCGAGACCTCGATTCGATAGCCGGTGACCGGAGCACCGCCGTCGTACGCCGGCGCAGACCACGTGAGGTCGATGCGCGTCGGCTCGCTGGCGGTCGCCATGAGGTTCGTCGGCGGATCCGGCGCGATCGCGTCCGTGGTCGCGTTCGCCTCGTTCGAGGGTTCACCGATCCCGATCTCGTTGATCGCCGAGACGCGGTAGTGCCGCGTGGTCGCCGGTTCGAGGCCCGTATGCGAGTAGGCCGTCGTCAGCGACTCCGTATCGAGGACCAGAGCCTTCCAGGTCGCCCCCTCGTTGTCGGACACCTCGATCCGGTAGCCGGTAATCGGCGTTCCCCCGTCGAAGTCCGGGATATCCCAGTCGAGATCGATCTGCGAATGGTCCTCGGCGTCGGCGGTCAGTCGCAGCGGCGCGTTCGGCACCGTGGCGTCGGTGGTCGCGTTCGCCTCGTTCGAAGGTTCACCCGCTCCGACCCGGTTGATCGCCGAGACGCGATAGAACCGCGTGGTGGCAGGCGCAAGCCCCTCGTGTGGGAAGGTCGTGGCCGTGGACTCCGTGTCCTCGACGAGGTCCCTCCAGACGAGGCCGCGGTCGCGCGACACCTCGATCCGGTAGCCGGTGATTTCGGCCCCACCGTCGTAGTCGGGTGCGGTCCACTCGAGGTCGATCCGTGAAGTGCCGTCCTTGGTGGCCACGAGGTCCGTGGGCGCGTCCGGCACCGTGGCATCGGTGGTCGCGCTGTCCACATTCGACGGATCGCCCACCAGGTCGGCCGCGTTGATGCCCGAGACCCGGTAATGCCGCGTGGAGGCCGGATCCAGGCCGGTGTGATCGAACCCGGGTGTCGGAGATCCGGTATTGGCTTCCAGTATCTCCCACCGCGACCCGCCGTCCGAGGACACTTCGACCTGGTATCCCGTGAGCGGGACGCCTCCGGTGTACGACGGCGCCTCCCAATCGAGCTCGATCCGCGAGGTTCCGTCCGCTGTTGCGATCAGTTCGGTCGGCTTACCGGGATGCGCTGCATCGGTCGTCGCGTTGGCCACGTTGGATTGGGGACCTGGGCCCGCAGCATTAAGTGCCGCCACCCGATAGTGCCGGGTGGTGGCCGGATCGAGCCCCGTGTGCGACCAGGTGGTCGCGTCGGACCCGGTGCTCCCGACGAGTATGTTCCAGGTCTGGCCATTGGTAACCGAGAAGAAGATCCGATAACCCGAGATGTCCGCACCACCGTCGTCGGCGGGCGCCGTCCACGACAGATCGATCTGCGACGAGTCGCGGGCGGTAGCCATCAGTTCCGTGGGCGCACCGGGCGGAGCGGCCATGGTCCTGGCGGAGTCCACATTCGACCAGGGACCGGACAATCCCGCCGAGTTCTTCGCGCGGACCTGATAATAGCGCGTGCTGCCTGGCGCGAGACCGCGGTGCACATACGGGTTGGGGAACGAGGTGAACTCCTCCACCAGCGTGCTCCAGGCAGAGTCCGGGTGAACCGCCACCTCGATCTCGTAGCTGGTGATCGCGACACCGCCGGTGGATGTCGGCGCCTGCCATATGAGGTTGATACGGTGTCTGCCGTCCGCAGTCGCGGTCAGCCTGGTCGGAGCACCCGGGGCCGCGGCGTCGGTCGTAGCAGTAACCGGAGAAGACCATGGCCCATTGCCCTCAGAGTTCTTCGCCCTTACTCGGTAACGCCATGTACTCCCTGCGGTAAGACCGGTGTGGGGGTACGTCGTTGCAGTTCCAGTTTGGACGATCCGCGTGGTCCCCTGGCTGGACGTTTCAATATCGTATCCCGTGATTGCCGCACCCCCGGTCTCGGTTGGGGCCGTCCAGGAGAGATTGATCTGGGTCTGTCCCTGCGCGGCGGCTGCAAGACCGATGGGCATCCCGGGGACGTCGGCCGGTGTTGTGGCGCTGTGTACGGCGGACCAGCCGCTGCGCCCATTGATATTGATTGCGAGGACGCGGTAGTGGCGGGTGGTCACCGGATCCAGGCCGGTGTCGGAGTACGTCGTTGCGGTTGAAGTGGTGTCGGGGTTGAGAAGCGTCCACCCCGAGGTGCCGTTCTGCGACCATTCAAGCCTGTACCCGGTTATCGGCGATCCGCCATCATCGACCGGAGGGTTCCATGCGAGGTTGATCCGCGAACTCGACACGGCCGTGGCAGTGAGGCCGGTGGGGGGGTCGGGGGGATCGGTGGGTGCGGCAGCGGTGGTCGCGTGGTCGACGTTCGAGTAAGCACCCGGACCGGTGGAGTTGACCGCGGCGACCTGGTAGTAGCGGGTCGTGCTGGGTTGGAGCGGTGAATCGGTGTAGGAGGTAGCGGCGGTTGTGGTGGTCACCAGATCGTTCCAGCTAGATGTAGGGTTGCTCCTATACTGGATCTTGTACCCGGTGATCGCGGTGCTACCTGTGTTGGTGGGCGCGGTCCATACAAGATCGATCGCGTCGTCGCCATCGGCCGTGGCGCGGAGGCCGGTCGGGGCACCGGGGACTTCGCCCTCGCGGTTGGTGGAGCCCGTGGCCGTGTTGGAAGCGGGACCCGTTCCCTGACCATTTATCGCGAAGACTTGGTATTGGAGTGTGGTGTCGGGGGTAAGGCCCTCGTGGGTGTACTTGGTGGCCGTCTTCTTGGTGTCCGCCTCCAGCAAGCCCCAAGCGCTGTTCTGGTTCTTCCGTACCTCGATCCGGTATCCGGTAATCGCGGAGCCGCCATCAGCGGGTTTGGTCCATGTGAGTTCGATCTCGGTGGTGCTCTTACCGTCGGCCTTGAGGTCGCTAATGGCCCCGGGCAAGTCCAAAGTTCTTTGGTTATCGACTTCTAGGTTCTCAAAGGCTGGGAGGTGGTTGCCCTTTTCGTCCCGAAGTTGATTGCTACTTGCGGTGTATTGGAGCTTAACTGAGTCACCCGCGTGGATGGTATCGGCTGCGGCCAAGGTGAGGGTCACGAACTCGTCTTCGACATCCACGTCGTTGGTTGCCATACCAGAGAGGCCTGCGGTTCCATCGGGGCGCTTGGTGGTCACCAAGAATTGCGCCGCGGCCGCCTGAAACTCTTCGTCCAATTCCTCGTGGTACCGCAGGACGATGGTCTGTACACTCGCAGTCGCATGTTCCAGCGCGGGCGGTTTGTTGTCGACCTCAAAGGTCAGGACTGTCTCGTCGTTACCGTCCCCGTTGTTTTCCACCGCGTTGGCCAAGACCGTCACGGTGATGCTGCCCTCCAGACCCGAGTGCGTCTCGATGTTGAGAGTGTAGATGGAATCCGTTTGAGTCTCGGTCAACTGAGAGGTCTTTTCAGCACCCGTAATCCTGATGTCACCGCTGGTGAACCCCGTGGCCGGAACCGAGAACTCGAAGCGGAGCGTGAACGTCGAGTCGGGCATTGTCGTCCCGCCGCTCGTACGCGTGGTGTCAATCGTCACCGTGGGCTTCACCGCCGCCTTCTCCGGCCCGTCGCCGTCTCCCCCACCACCATCCCCTCCCCAAACCACCTC
>VXOC01000107.1 GCA_009840215.1 Gemmatimonadota bacterium | reverse complement strand
CGGCGCCGCCCACACCCAGATCGTGGACATGCGGCCCGCGGGCCGCTTCGCCGGGACCGAGCCGGAGCCACGGGCGGGACTCAGGTCCGGCCACGTGCCCGGAAGCCGCAACGTACCCTATGCCGACCTGGTGGACCCCCGCACCGGTCTCGTCATCGACGACCGGGCCCTGGCGCGGTTGCTCGTCCATGCCGGGGTCGATCCCGAACGGCAGCTGGTGGGAACGTGCGGTTCCGGCACCAGCGCATGCGCCTTCGCCTGGAAGATGGCGTGCGCCGGGCACGGCGACGTGGCGATCTACGACGGGTCGTGGTCCGAGTGGGGAGGCCGCGAAGACCTGCCGGTTGACACGGGCCCCCCGGACGCTGCGGGCTGACTTCAGCAGCCGCTGCTCCCGCGCGGCCGCGGTCGCTTCTCGGCCGTAATCGTCCCGCGCTGCGTGCCGAGCACCCAGTTTCCGGCGAAGCAACGGCCGTCTCCGGTGAGCCGCAGCATGAGTGTGCCCTGAGCAAGGTTGGCGTGGACATTCAGCGCTCCGGCCCCCGTCTCCACTTCCGAGATCACCGCTGACAGCGCCCCGACGGAGAAGAGGCCGCGGTAGTGGCCCGGCTCGCCCCGGATCTCCATCGTGCCATCGGAGACCTGGGTCTCGGAGGACATCGAAAGGTCGTAGTCCCCCACCGGATCCAGAACCGGCTCCTCCGCTGCCGGTGCGGGGGCCGTGGCACAACCCGCCAGCAGCCCCACGAGCAACACCAGCGGGGGGTGGCGGCCGCTCACCACGAACCGCCCGAGCATCGAGGCGGGGAGGCTCGCGGCCGGCTCACGCGGAGCGCGCGGCAGCAGCGATCCAGTCCGCCACCGCGCGCACCCCCGTCAGCACGCCTTCGCCCACCACCGTCAGAAGGTTCCCGACCGCCGTCTCGTCGAGCCACCCCACCCAGACGGCCACCCCCAGCAGAATCGCCGCCGGCAGGATGATCCGGATCGCGATCCGCATGAACTCCTTGAACACGATCCACACCACGGCAACCGCGAGCACCAGGAACACCAGTTCGCCGATCAACGCGGGTGTCGCCAATTCGCTCATTTCACACCTCCCTTCGTGGGCGGTCGCCCCCCGACGCGCCCTGCCGGGCCGGCGCCTCGCCGCTCCCGGTGCCCCGGCCGTCCTGTCCTCGGACCGCCAAGCGCGCTGCAGGCCCCGGGCTTCACCGGCCCCGGCGCGACGTGGGGTTTCACTACGGACTGCTGTTACCTACACGAAACGGGGCGGCTCCGAGTTTCGAAGCCGCCCCGTTTCCATCCTTCGGTCCTGCGTCCGCGCCGCCTGCTAGACGGAGTCCTTCAGGCCCTTGGCAGCCTTGAACGCGGGATATCTCTTTGCGGCGATCGTGATCGCCTCACCTGTACGGGGGTTGCGGCCGGCCCGCGCCGCCCGCTCACGCGCTTCGAAGGTTCCGAAACCGCCGATGGCGACCTTTCCGCCCGCGCGGAGTTCGTCGGCTATAACACCGTTGACCGGGCTGAAAACCGTGTCCAGCACGTCCGCCGACTGCGCCTGGGTCAACCCAGACCGCGCCGCGAGCTTCCTGGCCATCTCGGACTTGTTCATTCAACTGCTCCTTGTTGGGTTGGTGCCCCGTACTCGTCACAGCCGGGGCGCTGAGAGCGGCGCGCACCGAGCACGCCTGGTTGTGGTTCGGTATACTTCCCCTCAACTGCCTTGTTCGTTCCCGGTGTTCCCCGGCCCCGACACCCAACATCCCGCGAGAGTGAGTGCACTAATGTGTACTAAAACGACCGGAAATGGAAGATGCCGCCATCCGTAACCCCACCGACGGCGCCGACGAGGTAACGCCATGAGAGCGGCGATATACCGTAAGTACAGAGGCCCGATCAACATCGAGTCATTGCCGGATCCGGAGCCCGCACCGGACGGCGTGGTCCTGCGTGTCCGCGCGAACGGCATCTGCCGCAGCGACTGGCACGGATGGGTGGGACATGATCCCGATATCGTGCTGCCGCATGTGCCCGGGCACGAGATTGCGGGGGTGGTCGAGGAGGTGGGGCGTGACGTGCGGCGCTGGAAGCGCGGTGACCGGGTATCGGTGCCCTTCATTGCGGGGTGCGGCCGGTGCCGTCCGTGCCGGGCGGGGGACCAGCAGGTCTGCGACCGCCAGTTCCAGCCCGGTTTCCACGGATGGGGCGGGTTTGCCGAGCGCGTGGGACTCCGCCACGCCGATCTCACCCTGGCCGCGCTCCCCGACGAGGTGGGGTTCGTGGAAGCCGCGAGCCTGGGCTGCCGTTTCGCGACGTCGTTCCGGGCGGTACAGGCCCAGGGGCGGGTGACGGGGGGTGACTGGGTGGCCGTGCACGGGTGTGGCGGGGTGGGGCTGGCCGCGGTGATGATCGCGTCGGCGCTGGGCGCGAACGTGGTGGCGGTGGACATTCGCCGGGGCGCACTCCGCATGGCGCGTGAGGTGGGAGCCGCTGCGGTGGTCGACGCCTCCACGTCGGCGGATGCGGTCGAGGAGGTGCGCGACGCAACGGGCGGCGGCGCCCACACTTCCATCGACGCGCTCGGCCATCCGGACACGTGCTTCAACTCCGTCGCGTGCCTGCGCAAGCGCGGGCGCCACGTCCAGGTGGGCCTCATGACGGGGGACCACCGCAACGCCAGGGTCCCCATGGACCGGGTGATCGCCTGGGAGCTGGAGATGGTCGGCAGCCACGGACTGCAGGCGCACGAGTACGACCGCATTCTGCGAATGGTGGCCTCCGGCTCCGTCGATCCGGCCCGGCTCGTGACACGCACGGTCACGCTGCGGGAGGGGATCGATGTGCTGACCGGAATGGACGACTACAACGTGCTCGGGGTCGTGGTCATCGACCGTTTCGGGGAGACGGACTGAGGGGCGTTCGCGGGTGTGCGGTCACCATCCTTCGTGGGAGCAGAAGGGGTGAAGCGCACCGGCCCAGCCGGGTATCGCGAGTCCCGCGCGGCCGAGAAGGGATCCCGCGGGGGTGGTCCAGTCCCCGATCCATTCACGCGCCGGAGACCCGATCGGCGCCCCCGGGGGAGCCTGCGGGGCGGTGGTGGGTGTCCAGGACTCGAACGGCCTGTCCTCGAAGCGCCGGATGTCCCCGGCCAGGAGGGCGAAGTGGGCCGCGGCATCGCCGTCGCCCCGGGCAAGGTCCTCCGCCATGGACTTCATTTCCGTGAGGTGCCGTGCGGCCACCGCGCGCACCTGGGGCATCGCGGCCCCGCCGGCCAGCCCCATCAGCCCGTCGGCCACGACCCTGCCGACCGCGCGCCGCACCTCCGCCTCGTAGCGGGAGTCCCCCGGATTGGGTGCCGCGACCGCGGTCAGCGCCTCCATCACGTCCCCCAGACCGGGCAGCGACGGATCGAGCAGATGCTGCTGCAGCAGACGCGCGGCACGGCTCCCGTTCAACACGTTGCCCACCACGTGGGACGCGGCGACCACCGCCGGCGAGATCGCGTCGAACATGGAGCCCGTGTACCGCGGGAAGAGCTCGCGCGAGCGGCCATACCCGGAGGGACGGGGCGGAAGGTCGTCCAGCACCGGCCCCGGGATGGTGAGCTCGGCCGGCTGCAGGGCGCGCACGAGCGCGTTGAGCGCCCGCTGCTGCTCGGCGGCGGAAGCGGCGCGGACCGGGTCGAGTCCGTCGCCCCGGGTCGCGTAGGTGTAGTGCATCCCGCCCAGCACGGAGGCCGCCGCGGTGACCTGGTAGCGGTGGTGCAGGTAGAGGGGTACAAGCACCTCCTCCAGCTGCGCCAGCGGGCGTCCGGTGCGGATGGTGCGCTCGCCGAAGCGGTCCAGCGCGGCGCGGCGCACGTCGAGCATGCGGTCCAGCTCGGCGCCCGCGTCCGTCCCGTTCGACCATTGATCGGCCCGCGCGTGCGCGGAGACGTCCTGGTTGGTGAAGAAGCGGATGTCGTCCTCCCACGCCTCGTCGAGGATGCGCTTCAGCTCGGCGGCCTCGTCGGTGCCCGGCGGGAACTGTGTGTAGCCGTACCGGATCGCCACCATGTCCCACTCGCCGATGTCGGCGTCGTAGACCTCCGAGTAGTCGAAGTCCTCGCCGTCGTAGGTGATGAGGGGGTGGGGATAGTCGAGGGTCGAGATGCGGCCCAGGTCGCTGTCGTAGTAGTTGTGGGAGAGGCCGAGCGTGTGGCCCACCTCGTGCGCCGAGAGCTGGCGGATGCGCGCCAGCGCCCACTCCGCGATGTCCGACGGGTTTTCATCGCCGTTCTCGTAGGGCGCCAGCAGCCCTTCGGCGATCAGGTAGTCCTGGCGCACGCGCAGGGAGCCGAGCGTCACCGTGCCCTTCAGGATCTCGCCGGTGCGCGGATCGGTGATGGAACCGCCGGTGCTCCATCCGCGGGTGGAGCGGTGCACCCAGTTGATCACGTTGTAGCGGATGTCGTGGCTGCTCACGTCCTCGGGGCGCAGTTCCACCCGGAAGGCGTCGATGAACCCCGCCGCCTCGAAGGCCTGGTTCCACCAGCGCGCGCCGTCGAGCAGCGCGGAGCGGACGGGCTCCGGCGTGCCCGGGTCGAGGTAGTAGACGATCGGCTCGACGGGTTCGCTCATCGCCGCGTTCGGGTCCCGCTTCTCCAGGCGGTGGCGGCGGATGAAGCGCTGCGTCATCGGCTCGCCGAGGGGCACCGAGTAGTCCTGAAAGGACATTCCCCCGTACCCGGCGCGGGAATCGTGGGCGCGGGGCGTGTACTCGCCCAACTCCGGAAGCTTGACGAGGGAGTGGTGCATGCGGACAGTGGCCGCCGCTCCGGACGCCGCCACGCTGCCGACCCCCTCGAAGGCTCCGCCGCCGAATCCCCCGAACCCCCAACCCCCGCCCGCCTGCTGCACGAAGGTCAGCGACGCCTCCATCTCGGTGTTCTCGGGAAAGTTCATCGTCATCGGCATGTAGACCGCGCTACGGCTCCCATCCAGCCGATACGTCCCCGGACGCATCCGCCCCGCGAGCCCGGCGATGTCCTGCATCAGGAACGGCGTGAAGTCCACGAGCACCCGGGCCCCGGTCGCGGCCGCCACGGTGAAGCCCCACAGCGTCGATGGCGCGAAGGCGTCCTCCACCGCCTTGCGTTCGGCGGCGTTATCGCTGGATGCGCGGAATCGGTAGTTCGGCTGGATCATCAGCACCTTCGGGCCCACCCGATGGAAACGAATGACCCGCGACCCGGACTGTTGCCCCCGGTCGATCCCGATGTCGTTGGAGCCGAGACCCGCGCCGATCCCGGCGGCGTGCAGCACATCGGTGTCCCATAGTCCGATTTCGAGCCATATCCTGCCGGTCGATTCCTCCCAGTAGATCGGGAAGAAGCCTTCCATGCGGTCCATCGCGGCGGTCTTTTCCTCGATGGTGGGCGGGGTGGCGGTGGAGCGGTCCTGGGCGGTGAGGGCCTGTGGGGCAGCCGTGGTGGCTGCCGCGGCGGCCAGAGCGAACGCCGGGGCCGCGAATCGGACGGCCAGGGCTCGCACGGCGGAGGCATTGGTCGGGCGCTTCATGATGGTTCTCCTCGGTGGGTCTGGCGTATGACGGTTCCGGGACGCTGCCGCCCCAATGCCGGGGGGATTCTGTCCACGGGCTAATACAGGGGAACGCGGCCGGCGCGCGGCAGCAAGGCGGCTACCGCGTCAGCCACGCGCTCCATCTCCTCGATTGTGTTGTACAGGTGGGGGGATACGCGAATCCGTCCCCGCCGCAGCGACACGACCACACCGGCTTCGGCGAGACCCTCTTCGAGCACTTCGCCGGGAACGTCCGGGTGCCGGAAGGTCACCATATGACGGCGCTCCTCCGGGACCGGGGCCGTCTCGCACCCCAGACGCTCGAGCCGGGCACCCAGTTCGTCCACCAGGCCGCACACACGCGCCGCGATCCTCTCGATCCCGGCCTCTTCCAGCAGCTCCAGCGCAGCCGCAAACCCCGCGATGAGCGGGTACGCGAGGCTCCCCTCCTCGAAGCGCCCGGCGTCCGCCAGCAGCTCAAAGTGGACGCGGTCGAAGTTGAAGTTGTCGGTCGTACTCCTCCAGCCTAGAAGCGGCGGATGAATGCTTCCGACCACCGACCGGTCCACGAAAACGGCCCCGATCCCCATCATGCCGAGCATCCACTTGTGACTGTCGGCCGACAGGAAGTGGATCCCCGCGGCCTTCACGTCCAGCGGCAGCGCCCCCACCGTCTGGATGCCGTCGACGCAGAGCAGCACGCCGCGCTCCCGGCAGAGCTGCCCCAGGCCGGCCAGATCCGTGACCGCCCCGGTCGCGTACTGCGCCGAGCTGACGGCCAGTACGCGCGTTTCAGGCCGGAGCACCCGGGCGGCCGCCTCCACGGTGACGGTTCCGGCTTCATCCACGGGAATCACGTCCAGCGCCGCCACCCCACGCACCTCGAGGTCCATCCAGGGGTACACGTTGGAGGGGTACTCGACCGACGACGCCGCGGCTACGCGGTCGCCGGGACGCCAGTCCAGACCCGCGGCCAACAGCGACAGTCCGTGCGAAGTGTTGCGGACGAAGGCGACCTCGTCGGCGGCGCAGCCGACAAGCCGGGCGAAGCGCTCGCGGCAGTCGGTGGCCAGCGACTCCCAGTCGTCGAAGCTGGGCCGGCCCACACGTGCCGTGGAGTCCATGAAGGCGTGGACCGCGTCGACCACGCGGGTCGAGGTGGGAGACACGCCCCCGTGGTTGAGGAAGATGTGGGTGCGCGATACGGGGAACTCGTCGCGGAAGGCGTGGAGTGGCTTCACGTTCAGCCGCGCCCCCGCACGACCTCGCGGTAGACGTCCAGGTTTCCCGTCACCATGGCCCCCACCGGGAAAAGGTTCCCGACCCGCTGCCGGGCCCGCTCGCCCATGGCCCGCGCCCCCTCCCGGTCCTCCACAATCCCGGCGATCGCCGTCGCCAGCGCCCCCGCGTCACCCGGCGGACAGAGTACGCCCGTCCTGCCGTGCTCGATGACTTCAGGAAGGCCGCCCGCGCGCGCACCGATCACAGGCACCCCCGCCGCCCCCGCCTGCAGCGCCGCCACACCCAATCCCTCGCTCAGCGCCGGCAGCACGCAGAAGTCGAAGCTCCCCAGCCACCTGTGCAGGTCGTCCCGGAAGCCGGCGAAGCGGATCCGGTCCTCGACGCCCGCGACTTCGGCCAGCGTGCGGACAGTCTCCTCCCGCGGTCCCCCACCGAAGAACACGACGGTCGGCGCGACGCCCCGGCGTTTCAGGATGGCCAGCGCATCGATCAGCACCCAATGCCCCTTCCGGGACAGGAACTGCGCGACCATGGCCCCCGCGGGTACGCCCGGCTCCAGTTCGAACTCGCTGTTGCGCTCCGCCGCATCGACGGACTCCTGCCAGTCGGACGCGTCGACCGCGTCGCGCACCAGCGCGATCTTCTCGGCCGGCACCCCGTGCTCGACCAGCAGATCGCGTACGGCCCCCGAGATCGCCACCACGCGGTGGAAGACGCCGTACTTGGCGCCCACCATCCATTCCGTCTCCGCATCGGCCGCGCGCCGCGTCAGGATCACCGGCGCGCGCGCCGCGGTCGCCGCCATCGCGCCCAGCGAGTCGGCACCGGGGCCCCAGTGGACATGGACGAGCTGGACATCGGAACGGCTGAAGCGCCACGCCAGCCGGGCCAGCGACAACGCGTCGGCCCTGCCCCGGTACGTGAACTCCTCCACGCGCAGCCACCGCTTCCGCGCGGCCTCCGCCACCTCCGACCCCTTCGGCACCATGACCACCGAGTTCACCCCTCGTTCCTGCAGCCCCTGGGCCAGGTACAGCACCTGGAGCGCGCCGCCGAGGAGGTCGCGGCCGGTCTCGAGGTGGATGACGCTCATGCGCAGTCCGTGGATAGATCCCCGCGAGCACCGAGAGCGGTGAGGCGCCGGGCTGGCAAGGCGCGACGAGGGGCCAATAGCGGCGCTATTGGGCTGAGGAGCAACGCAGAGCGAAGCACTGGGGCTAAGAAATGTATACTGTACATGACATAATGTAAAGTTATCTTTACATTGCGGAAAGGTGGGGCGAAGCGTCCAGACCGGATGCATCGCCGTTCGAATGCCGGGGGGATTCTGTCCACGGGCTGCTAGACCGCCGTGCGCACCGCCGCCAGCACCTCGGCGACCTGGATGTCGTCCATGCAGTCGATGCGTCCGTCACAGGTCAGCCGGCCCCAGCACGGCGAGCAGTCGCGCCCCGAGTGCAGGATGCGCGCGTCCGGGGTGGGCGGGTCCAGGTACGGCGCGTTGGAGCCGAAGATCAGCACCGAGGGACGGCCGAAGGCATGCGCCATGTGACTGAGGCCGGTGTCCACCCCGACCAGCACGCTGCAGCGCGAGACCACCGCCGAAGCCTCGCCCAGCGTCGTCCTTCCCACCAGGTCCACCAGCGGTGCGCCGGCCACGGGGCCGTTCGCGCCCCCCTCCAGGATCCGGTCCGCCGCGGCCCGGTCCGCCGGACCTCCCAGCAGCACGACCCCCAGCCCGGCGCGCTCCCGAATCTGCCGAATCAGCGCCGACCAGCGGTCCTCGAACCAGTGCTTGTGGAAGCGGGTCGTGAAGGGGCACGCCGCGACGAACCCGTCCCCCAGTCCCTCCTCGTCGACGATCCGGCCCACGACGGCCAACTCATCCGCGCCGCGCGGGATCTCCATCCGGAATGAACTCGCGTCCAGCCCCAGTGCCCCGGCGAAGGATGCGTCCGCCGACGCGATCCGCCGCGTGAAGAACTCGCGCCTCACAACCCGCGTCATGAGCAGCCGCGACCCCTCCCGGGACCCCAGCCCGATCCGCACCGGCGCCCCCGAGAAGAAGGCCAGCGCCCCGCTGCGGAGCAGTCCCTGCGCGTCGATGGCCACATCGAAGCGGCGGTCGCGGAGTTCGCTGAAGAAGTCCACGGCCCTCCCCAGGAACGCCCCCCAGCGGCCCTTTCTGAACATTTGTTTCCACTCCGCCCGCTCCCACACGATCACCTCGTCGAGGTGCGGATTGTGACGGATCACGTCGGCGGTGCGTTCCTCGACGGCCCACGCGATGTGGGCATTCGGGTAGCGGCGCCGCAGGGCACCCGCCAGGGGGGACGAGAGGACGACGTCGCCGCGCGCAGACAGGCGCACGACGAGGATCCTCCTGACATCGGCGGGGATCATCGGGGACCGGGGGGATTCCGGCGCCGGCGGCCCGGGATTCTCCAGACGTTTCGAGGGAGCATGACCTTGAAGGTTATGATACCCTGTTGACCTGACAACTCCCGGCCCGAACCGGGGTTCACCCCTGCCCACACATCACTCCATGACCGGATTGCTGCGCGACTTGGCGCTGGCCGCGGGACTCGTCGTGTACGCTGTGAGGAAGCGGCTGGCGACGGGGAGGCGGGGTGCCCGAGTGAGCGCCCGCAACGGGCGGGTTGCCGGGCTGGTGCGGCGGGCACCGGGACCGAGGATCCTCGTCCACGGCGTGAGCGTCGGGGAGACGCATGCGCTGGAGCCGTTCGTCGACGCGCTGGCAGCTTCCCCGCTCGGGCCCGATGTGGTGGTGAGCGCGAGCACGGCGACGGGGTTCGAGCGGGCGCGCCGTATCCACACGGGGCGGCGCGACGTGGTGCGTTTCCCGCTGGACTTCACCTGGATGGTGGCTCGTTTTCTGGACGGGGTCCGCCCCGAGCTGGTCGTGCTGGGCGAGCTCGAGCTGTGGCCGTCGTTCCTGGCGGCGTGCGGGCGGCGGGGGATTCCGGTGTGCGTGGTGAACGGGCGGTTGTCGGAGCGCAGCTTTCGGGGGTATCGGCGGTGGCGGATTCTGGCGCGGCGGATGTTTCGGCGCCTGGCATGGGTAAGTGCGCAGACCAAAGTGTACCGGGACCGGTTCGTGGCGCTGGGGGTGCCGGGGGACCGGGTGGTGGTGGGT
>VXOC01000209.1 GCA_009840215.1 Gemmatimonadota bacterium | reverse complement strand
TTTTTTTCCCCCCCCCCTCCCCCAACTCCCCTTCCCCTCCGTCGGGGGGGGGCGGCTTTTTTTTTAATCCCCCGGGGGGGGGTCGTGGACGCGCAGGCAACGCGAGGCCCGCGCCGACGAGGTGGCCGTGCGGATCGGGGTGGCGGAGGGGCGGGTGGGGGAGATCGACGCGGTGTTCGCGGACCCGGCCTCGTATGAGGATGGCAGCCGCGACGAGTTGGTGGCGCTGGAGGCCGAGAGGCGTGAGCTGGAGGCCGAAATCGGGCGCCTGATGGGGGAGTGGGAGGGGCTGGTGGAATAGTGCTGGCAGATTGTGCATGCACAAATGTGACGATCACCCGGGGGATTCCAAGGGGCTGAGATTGCGCCACGCGCGGACGCCCGTCCATTGTGTATGGCAGTGTAGCTTCAAGAGGGAATCCAACACGCAGTCGATCTGGTGGAGGCATCATGAGCGTGCGACGGCTGTCACCTTGCATCCTGGCCCTGGTCCTCGCCGGCTGCGCCGATCTGGCGCTGGAAGCCGACCGCGTACCCACCGAGCTGGAGATCATCCCCGGCGGCGGCTTCCTCGCGATGGACGAGACGGTCCAACTCGAACTCGTCGTCCGGGATCAGCACGGCGACAAGATGGAGTACCCGTCCTGGGCGTCCCCGGCGTGGGAGGGCTCGGACGCAACGGTCGCCGAGGTGAACCAGGACGGGCTGGTGAGTGCGCTGCGCGGCGGGGCTGTGGTTGTCCGGGCGAACCTGGGAGCGCTGGGCGCCGCGGCGCGATTCCGCGTCAATCCGAGCCAGGTGGTGCTGACCGCGCCGATGATCTACCTGACCCAGGCGGCGCAGAGCACGCGCGGCCAGGTTCACCTCATCGCGGGACGCCCGGCGCTCATCCGGGTGTTCATGATCGGCGACGAGACGAGCTTCTACGGACCCTCCGTTCGGGTCACCCTCTTCCAGGGGGAGACGGAGGTCTTCAAGCAGGTGTTCACCGCAACGACGGAGCACACGCCCAGAGAGGCGGTCGAGGGTGAGCTGGACGGATCGATCAACGGCGTGATCCCCGGAGCGGCGATTCAGCCCGAAGTCAGCATGGTGGTCGAGCTGGATCCGGAGGGACTCGTACCGCTCGCTCCGGGCAGTCAGACGCGGTACCCGGCGGAAGGCGCCAGGCGGCTGAGGGTGGTGGACCCGCAGGTGTTTCGGCAGATCGTGGTCCCGACCATCACGGTGCAGTCGCCAAACGAATCAGTCTACGAGTGGACCGACGACCTGAATCCCGAAAGCCCGCAGGTGCGCCTGGCCAGGACGCTCATGCCGGTAGGGCCCATGGAGCTGGAGGTCGGCGAGACCTACAGCACGTCGGCTGATCTAGCCACCGAGAACGGATGGAGCCGGTGGATCAGGGAGATCCGCGTACTCTACGAGCAGGAGGGCCGGCGCGGGTATTACTACGGCGTTGTGACGGTGTCCGGCCCGGCCTATGGCGGTCTGGGCTACGTCGGCTACCCGGTGAGTGTCGGCCTGGCCTCGGCAGGCATCTATGCTCACGAACTCGGGCACAACATGAACCTCTGGCACGCCCCGTGCGGGGGTGCGGGCGGGCCGGATCCCAACTATCCGTACGAAAACGGCGTCATCGGAATCTGGGGATACGACCCGCACGCGCGCGAGCTTCGCGATCCCCAGCAATACGTTGACGTCATGGGCTACTGCGGCCCCGACTGGATCAGTGACTACCACTTCAGCCGCGCGACCCTGCACCGCCTGAACGGAGATGGCGGAGTCCAGCTGCGCGGTGGCAGCGCGGTCCCGGGCGGCCAGGAGCGGCATGAGATGCTGGTCGTGTGGGGCTCGGTCCGCGATGGACAGGTACAGCTCGATCCGTCGTTTGTAGTGGACGGGCCGCCGGTGCTGCCCGAGAAGGGCGGCGCCTACCGCGTCGAAGGGCTGGGGGAGGACGGCAGCGCCGAGTTCTCACTCTCGTTCACGCCGACTCCCCTGGAATTCGGCGGTGGAAGCTTCGTCTTCTTCGTTCCCTGGGAGGCTTACTGGGCGGATTCGCTGGACCGGATGGTGCTGACGGGCCCCGAGGGCGAGTACACGCTGACCCGCTCCGGATCACCGCCGATGGCCGTGGTCACGGACCCGTCCACAGGCAGGATCCGGGCCATCATCCGCGATTGGGACGGGGGACCGGTTCCGGGTGAGGGGACGGTGGAGGTTACAATCACCAGAGGAATTCCGGAGGAATCATGAGCACGCGACGGCTGTCACCCTGCATCCTGGCCCTGCTGTTCACCGGCTGCGCCGACCTGGCGCTGGAATACGACCGCATCCCCACCGAGCTGGAGGTCCTGCCCGCCGGCGGCCTGATCGCCGAGGATGAGCGGGTTCAGCTCGAGGTTGTCGTGCGCGACCAGCACGGCGACGAGATGCCGGTCCCTTCCTGGGCACCCATCCTGTGGGAGGTCTCGGAGGAGGCGATCGTGTCGATCGACGCGCGCGGCCTGTTGAGTCCCCAGCAGGGGGGGGAAGTGGCGGTTCGCGCGACGCTGGCCGGGTTGGGTGCCGCCGCCCGGTTTCGCATCAACCCGAGCCAGGTGGTCCTGTCCGCGCCGGTCATCTACCTGAACCAGGCGGCGCAGAACCTGGAAGGCTCCGTAGCGCTCATCCCCGGACGACCGGCGCTCATCCGGGTGTTCATGGTGGGCGACCAAACGAGCTACTACGGACCCGGGGCCCGAGTCACCCTCCTGCAGGGAGAGACCGAGGTCTTCAACCAGGTGTTGGCGCCGGCGACGGAGAAGACCCCCAACGAGGTCATCGAGTCCGAAATGGAAGGATCGCTCAACGCCATCATCCCCGGTTCCTTGATCCGGCCCGGGGTGCGCATGGTGGTGGAACTCGATCCGGAAGGGTTGGTGCCGCTGGCCCCGGGCAGTCAGACGCGCTACCCGGCCACGGGCTCGATGGCGCTCAACGTGGCGGAGCCGCAGCTGTTCCGTCAGATCATCGTTCCGACCATTTCGACCCTGTCTCCGAACGAGTCGGTCTACGACTGGACCGACGGCCTGAATCCCCAAAGCCCGCAAGTGCGCCTGGCCCGTGCCCTGATGCCGGTCGGGGCGATGGAACTCGAGGTCCGCGAGACCTATCGAACCGGAGCGAATCTGAGTACAACGTCAGGATGGGGTGAGTGGATCAACGAAACGGTGGTCCTCTACGAGCAGGAGGGCAATCGTGGCTACTACTACGGCGTGGTCACGGTGTCGTCACCGGCCTACGGCGGCCTGGGCTACGTCGGCTTTCCGGTGAGCGTCGGGCTGACCTACGACGACATCTACGCCCACGAGCTGGGGCACAACATGAATCTCTGGCACGCCCCCTGCGGAGGCGCCGGAGGGCCGGACCCCGACTATCCGTACCCGAGCGGCAACATCGGGATCTGGGGATACGACATCCACCTCGAACGGCTGATGGACCGGAATTCCCTGAGGGACATCATGACCTATTGCGATCCGGTGTGGATCAGCGACTACCACTTCACGAGGGCGACCAACCACCGCCTCGGCGGAGATGGCGGGGTCGAGCTCGACGCGGGCGGCGCGGCCGGGGGCGAGCGTGAGCGGGGCGAAATGCTGGTGGTCTGGGGTTCGATCCGGGATGGACAGGTGAGGCTGGATCCGGCGTTTGTGGTCGACGGACCGCCGGTGCTTCCGGAGGCGGGGGGTGCCTACCGCGTGGAGGGACTGGGGATGGACGGCAGCACCGGGTTCTCCCTGTCGTTCTCTCCCACGCCGCTGGAATACGGCGGAGGCGGCTTCGTGTTCTTTGTTCCGTGGAAGGATGACTGGGCGGATTCGCTGGACCGGATGGTCCTGAGCGGCCCGGAGGGCGAGTACACGCTGACCCGCTCCGGATCACCGCCCATGGCCGTGGTCACGGACCCGTCCACCAGCAGGATCCAGGCCATCATCCGCGACTGGGACGGGGGACCGGTTCCGGGTGAGGGGACGGCGGCAGTGACGATCACCAGAGGGATTCCGGGGAGATGAATGTAAACTCTACTTTACATTATGTGAAGTACGAGTGACATCTGATCCCCCCTCCCACCAGTCCAGCAACACCTCGGCCAGCTCTTTCGTGTCCCTGCTGCGAAAGAAGTAGCTGCGCCCCCTGTGCGGCCTGATGCAGATGCCGAGGTGCACCAGCCCGAAGGCGAGCGGCGGGCTTCTGAAGACATCGCGGGTCAGCCACGCGTCGCCGAATCGCCGGACCGAGATCTCGGCGATGTCCTCCGGCTTCAGGATGCGCGACCGCCACGCACGCGACTTGATGCGCAGGTGATCGGCGAAGAGGAGGATCCGGCGCGGGGAGGACGCCACGAGCAGGCTGGACGCCACGAGCAACATGACCACCATTACCGCGCCGCCGCCGGCCTGGACGGCGTAGTGGTCGATGCTCTCCATCCAGCCGCTCATCAGGCGGTCGTACGCCGCGTCCACCAGACGGGCGAGCACCACCACGGCGGTTGCGATCCCCAGCGCGTAGAGCCCGCGCAGGACGACCGGCAGGCGGAAACGGCCGATGTAGAGGATTCCCCTCATCCGGATCGGTGTGGTGAGCAATCGCGCCATCAGACGCAGGGTGATCCATACGAGCAGCAGCACCGCCGCCACCATCACCTCCTGCCGAACCGGCTGGGGCCTGGTCACCGTCAGCACGCGCCGCGACGGGTCGAAGAGGCGCTCGGCGAAGGATGCCACCGTGCCCTGGCTGATGTCCTCGTAGAACGAGAGCAGGTCGGGGAAGTCCGGGAAGACCTCCGCGTCGTGGAAGAAGCTCAGAGTCCAGGCGTTGAGCGACAGGGCCGTGCGGTTCGCCGCGCGCAGCCGTTCCACCAGGGCGGCGCGGTCGGTCTCGAAGACGGCCGGCTCCAGTGATCCGTTGCGCAGGAAATCGAGTTCCTCCTCGATCACTCCGGTCGCGAAGGCGTAGTCGTCCCTGTCGATCGCGCTGGTCAGCCCGAGGTATCCCGCCGGGCCGCGCATCGTGAGGTTCGCGCCGACCGAGTACGCCGCCTTGCGTTCGCCGAAGCGGAGACGCTGGGTGAGGCGGCGGTTCAGGAGGTCGCGGATGAAGAGCGCGGCCAGCAGTTCGTCGGCGGTCGGGTTGTAGAGCTTGTGGCGGGACTCGTAGTCGACCCTCGCCTGGAACCGCCAGCCGTACTGTTCCCAGCCCCGGCCCGGGTCGGTCACGGTGGTCTCCCGGCGGTGAACGGGCCGGGCGGGGATCTTGCCGAAGGTGTGAGCGGCTGCTGAGAGTGCCTCGTCGCGGTCCAGGTCACCCACGATCGTCACGGTCATGGCGCCGGGCGCATAGTAGCGGTCCTGGAAGTCGCGCAGGTCCTCCGGCGTGATGCTCTCCAGGCTCTCCCACTCGTCCGGGAAGGGGTCGCGCAGCTGCGGGATTCCGAATTCGCGCTGCCAGAAGCCGGGGCGCATCATCCAGGCGGGGTTGAGCGCGGCCCGCAGATGGTCGAAGAGTTCGCGGGGCCGGGCTCCGATCTCGTTCTGCACCGGGTCACGTGCCCGCTCCACCACATCGGGTTCCATGGCGTGCGGCGAGAGGATCCCGGCCAGCCACTCGATGGCGAAGAGGCCGTGCTCCCGCGCGATCGTCACGTAGTACCAGGTGTGGTCGGTGTAGGTGAAGCCATTGCGGCGCCCGCCCAGCCCCTCCACCGCGTCCCCGATCTCCTGCTCGGTCCGTCCGCCGTGGTCCGAGAAGAGCATGTGCTCGGTGAAGTGGGCCAGCCCTTCCTTCCCCGGCGGATCCGCGTCCGAGCCCACCGGCACGACCGCGCTCACCGCGACGTTGGGGGCGCCGGCCAGGCGCTTGAACCACACCTTGACGCCGTTCGGCAGGTCGAGCGTCTCGAAGCCGGCGAATGGGTTGGGGTCGTCCTGCGTGACCTCCTGTCCGGCGAGGTGCGGGACCGCGGCGAGCGTGGCGGCCAGGAGCACGGAGGCGGGGATGGCGGTGATCATCGCCTTACCACGGCACGCCGATGGCCCCGCACAGCCACCGCTGGAACGGCGCGGCATCGCGACAGAGTGCGGCGAAGCACGCCAGGAAATCATGCGAAAGGACCGTGGATTCATCGAGCCGCGCGGCCCCGATGAAGTCCTTGCGCCGCAGGTCCTCGATCAGCGGATGGTCGACGCTGAAGCCCTTGGGGGCGCGGATCAGCGAGTCACCGGTGAGTTCGAAGGAGGCCCGGAAGCGTTCGTCCCCCGAAGCCCGGAGCCACGCGTCCGGATCCTCGTCGATCGCCTCGCGGATGCTGCGCAGGGTGGGGCCGCCGGGCCGCCAGATGCCGACGCCCGCGAAGACCTGTCCGGGCTGGAGGTGAAGGTAGAAGCCCGGCGCATGGGCGTCTTTAGCGGCCTCGTGCCGGAGATGAATGCCGGTATGGGTCTTGTACGGCCGCGTGTGTTTCGAGAAGCGGGTGTCGCGGTAGATGCGGAAGAGCGCGCCGCCGTTGGCGCGCGGGTCGGCGCGGAAGCGCGTGCTTATGCGGGCCAGGTGGGGGGCGAAGTCGGAGATGAAGGCGAGCGCGGGTTCCTTGACGTCGCCGTCGTAGCGGGACTTGTTGGCGCGAAACCACTCGCGGTTGTTGTTGTCGGCCAGTTCCGTGAGGAAGGCGAAGGTGGCGGGAGTGAAGTGGGGGGTCATCCCCTACCTCCTGAACCTTACCCACTTGGTAATTCGCCGCTGCGACACCTCGGCGCCGTACACGTTCCCGTCCCGGTCCACCGCCACGCCTTCGGGTCCGCTGAACCCCATGACGTTGGCGCGGTCGTCCGGCAGGAAATGATGCACCCACCCCATCCGCGCGTCCCCGATCCGGATCCCCTTCTCCCATCCCGCGTTGCGCTGTCCGGTGAACTCGTTGGGCGCCGGGCTCGACTCGGAGTCGGCCACGTAGATGTTGTCGTCGGCGTCGATGTAGAGCCCGCTCGGCCGTCCGAACTGCGTCCAGATCGCGAGGAATTCACCCTCCTGGTCGAAGACCTGGATGCGGTTGTTGTAGCGGTCGCCCACGAAGATGCGCCCTTGCGAATCCATCGCCAGCGCGTGGGGATCGCGGAACTGGCCCGGTCCGTAGCCGAGTTCGCCCCACGTCTCCATGTAGGTGCCGTCGGCGGCGTAGCGGATCACGCGCCCGCGCGTGCGGTCGTGCGCGTCCACGACGTAGATCTGGCCGTTCGGCGCGACGAGCACGTCGGAGGGGCGGGTGAGGTGGTTGGGGGGATCGCCGGCCTCGCCCGGGGTGCCGATCGTCATGAGCAGCTCGCCCTCGGGGGAGAACTTGAGCACGGAATGGCCGGTGGTGGTGGCGCCGCGCTGCCACGCGTCGGTGACCCACACGTTGCCCTCGTGGTCGACGTCGATCCCGTGCGGCCAGGCGATCATGCCGCCGCCGAAGCTCCTGAGCAGGTTGCCGTCGGTGTCGAAGAGGAGGATGGGATCGACATCCGAACCGACACAGGTGTTGGCGCCGCAGCGCTCCGCGACCCAGATGTTTCCGTCCAGCGCGATCTCGACGGCACTGGTGGAGCCCCACTCGCGGCCTTCGGGGAGTTCGCCCCAGCCGTAGATGGGGCGGAAGGGGTTGGTGGTGTTGTGTTGGGCGGCGAGGGGTGGGGCGGCGAGGGCAAGCAGGACCGGGACCGTGGCGAGAGGCCATCGGGTGCGGGTGCCTCCCGGGATCGAATGTCTTTGCCTCGCACCAATACTCATCGGCTGACTCTCCTTGAACTTCATCGGTTCCTCTCCGGACTTGCGTGGGACCTGTAACGACAGGCACGGTAGGTGCCGGAGAACCGTCCGACAAGTGGGCCGGTGTGTGATCTGAAGGCTCCCGGCCGCCGGGACGTATTCTCTTAATTGGGCCTCGTTCATCTCAGAGCCGCTGCATCGGCACCTGGAGCCATCTCTCGCCATGTCATCGTCCCGCACCGACCTGCACCTTCACGAACAGGTCCTGCTGCTGGCCCTCAGGGACCGCAAGGGCACTCCCGAGTTTCGAGCCGGCTTGCACCACCTGGCGCTCGGCGGCGCGATTCTGGCGGAGCTGGCGCTCAGCGGGTGCATTCGCATCGAAGAGGGGAAAAAGGCGTTCGTCGATGCGGTCCCCGGCGCGAGCCGGCCGCGCAACGAGGTACTGGCCGGGGCGCTCGGGAAGGTGCGCGAGCGAAAGCGGCGGCGCAGGGCGGCGGCCTGGGTGCAGGTCTTCGGCTCAATGAAGCAGCTGCGACACAGGACCGCCCGGGGCCTTTGCCGACGGGGCATTCTGCGGCAGACCGAGTCATCGGTGCTGCTTCTCTTCAGCCGCCGCGCCTACCCGACACTCGATCCGGGCCCGGAGCGGTCGCTGATCGAACGGCTTCGGGCAGCGATCTCCGGGGACGGGGACGTGGATCCGGCGTTGGGGGTCATCCTCGGGGTGGCCCATGCGACCGGCATGTTGCGGATTCATTTCGACCGAGGGTTCCTGTCCGGGCGCAAGGATCGTCTGAAGCGGATCGTGGCGGGGAAGCACGTTTCGGCGGAAGTAGTAGCGGGACATTCGGTTCTGGCGACGCATCAGGCGACGCAGGCTGCCGCCGCGGCCGTTCAGGCGTCGATGGCGGCGGTGGCGGCGGGAACGGCGGCCGCCAGCGCCGCGGCTTCCAGCTGAGCGGAGGGTCGCGGCGAGTCCTCGTCGGTTGTCTTCTCCCGGGCCCCGGCGGACATTGGGGTGATCCAGTCCGCCCCACTCCCGGAGAGCCATCATGAAGTCCGTCGTCACCGCATTCGCCGCCCTCGTATTCCTGTCACTGGCCACACCCCCGGAGGCTGCGGCGCAACCCCCCCGCCGCCCTTTCCTCTTCAAGGACGCGCGCGGCGAACTCGCACAGGCGCGGGCCCGCGGCGAGAGCGAAGTCGTGCTGGTGATGGCGGCCATGCCGGGGCGGAACGCCCGGCTGGCGGCCGCGGTCGAGGGGATGGGCGGCCGGATCGGCTTCCGCTTCGACGAGGTGGACTACCTGCGGGCGTGGGTGCCGCTGGACCGGGTCGAGGAGCTGGTGGATCACCCGGACATCCACAGCGTGGATCTGTCGATCACGAATCGGTCAAGGTCGTTCGGGCTGGCGGATGACGCGCCGGTGCTGCCGGGGGATACCATCTGGCCGCCGGTCCTGACCGATCGGCCGCTCAGCAACCGCTACAGCCCCCTCGGCGACATGCGGGCGATCGAATGGCGGGAGCGGAACCCGACGTGGGACGGGCGGGGGGTCACGATCGCGATGATCGACATGCTGCCGGACATGCTGCTGCCGGAGCTGCAGACCGCGCGCAACCTCGCTGGCGAGGAGGTCCCCAAGATCGCGGTCTACACGAACGTGCTCGACCCCGAGATCGAGGACAACGGGTGGTGGCTGGAGATGGACGACATGGTGGAGGCGGCGGAGGCCGGGTTCGTGTATCGCGACTCGGCGTACACGGCGCCCCGCGACGGTGTCTTCCGGATTACGATGTTCGACGAGGTCCGGGCCGATACGATGGGGGTCTACGGGTCGAGTCTGGAGCGGGACGTGAACCGGGACGGGAACCCCGAGGGGTCGAGCCGGCTGTTTGCGGTGCTCTGGGACGAGGGGGCGGGCGAGGTGTGGGTCGACACGGACCAGGACCGCGACTTCACCGACGAGACGGCGATGGGCGACTACGCGGAGCGTCCCGGGTTCGGGGTCTTCGGGACCGACGATCCCGACACGCCGGTGCGCGAATCGGTGGGTTTCGGGGTGCAGATCGATCGTGAGCAGGGGCGGGTGGCGCTGAACCTGGGTATCGCGTCGCACGGGACGCTGGTGGTGGGGGCGGTGCTCGCGAGCCGGGGCGAGGCGGGGCGTTTCGAGG
>VXOC01000332.1 GCA_009840215.1 Gemmatimonadota bacterium | reverse complement strand
ACCGATATCTACACGCGTAAGTTCGTCGGCAGGGTCTGATTTGTTTATGAGCCATCGCCAGGGCCGTGATGGGAGCGGGGCGCCTGGCGACGGACGGGACCGTGCGTGGGGAGATGGGGTTGGCTTGGGGGATTTCGGTGTGTTCAGTGGGTGGGTGCGCGGTCATGGTTGCCCGGCTCCTGAGCGGTGGTGGTGGGTGGGGGTTCAGCATGGTGGCCGACTCCGGTCGGGACAAGGCGTGGCCCGCAGCGTTACGCGGAATACTGGATATAGTCAGTCATAACCCATAATTTCAGATGGCTATTGACCATTAATCTCAAGTAACGACTATCGTGTCACACCGAGCATTCCTGCGCCGACACCCGGTCTTCACAGGATCGGAGCTGGCTGCCCATCTGGCCTCCCGGGGCGAGGTGCGCCGGAGGACGAAGGAGAGTCTCCTGGCCTACTACACCGGGACCGGTCGTGTCCTGCGAATCCGCCGCGGACTGTACGCCGTCATCCCCACAGGATCAGACCGGGATTCATATCCGGTCGACCCCTTCCTCATCGCGTCCAGACTTACGAGCGACGCGGTCCTGTCACACCACACGGCACTCGAATACCACGGGCGCGCGCACTCCCTGTGGCAACACCTCATCTACTCCGCGGCAAGGCCGTTAAGGACGCTGGAGTTCCGCGCCCAGACCTACCGCGGCACCAGGTTCCCCGGGTCGCTGCGGCGAGCCGGACAGGAACACTTCGGCGTGCTGGAATCCGAACAGTCCGGAGTCGCGCTGAGGGTGACGAGCCTGGAACGCACACTCGTCGATGTTCTGCACCGTCCGTTCCTCGGGGGTGGTTGGGAGGAAATCTGGCGGTCGCTGGAATCGGTTGAGTTCTTCGATGTCGAGTCGGTGGTGGCGTACACGCTCCTGCTCGGCAACGCCACGACCTGCGCGAAGGTGGGATTCTTCCTCGAGCAGCACCGTGACGCCCTGATGATCGACGGTTGCGATCTTCAGCGCCTGCGGGAACGTCGCCCCGCTCAGCCTCACTACATGGAGCGCGGCGCCCGCGGCCCGGGACGCCTGTTCCCGGCCTGGAATCTGGTGGTCCCCGAAGAACTGGTCGAAGAACCCTGGGAAGGGAGCATGTGAGCGTCTCCATCGAAAAGCTCCGCACCGAGGCCGAAGCCACCGGCTTCAGAGTTGACGTGCTGGCCAAGGTCGTTCGCCTCCTGTCCGTGCTCCGGAGTGTGCGGGATCATCCTTTCCTGAACGGCAGACTGGCCCTCAAGGGCGGGACGGCCCTCAACCTGTTCGTCTTCGACGTGCCCAGGCTGTCGGTGGACATCGACCTGAACTACGTGGGCGCCGGGAGCCGCGACGGGATGCTCGAGGAACGTCCCCGGGTCGAACAGGCGCTGACCGCCGTTTTCAGCAGGGAGAACCTGTCGGTCCGGAGAGCGCCCGAGGAGCATGCCGGAGGGAAATGGCGACTTCGCTACCAGAATCCCTCGGGACGTAGCGGAACGCTCGAGGTGGATGTCAACTACATGTACCGCGTGCCGCTGTGGCCCATCGGAACCATGGACTCCTGTCGGCTGGGGAGCTGGGGAGTCCGCCGGGTTCCGGTGGTCGACTTTCACGAACTGGTGGCGGGGAAACTCTGCGCGCTCCTGTCACGCAACCGGGCGAGGGACCTGTACGACAGTCGCCTGGCGCTGTCCCTGGGCATTCCCGGGGCCCGTTTCGACGCTCCGGGTGAGGTGGTCAACCATGATCCCTGTCACGGGCTTCTGGATCCGGAGCTGCTGAGGATCGCCTTCGTCGTCTACGGAGCGGCGGCCCGAAGGGACTGGCGGACGGTGTCGATCGAAGACGTGCGGTTCGAGCCGCGGGAACTGGCCGGTCAGTTGCTGCCGGCGCTTCGCCGCCGCCCGGTCTGGCGGGTCGGAGAAGCGGCGGAGTACGGCAGGAGACTGGTCGACGATTGTCGGAACCTGCTTTCGGCCGTCCTGCCATTGAGAGAACGCGAGGTCGCCTTCCTCGATTTGCTGCTCGATCGAGGAATAGTCGACGGTTCGATCCTGACCGGGGACGCGGGTCTTGCGAAACGCATCCGGGCGCAGCCGCTGCTGCGGTGGAAGGCACGGAAGGTGCGGAGCGACCGGGGTCGCAGTCCCGCCATCGAAGGATCGTGAATTCGCCTTGCTCTATCGGTTGATCTTCCCTAGCGTTCATTGCGGATCCGCAGTGGAACCGGATTGTGAAGGTAGAAGAGACCGCCCATGAACCAGAAGATCGCCCTCCTCGCCCCACTGGCCTGTTGCGCACTCGCCACCTGCACGGAAGAGCCCTCCGTCACCCTCACCCCCGTCGA
The DNA here is from genome assembly GCA_009840215.1 of Gemmatimonadota bacterium. Taxonomy (GTDB): domain Bacteria; phylum Gemmatimonadota; class Gemmatimonadetes; order Longimicrobiales; family Gaopeijiaceae; genus Bin94. The sequence goes on along the minus strand of VXOC01000332.1, from coordinate 7,622 downwards.
GGAGTGGACCACCGAACCGGAATACGAAATCGGTGACCAGATGGAGGGCGATGCGCTGTTTGCCCGAATCTCCAGCGTGGTTCCGACCCCCGACGGATCGAGGGTCTACGTACTGGACCGCCAGGCGTTCGAGGTGACGATCTGGACTCCCGATGGAGCCCTGATCGGACGGGTGGGCCGCGCGGGGGACGGACCGGGCGACTTCGCGTCACCGGGGAGTCTCTTCCTCTTCGATGACGGGTTTCAGGTGGCCGAGGGGCTCCGGATCACCACCTTTTCCCTCGACGGCGACCTCGTGCGAGCCGACGGGCTCGAGCGCGCGATGAATCCATCGGGGGACGCGTCCTTCGGGAGGCTCTATCATGCCATCGCGATGTTCCGCGACCGGAGCGTAGGAGCCGTTTCGGCGGCTGATCTGGTGGGGAGTGGTTCAGTGACCGAAGAGATGTCCGAGGATGCCCACCCGGTGGTCAGGATCACACAGGATAATGGGTCCTTCAGAGTCGACACCCTCGGCCTGTTGGGCTATCGCGATGTGTGGCTTGCGCTAGGCTCGCGGGGAAGCTTCGCGGTCAGGCAGCCGTTTGTCTCGCCCGACGACTTTGTCATGGACCCCTGGGACGGCAGCGTGGTGTTCAGCCGCTCGCTGGGGACGCCCCCGGGACTGTTGGAACTCATCGAAGTTTCGACTGCGGGCGACACGGTGTGGACTCGCCGGATCCACTTGCCGCCCATCCCCGTCACCGAAGACGAAATCTACGCAGCGGCCGATGAGTTTGCGGCTTATCTCGCCGACGGCACCCCCGCGCAGAAGAGGGACGCGGTTCGCGACAGAATGATCATCCCGGAGTACTGGCCCGCGACCCTGGCGATTGGACTCCAGTCGAACGGCGAGATTTGGTTCCGCCCCGCGGGGGAGGACGACTCCCGCATCTGGTACGCAGTGCGCAAGCGAGAGGACGAGGGGCCGATCCGAAGAATCGTCGTACCGGAATCGTTCAGGCCGCTTGACGCCAACGCCACCCACGTGTGGGGGGTCCGAACCGACGAGATGGGTGTGCAGTACGTTGCGGGGTTGCGGCTGGTTCGCACATCCTGAATCGATGAACAACCACTACGACGCAATCATCATCGGCGCCGGCGTGATCGGCGTCTGCACCGGGTTCGAACTCGCGAAGCGGGGCTACCGCACCGTCAACGTCGACAAGCAGCCCGCCGCCGGGTCCGGTTCGACGTGCAACACCTGCGCGATCATCCGGCTCCACTACTCCACCCCGGACGGCTGCGCGATGGCCCGCGAGAGCTACTTCTACTGGCTCGACTGGGGGCGGTACCTGGGCGTGCCCGACGAGATGGGGCTGGCGAAGTATGTGAACACGGGGTGCCTGGTGTTCAAGAACGACCGCAACCACGACCTGGTGAACGTGATGGCGGCGCTCGACGAGCTTCATGTCGCCTACGAGGACCTCACGGTCGAAGAGGTCGCCGCCCGCTTCCCCTGGCTCGACACACGCTCCTACGGTCCTCCCGTCACCCTGAACGACGACCGCTTCGGCGAGCCCACCGGCGGGCAGGTCCGCGGCGGGGTCTACATCCCCGAAGCCGGCTACATCGACGATCCGACGCTGGCCTGCCACAACGTGCAGCGGGCGTGCGAGGCCCGGGGCGGCGAATTCCGCTTCAACACCGAGGTGGTGGAGATCCTGAAGGAGGGGGGACGGGCGGCCGGGGTGCGACTGGCCGACGGCTCCAGCCTCCACGCCCCGGTCGTCGTCAACGTGGGCGGGCCGCATTCCGCCATCATCAACGGCATGGCCGGGGTGCTCGACGGCATGAACATCACCACCCGTCCACTCAAGCAGGAAGTCTGCTACGTCCCGGCCCCGGCCGACATGGACTACCACCAGATCGCCCCGCTCCTCTCGGACGGCGACATCGGCTGCTATTCGCGCCCCACCACCGGCAACCACATCCTGATCGGCTCCGAGGACCCGCCCTGCGACGTGCTGGAGTGGGTCGACGACCCCGACGACTACAACACGGGCTTCACACACCAGTGGGAGACCCAGGTGATGCGCGAGGCGCAGCGGGTGAAGGGTCTGGGGATTCCCGGTCAGACCGGCGGATTGGTCGACCTTTACGACGTGTCCGACGACTGGATCCCGATCTACGACAATTCGGATCTGCCGGGCTTCTACATGGCCGTGGGGACTTCGGGGAACCAGTTCAAGAATGCGCCCGTGGCGGGCAAGTTGATGGCGGAGCTGATCGAACAGGTCGAAGGGGGGCACGACCACGACGCCGAGCCGGTCACGATGCCGCTCAAGTATACGCGAAGGACCTGCGACATCGGCTTCTTCAGCCGGCGGAGGTCGCTGAATCCGGATTCGTCGTATTCGGTGATCGGGTGACGGGGGGGCGCTGGCTTCATCGATCTGACCAGCCATGGTGACCGGTCAGATTGTGCGTCAGCGCCGATGAACTGGCTCAAACTCCGCCGCCTCTGGCGTCCCGCGCCCCTCAAGCGGCACTACGACACCGTCATCATCGGCGGAGGGGTCCACGGGCTCGCGACCGCGTACTACCTGGCGCGCAACCACGGCATCCGCGATGTGGCGGTGCTCGAATCCCAATACCTTGGCTTCGGGGGATCCGGGCGCAACACGGCGATTGTGCGAGCGAACCAGCGCACCGCCGAGAACGTGCGGCTTTACGACGAGGGGCTGAAGCTGTGGCGCGTACTCGCCGACGAGCTCGACTTCAACCTCATGTTCTTCAATTGCGGGAGTCTCTTGCTGGGGCACAGCGAGGCCTCGGTGGGCGCGTTCAGGATGGCGGCCAGCACGCACAACCTCATGGGGGTGCATTCCGAGCTGCTCGACCCGCGGCAGTGCGCCGAGGTGATTCCCGGGCTCGACATCTCCGACCGTCCGCGGTTTCCGATTCAAGCCGGGCTGTACCATCCACCCGGCGGGATCGTGAGGCACGACGCGGTGGTGTGGGGACTGGCGAAGGGGGCGGCGGAGCGCGGGGTGCACATCCACCAGGGGTGCGAGGTGCGGGGAATCGATGCGCGCGATGGACGCGTAGTCGGCGTCCGCACGAGCCTCGGCGACATCGCCTGCAACCGCCTCGGGATCATGGCCGGGGGGTACAGCACCGCGATCGCGGCCATGCTGGGGATCGAGCTCCCCATCCACCCCCTCACGATCCAGGCGATGGTCACCCATCCCCTCAAGCCCTTCCTGCACCACGTCTTCAGTTCGACCGCGTACCACGTCTACGCCAACCAGACGCTCAAGGGCGAGATCGCGACGGGCGCGCACATGGACCCGCAGGTCAACTACACGACCGATGCGACCGCCTACTACCTGAAGCACCAGGCCGAGGCGCTCGTCGAGCTGATGCCCGCGCTGCGCGGAGTGCGGTTCATGCGCATCTGGGCGGGCCTCGCCGACATGACGCCGGACATGGCGCCGATCATGGAGGGGGACCTGGGTTGGGGCGGGCTGTACCTCGATGCCGGCTGGGGGTATTTCGGCTTCAAGTCGGGGCCGGTGGCGGGGAAGTACATGGCGGAGTACATGGCGAGCGGTGAGCGGCCGGAGGTGCTGAAGGCGTTTCAGCTGAAACGTTTTCTGGAGAATCGCTACTCGGGGGAGACGGCGGCGGTGATGAAATACGGGCATTGGGACTGATGGAAGGGCGACGATGACTTTCCGGCTGACATGCCCGGTGTGCGGGAAGCGCGACGTGTACGAGTTCACCTTCGGAGGGCAGGAGCGCGGGCCGCGGCCGGCGCAGGAGGGGCTGAGTGCGGGGGAGCACTTTCGGTGGGTGCAGTTCAGACTGATTCCGGGGGGGCCGCAGCGGGAGTGGTGGTATCACGGGCAGGGGTGTGGGGTCTGGTTCAGGGTGACGAGGGACCCGGCGACGAACCGGGAGGTGGAGGGGGGCGGGGGTGGCTGACGCAGGTCGCCTGCCACCGGGACCCACTTGCCGGGTCGACTTCTTGCGGCCGCTGCCCTTCACCTATCTCGGCAGGCCCGTGACCGGATTCGCCGGCGACAGGGTGGCTTCGGCGCTCTACGCGTCCGGCATCCGGATTTTCAGCCGCAGCCTGAAATACCATCGCCCCCGGGGCCTCTACAGCATGGAGGGCGAGTCGTCGAACACCTTCATGGCGATCGACGGGGTGCCAAACGAGTGCGCCGAGATGACCGCGCTGCGAGCCGGGATGTCGGTGCGTGCCCAGAACGTGCGCGGAGACCCGCGAACCGATCGCTTCGCCTTCATCGACCGCTTCGATCGGATGATGCCGGCGGGGTTCTACTACCGGCTCTTTCACCGTCCCTACCGGCTCTGGCCGCTCTTTCAGAACGGGCTGAGGCGCATGGCGGGGACCGGGGTGCTGGATCCTCGGCGGGGATTGGGAAAGGATGGCCCGCGTGGGGACGGCGTTGAGGCGGAGGGCGGCTTCCGAGCGGAGGGCGGCGCTGGGGGGGGAAGCCGCGGTCGAATGGGGAGCGGCGTGCGTGCGGAGCGCTATCTGAACGCGGATGTGGCGGTGGTTGGTGGTGGGGCGGCGGGCGTGTCGGCGGCGCTTGCGGCGGCCGAGAACGGGCTCAGGGTCTGTCTGTTCGAGCGGAGGGGATGGCTGGGTGGTCACCTGGACTGGAGGACGCGGGATTTTGACGGGGTGGCACTCCACCGGCGGGGAGAAGCGCTGGCGGCGCGCTTGCTCGAGGTGCAATCGCGGTCGCCGGAGATTGTGAAGGTTTTCACAAGCTCTCCGGTCACCGGTGTGTGGGGCGAGAACCTGGTGACGGGGTTTACGGTGGGTACCGGGGACGACCCGTTCCGGGAGTGCCATTGGGAGTGCCGTGCCGAGACGGTCGTGGTTGCCGCGGGGTGCATGGACCGGCCGCTGGTCTTCAACCACAACGACCGTCCCGGCGTGATGCAGGTGGGGGCGGCGTGGCGGTTGGCGCGCACGTATGCGGTGAGGCCGGCCAGGGTGGCCGTCTTCAGTGTGGGGGATGACCTGGGACTGGAGGCCGCGATCGACCTGGCGGAGCTGGGCGTGGAGATCCGCGCCGTGGCCGATGCGCGGGAGGCGGGGAGGCAGGACCCCGAGCTGGTTGCGGCGCTCGAGGAGCGGAGCATCCCCGTACTTTCCGGATGGGCCGCATCCCGCGCGATCGGCCGCAGGCGGGTCAGTGCGTGCGAGCTGCGTCCGGTGAACGGAGCCGGATCGCGTCGCTTCCAGTGTGACCTGCTCGTCGCCAACGCGGGGATGCAGCCTCGCATCGGAGTGCTGGCGAGCGTCGGAGCGCGGCTGGCCTACTGCTCCCACACCCACAGCTACCAGCCCATCGAGCTGCCGCCAGGCGTGTTCGTGGCCGGGAGCATGACGGGGCTCCGCGACCCGCGATCGATCGAGGCGTCGGGGAGGCTGGCGGGGCTTCATGCCGTCACTTGTTGCCTCGGCGGCGCGCAGAAACCGGCCGGCAAAGGAGCAGCGACCGGCGGGCGCGAGGCAAAGGCAACCGATCGGCACGCCGCCGCTTCGGTCGCCACCGCTCGGCGCGCCGCAGCCGCAGCCGCCAGCCCTCGGCACGACGCCCACGCCCACCCCGGCCCGGTCGCCGGATGCGACATCCGCCAGGGCCCCGCAATCGGTCGCGGCGCGAAGGCGTTCGTCGACCTCGACGAGGACGGCACCTACAAGAACGTCGTCGAATCCGCCCGCCAGGGTTTCGACGTGCCGGAACTCGCCAAGCGCTTCGGGGGGTTCGGGCTCGGGCCGGGCCAGTACCGGGTCGCGGGGCAGAACCTGGCCATGATCATGGCCGAGATGAGGGGCGATCCGGTCGAGGCCGCGATGCCGACCACGGTGCGGCCCCCGCTGGTCCCGCCCAGCCTGGCCACGCTGGCGGGGCCGAACCACGACGTGCACAAGCGGACGCCGCTGCATGGGGAGTTGGCTGCGCGGGGCGCCATCTTCCGCCGCGCCGGAGCGTGGGAGCGTGCACGCTACTTCAGCGAGGACCGGGCGTGCCGCGACGAGATCCGCAACGTGCGCCGCAATGTCGGGATCCTGGACAGCTCGCCGCTCGGCAAGTTCCGCATCTTCGGTCCGGACGCGCTCAAGGCGCTGCAGCGCATCTACATCTCGGACATGCGCGGGGTGCGCCACGGTCGCTGCAAGTACTCGGCGATGTGCAACGACATGGGGCAGCTCGTGGATGACGGCGTGGTCGTCCGGGAAGGTGAGAACGACTACTACCTCACCACCAGCTCCGGCCGCGCGGGCACCACTGTGGAGTGGTTCCGCTATCACACACGCTACGACGGCTGGGACTACAACCTGGTGAACCTCACCGACGTGCTGGGCTCGCTGAACATCGCGGGGCCGAACGCGCGCAAGGTGCTGGAGCGGGTGACCGGCTCCGACGTCTCGAACGGGGGGTTCCCGTACCTGGGATGCCGGCGTATCACCGTCGGCGACGGGGTCGAGGCGCGCTGCCTGCGGTTGGGGTTCGTCGGCGAGCTGTCCTTCGAGTTGCATGTCCCGTCCAGCTATTGCCGGTACGTGTGGGATCTGCTGATCGAGGCGGGTGCCGACTTCGGGATTCAACCCTTCGGGCTGGAGGCGCAGTACTGTCTTCGGGCCGAGAAAGGGCACGTCATCATCGGGGCCGAGTCGGAAGCGCGGGTGACGCTGACGGACATCGGGATGGGGTGGCTGTGGGACCGCGAGGACACGGTGTCGAAGAAGGTCGGGGCGCCGGCGCTGCGGGCCTGTGAGAAGCAGTCGGGCCGCATGAAGCTGGTGGGGTTCCGGGTGGATGATGGGTTGGGATCGCCCCGCGACGGGGCGGTGGTGATCGATGGCGACGAGATCGTGGGGTACGTGTGCACGACGCGCCGCAGCGAGGCGCTGGGGTGGCAGTACGGGATGGCGCTGGTGCGTGAGGGGGTGGCGGGGAGGGGGGGCAGGATCCACATCCGCCAGGAGGAGACACCGGGCCGGCAGGAGCCCTGCACTGCCACGGTCGTCCCGCCGCCCTTCTACGACCCCGAGGGAAGGAGGCTGCGCTCGTGAGACTACCCTTCCGCCGTTCCCCCGTGAACTTCGGCGGCACACCCGCCGAGACCGAACTTCGCGACGGCTGGACCGTGGTCCTGCGCTACCGGGACGAGGATGACCACCCGGGTCCGTGGCTCGTCGATCTGAGCCACCGGCGGCGCTGGGACTTCCAGAACCGTCATCTCGCGGCCCAAACGCCCATGGACTTGCCCGTCCCCAGCGAGTACGGCCAGGTCGGCATCCACGGCCCTCTCGTCATCAACCGCATGAACCGAACCCAGGTCGCGATCTGGCACCTGGGCAGGGGTCCGTCACCCCCGACGCCTCAGGCCACCAGCTTCACCGAAACCACCGATGGACACTGCATGCTGGCCTTCGCCGGTCCCGGAGTCCCGCAAGTCCTGGAACACCTCACCCCTCTCGACCTCTTCGACCCGGCGCGCGCCCCCCCCCCCGGCGGGAAGAAACAGACGGAGAGGCACGCCCTGCCTCGAGAGGGGACGTGGGGGGGGGGGGGGGGGTTATAAGA
>VXOC01000323.1 GCA_009840215.1 Gemmatimonadota bacterium | reverse complement strand
GGGCACAGGCAAGGGTGAAAGGGTGCGGTAAGAGCGCACCGGGCCGCTGGCAACAGGGGTCGCACGGCAAACCCCACCCGGAGCAAGGCCAAATAGGGGACGAGGGGCCGCCTGTCCCACCCGAGTCCCGGGTAGGCCGCTCGAGGTTCGGAGCGATCCGGACCCCAGATAAATGATCCCGGTCCGCCCCGGGGGCGCGACAACAGAACTCGGCTTACGACGCCCGTCCTCCTGGCACCTCGTCGCGCGCTCCGACCACCGGCCTCGCGGAGATGCGGGATGCCGCGCCGGGCCGCCGGGTCACTTCCGGCCAGGTCTTGACCGGCCATGAACGCTCGTGGATCATTACTGCTCCATGCGCCCGTAGCTCAGCTGGATAGAGCGCTGCCCTCCGGAGGCAGAGGCCAGAGGTTCGAATCCTCTCGGGCGTACTCCCATCGTTCGAATGACGGGCGGGGTTCTCTCCGCAAGTTAGGATTCCGCGGGTGGCTCCGCTGCCGCCGGTTTCCGCGGTGGCCTCCGCAGCCGTACGGGCTTGGTTGCGCGGGCCCGCAGGTTGAGCGCCTCGACGAAGATCGAGAAGCCCATCGCGAAGTAGATGTAACCCTTGGCGATGTGCTGCCCGAACCCCTCCGCCACCAGCGTCATCCCGATGAGCAGCAGGAAGCTCAGGGCCAGCATCTTCACGGTGGGGTGGTCGTTGACGAAGCGCGACACGGCGTTTGCGGACAGCATCATCACGGCCACGGCCACCACGATTGCGATCGCCATGACCGCGAAGTCCTCCGCCAACCCCACCGCGGTGATCACCGAGTCCAGCGAAAAGACCATGTCCATGACCGCGATCTGGATGAGGATGGCCCCGTAGCTCGCTGTGCGTGCCTTGCCCGCGTGCTCGTCGTCCCCTTCCAGTCGATGATGGATTTCGCGGGTGGACTTGGTGAGCAGAAACAGCCCTCCGACAATGAGGATGAGATCGCGTCCCGAGAAGGCGTGTCCGACCAGGCTGAAGAGAGGCTCGGTCAGCCTCATGATCATGTTGATGGTGCCGAGCAGGGCCAGCCGGGTCGCCATGGCCAGCAGGAGACCCAGCCGCCGGGCGCTCGCCTGTTGCTCGACGGGCAACTTGTCCGCCAGGATCGAGATGAAGATGATGTTGTCGATTCCCAGCACGATCTCCAGTACGGCCAGGGTGGCCAGCGCGATCCAGGCTTCCGGGCTTGAGATCCATTCCATTGCGGTGCCCTTCCGGTATGGTTGAGGGACAGATTCAGTGCTCCCGGGGATTGGCCCGGGCTACGGGCCGGCGCCCCATGGTGTTCACCCACGATACGAAAGGAAAGGCGATGGCGGGATACTCGGGGACGCCGCTCGCAGGGAAACTCGGCATCAGGGAGGGACACCGCGTGGGGTGGGAAGGGGCGCCACGGGGATTCGCCGGATTGTTGGACCTCGGCCCGTCCGTAGTCGTCGACCTCGGGTTTTCCGAGGGGCGCAGCTACGATGTCATCGTCGCGTTCTTTCCGGATCTGGCCGCGCTGCCGGGTGCGGTCCCCCGCCTCGCCCCGCTGCTGAAGTGGAGTGGCGGGCTGTGGCTGGCGTGGCCCAAGTTGAGCGGCGCGCTGACGAGCGACATTCGCGAGGGGGATGTCCGGAGCGCAGGGCTGAATGGCGGTCTGGTCGACAACAAGATCTGCGCCATCGACGCAAACTGGTCCGGGCTGCGCTTCGTATACCGCAAGGCGGACCGCCCCCGATGACTCCGGGGGTATCGCCCGGCGGCACTCGAAGGGTCGGGAAGGGAACGCTCAATACTGCACAGGAGAATGACTTCATGGGCCATGGCCTGGAATCGCTGATCGAGGAGTGGGACGGGTTGGGTGTCGTGGTTTCGCACCACCGGGAGACCGGCAGCTGGATCTTCATCGCGCTCCACGACGCTACGCTGGGACGTCCGACGGGCGGCTGCCGCCTCAGGACGTATCGCTCTCCGGCCGATGGGCTCCGCGATGCCATGCGTCTGGCCGAGGGAATGACCTGGAAGTGGGCCGCCATGGATTTTCGCTACGGGGGCGGCAAGTCGGTGCTGGCCGTGCCGGGACCCGTGGCGGGGGAGGCCCGGCGCAGTCTCTTCACTCGTCTCGGCCACCTCATGAATGCACTGAACGGGGGCTATGGCGTGGGCGAGGACCTGGGCACCACCCCGGGGGACATGGCGTTTCTCGCCACCGTCACCCCATACGTGGCGGGCATTCGCGAGGACGGCTCGGCTCCCGATCCCGGTCCCTTCACCGCGGTGGGCGTGTTCGCGGGGATCGAAGCGGCGGTCGCGCACCTCGACGGAGGCGCGTCGCTCGCCGGCAAGTCGGTGCTGATCGAGGGCGTGGGGGACGTGGGCGAACCACTGGCGCGGCTGCTCGGCGAGGCGGGAGCGAAGGTGATCGCCGCGGACCTTGACGAAGATCGGGCCCGGCGGGTGGCCGGGGAATGCGGTGGGACCGTGATCGATTGCCGGGACGTCCAGGACACCGAGTGTGACGTGTACGCTCCGTGTGCGGTGGGCGCGACGGTCAGCGCGCGTACCGTGCCCCTTCTCCGCTGCCGCATCGTGGCCGGGTCGGCCAACAACCAGCTCGAGGTCGCCGAAGACGCGGACCGGCTGCTGGAGCGCGGCATACTGTACGCGCCCGACTACGTCATCAACGGCGGTGGCGCGATGGCCTTCGGGCTGATGGCGAAGGGCATTCTCGACACCGACCGGCTGAACGCACGGGTCCGCTCGATCGGAGGGTCGCTGGCGGCGATCTTTCGCGAAGCCGATGCGGGGGGTGAATCTCCCGTCGTAGCGGCCCGGAAGAGGGCGCACAGGGTGCTGCGGCGAGCAGGAGGATAGCGCCCCCGACTGGCGGATGAATCCCGATGCGGTGAGATTTGTCCACGGTTTGCCAGTGAATGGAGGCGCCATCGTGCGGTTTGCAACAATGCTCACGCGGTCCACCGGGACGCGCGCTTTCGCCGTCCTCCTGCTCTGCCTCGCGGCCCCCGCTCCCCTGGAGGCGCAGCGGGGAGGGGGCGGCGATTCGGACGAGGCGGCGTTTCTGCGAGCCGCCGGTGAGCACTTCGACACGCCCAGGAGCGAAGTGCTGGTGTTGACGCGGTGGGGTCTTTCGGCCACGGAGATACCCGTGGTTCTGAGGCTGGCGAAGCGAGCCGGGGTGTCTCCCGACGTGGTTGTTTCGCGGCGCCGTCACGGGGCCAGCTGGATGGAGATCGCGCACGGGTACTCCGTGCACGCCGGCGACTTCCACGTACCGATCGACGGCTCGCGTGGTTTCCTCACCGAGGTCTACGAGCGCTTCAGCGCCCGCCCGGCCTCGCAATGGCGCGAAATCTCGCTCTCCGATGTCGAAGTCGTCGGGCTCGTGAACATACGGTTTCTCTCCCGGAAGCTGGACGTGCGTCCGGAGCAGGTGGTCGAGGCCATGGGTGACGGCAGCAACATCGTGGGCGCATTCATCCGCCTGCGGCGTGGTGGTTGACCGCCACGCCGGGAGCAGCGATCCGTTGAACGAGCCCCGGTTTGTGCCGCTGGACACCCACGTCGAGTATATGCCGGGTGACATGGTTCGGCGCGCCGAGGCCTTCCGGAAACTTGCCGCCCGCCGCCGCACGGTGCGGGAGTACAGTGACCGACCCGTGCCGCGAGCCGTCATCGAAGAGTGCATCCGCGCTGCGGGAACAGCTCCCAGCGGCGCGAACCACCAGCCCTGGCACTTCGTCGCCGTCTCCGACCCCGGGGTGAAGGCCCGCATCCGGGTCGCGGCGGAGCAGGAGGAACGGGCCTTCTACCGCGGCGGCGCCCCGCAGGAGTGGCTGGACGCGCTGGCCGCCCTGGGAACCGACGAGAACAAGCCGTTCCTGGAGACCGCTCCCTACCTGATCGCGATCTTTGCCGAGCGCTACATGCTGCGTGAGGACGGCGGAAAGCTGAAGAACTACTACGTGCAGGAGAGCGTCGGCATCGCCACCGGTATCCTCATCACCAGCCTTCACAACGCCGGCCTGGCGACGCTGACCCACACTCCGTCGCCGATGAACTTCCTGAACGAGATCCTCGGCCGGCCGTCCAACGAGCGACCCTTCCTGCTACTGGTCACCGGCTACCCCGCAGAGGATGCCAAAGTCCCCGCCATTTCGAAGAAGCCACTCGAAGAGATTGCGACCTTTCGCTAGGGCGGACGGCACAACCTGGCGGTCCATCGCGCCTGCCACCCCGTCGCCTCGCCTCTCCCGGACACCCGGCGGGGTTTCACTACCGAACGCCGCGCGATAAGATCCTTACCTTGACCAGGCACGACATGTGTGCCGAACGGAGCCCCGGAGGAACATATGGGCGTTGATGTTGCCCCAAAGCGGTCGCCGGAAGCGATCCGAGAATTTACTCGCGCGCTTCTGAGGGACCTCAAGGCCATGGAACGGTTGCTTGCCGAGGACCTGATCGAGACCGGCGTGCGCCGTTTCGGCGCCGAGCAGGAGCTGTTCCTCGTCGACGAGGCGTGGCGGCCCGCACCGGTTGCCGTCGAAGTCCTCGAGGATCTCAACGACGAACCGTTCACGACCGAGCTGGCGCGCTTCAACCTCGAGGCCAACCTGTCACCGCGGCTCCTGGAGGGATCCTGCTTCTCCGACATGCATTCCGAGCTCGACGGCTACATCGGCCGCGTGCGTGAAGCGGCCCACCGCCACAACTCCGAGGTCGTCCTGACCGGTATCCTCCCCACGCTCTCCAAGTCGGACCTCTCGCTCGACAACATCACGCCGCGCGCCCGCTACTACGCCCTCAACGAGGCCATGAACGCGGCCGGGCCGGGCGCCTTCCGCCTCCGCATCCAGGGCACCGACGAGCTCATGATCGAGCACGACTCGGTCATGCTCGAGGCGTGCAACACGAGCGCGCAGGTGCACCTGCAGGTCTCGGCCGACGAATTCGCCCACTTCTACAACGTGGCCCAGGCGGTGACCGGACCGATCCTCGCGGCCTCGGTGAACTCGCCGCTCCTCTTCGGCCGGCGGCTCTGGGCCGAGACCCGCATCGCGCTCTTCCAGCAGTCGCTCGATACGCGCGGCGCCGACCTGCACATGCGCGAGATGAGCCCGCGGGTGCGGTTCGGGGGCAGTTGGCTGAAGAGATGCGTCACCGAGCTGTTCCACGAGGATATCGCTACCTTCCAGGTGTTGCTGGCCACGGAGATCGACGAGGATCCGATCGAGGTTCTCGATGCGGGCGGGGTGCCGAAGCTGAAGGCGCTCCAGCTCTTCAACGGCACGGTGTACCGGTGGAACCGTCCCTGCTACGGCATCTCGAATGGCAAGCCGCATCTGCGCATCGAGTGCCGGGTCCTCCCCGCGGGCCCCTCGACGCTGGACGAGATGGCCAACGCCGTGTTCTGGATTGGCGCGGTGCTGGGGGTCGCCAGGAGTATCCCGGACCTGACCGAACGCCTGGAGTTCGATGACGCAAAGGCCAACTTCCTGGCCGCTTCACGCCTGGGACTGCGCGCCGGCATGACCTGGCTGGACGGAACCACGCGTCCCGCCGACCGGCTGCTCCTGGACACCCTGCTGCCGCTGGCCGAAGAGGGGCTGGGCGACTACCCCGTCTTCAGGAGCGAGGTGGACCGGTATCTGGGTGCCTTCGAGGAGCGCGTAAAGGCCGACGTCACCGGTTCCGCGTGGGCGCTCCGCTCGCTGCGCAACCTCAAGCGGGCCGGTACCCGGGGTGAGCAGCTGGCCGCGCTGACCGCTGCCACCGTCCGCCAGCAGAAGGCGGGGATCCCTGTTGCCCGTTGGGAGCCCGCCGAACTTCACGAGGCCGGCGGGTGGAAGTACAACTATCTCCGCGTGGAGCAGTACATGACCACCTCGCTGACCACGGTGAACCAGGAAGAGCTGGTGGAGATGGTGGCCTATCTCATGCATGTTCGGCAGATCCGCCACGTGCTCATCGAGGACAACGAGCACAGGCTGGTGGGGATCGTCTCCTACCGTTCGATTCTCCAGCTGATGGCCGAGGGCCGGACCCGAACGGAGGTCGAGAACATGCCCGTGAGCGAGGTAATGGAGCGGAACCCGGTCACGGTGGCGCCGGAAACCCCCACGCTCGAGGCGATCAGCATGATGCGTGGCCAGCGGGTGTCCGCGCTGCCCGTAGTGAAGAACGGGCAACTCGTGGGGATCGTGAGCGAGGTGGACTTCATGCCGATGGCGTACCACCTTCTCGAGGACGCCCTGGACGGAGAATAGAAACCTGTTGACGGGAGGGGCATGAACAGTTCCAGGAGGGTTGCAGCCCGGGAGCGCCGGGACGGACTGATCGGCTGGGTGAAGGGAGACACGGAGGGTCCGCTGCTTCTGTGCGTGGGCGGACTCCACGGAAACGAACCCGCCGGGGTGGGGGCGTTGGAGGAACTCGTCGATCTGGTCGACGAACGGCGCCACCTGGTCAGGGGTGACTTTGTGGCGGTGGCGGGCAACCTCCAGGCACTGGCCGCCGGGCGACGATTCATGTCCTACGACCTGAACCGCGCCTGGACGGACTCGCGGATTGCCAAAGCGCGCGACCGGGTGCGGCCGGCCAACGGCAGCCCGGCCCCGCCGGAGGACCGCGAACTCGTTCGGCTGCTGGGCGTGCTCGATGAGGTGACATCACGGCGGAGGGGCCGGGTCTGGTTCCTCGACCTCCACACGACTTCGGGCGGAGGTGGCGCATTCACCACATCGGCCGACGGCCCGCGTCACAGGCGCTTCGCCATGTCGATCCCCGCCCCTCTGGTTCTGGGTCTCAACCAGCACCTCGAGGGGACGCTGACCGACTACCTCGACGGCCTCGGGTACACGTCCGCGGTCTTCGAATGCGGTCAGCACGAAGAGGCGGAGTCACGGGTGAGGGCCGCGAGCGCCGTGTGGCTGGCGATTCGGGCGGCCGGCCTGCTGGCGGACCGGGACGCGCCCGAGGCCCGCAGCGGGTACCGGAAGCTGGAGGAGGCGTACTGTCATCTGCCGCGGATTCTGGATATGCGGTACAGGCACCCGGTCACCGAGCAGGATGCCTACGTCACCCGTCCCGGCTTCCGGAACTTCCAGCCGGTGCGTGCCGGCGATGTCATCGGCGACGACCGCGCGGGCGAAGTGATGGCCCCGAAGAGCGGGAGGATCCTCATGCCGCTCTACCAGGAGCTGGGGGAAGACGGGTTCTTCGTGGTAAGGGACCTGGTGTCCGCGCGATCGGCAGTGCGGGGCGAGGGAGACCTGGCGGGCGCGGCTGCGTCCCGATAGCGGTGGTGGGGGAAGTTCCCGCACGCGTGTGGCGTGACTTCGCGGGGGACGGGTGACGAACCGTGTGTGGCCGCTTCACTCTGACGGCCGAGCTGGGCTGCGTCGCCGCGACCTTCGCGGCCGAGGTCTCACCCGCGCTCGAGGGGTTCCGGCCGCGCTACAACATCGCGCCCACCGACGAAGTGCCGGTCGTGATCGCGGCCCCCGGGGGACGGCGTGCCGGGCCGATGCGGTGGGGACTCGTTCCGCACTGGGCCGACAGTCCCGGCGTCGGCGCGCGGATGATCAACGCGCGGTCGGAGACGGTGGCGACGCGGAGCGCGTTCCGTGAGTCGTTCGTCGCCCGGCGCTGCCTGGTCCCGGCCGACGGCTTCTACGAATGGGAGGCTCGGGCGACGGGCAAGCAGCCGTACTGGATCCATCGTCCCGGCTCGGCACTCTTCGCCATGGTGGGGATCTGGGCGCTGTGGGGGGGTCGCGACGCCGACCGTCTCGCGACCTTCTCGATCCTGACCCGCGAGGCTCCGGAGCCCATTCGCTGGCTGCACGACCGGGTCCCGGTCATTCTCCCCGAGCGGTGCTGGACGGACTGGCTGGCGCGGGGGACCGTCGTGGAATCGCTGCACGCGATCGTGGCGGGCGCCGATCCACCGGAGCTGCAGCTCCATCCGGTCGCGCGGGCTGTCAACCGCGCGGGCTACGAGGATCCGGATTGCGTCGAAGAGGTGGCGCTGGTGGATTGAGTGCGGTGGTTCTAAATGTCAACGGCGATTTCCATTTTGGAAACTGTACTTTACACCACACCCGCCGTCGCGAAGACCGAGGCCAGCCGCTCCAGCCCGCTCACCAGCTCCTCCTCGGGGGGACCGAAGCCGATCCGCATGGTTCCCTCCACGCCGAAGTGCGCGCCCGGCACCACCAGCAGACTGTGCTCGACGCGGAGCCGCTCGGCCAGCTCGAGCGATGGGTCCGGGGTGTGATACCTCACCATGCAGATGGCGCCGGCGTCGGGCGGGGTGCAGCTGAACAGGCCGCCGTGCGACTCGATCCACTCCAGCGTGATCGCCAGGTTTCGCCGGATGATCCCCCGAGTGCGCGCCAGCACGCGTGGCTGCACGGTCGGTGACAGCGCGACGGTGGCGAGCGCGTCGGAGACCGAAGGCGGCGCGATGGTCGTGTAGTCGGTGCGGGCCCAGAGCCGCGCCACCACCTCGTCCGGCCCCACCACCCAACCCAGCCTCAACCCGGGAAGACCGTACGCCTTCGACAGCGTATTGGTCACGAGGACCTTGTCGTACCGCCCCCGGAAGCTCGGGACGGGTTCGGCGCCGACCTCGGCCCCGCGGTACACCTCGTCGGCCAGAATCCACGCCCCGTGCCGGTCCGCGAGCGACACGATTTCGTCCATCTCGGCCGGGGTCAGGGCCACGCCCGTGGGGTTGTTCGGGTTGGTGATGAGGATGAAGTTCGCCCCCTTCGCCAGCGCCGACGCGAGCTCGTCCAGATCCGGACGCCACTCCGTCTCCTCGCGCAGGTGGAAGGGGATGAAGCCGCCGTCGAAGTTCTTCACCAGGCCCGGCACCTGCATGTAGTTGGGGAGCATGACCGCGACCGGTCTGCGACTGTCCGCCAGCTCCCAGAAGGCCACGAAGTTCGCCTCGGCGCCCCCGACGGTGACGACCACGGAGCTGTCCGTGGTGCCCGGGTACTGCGACGCGATCAGCGCGCGCAACTCGTCGGTGCCGTTGGACTGGCTGTAGCCGAGGTGCACCGACGACAGGTCGAAGCCGCCGTCGGCGAGCGCGAGGAGCTCGCCCACGGTGAGGGGGTGGACACCGCTCTCGGAGAGGTTGAACCGGACGCGGTGCTCATAGGTGGACTGCCAGCGTTCCATCTGGAAGGGAGTGAATCCCACGGGGTTGCTCCTGTTGGCGTTGCGGGCGCCTGCCGCGGTTGTAGTCTGGTACTGCAGCGGGGGACCGAACCGCGCGTCCGCGCCTTGTGCCGGTCCGCCGTTGGCGAGACTGTTCAACGCTCGAAAGATGGTGCCGCAGGGGGTCAGGGGGAAATGCTCGAGATCCAACAACACGTGCTCGACAACGGCCTCAGGGTGGTTCTCGCACCGGACCGCACGACTCCGGTGGTGGGCGTCAACCTGTGGTACGGGGTGGGGTCCCGGAACGAGCCGGAGGGCCGGACGGGATTCGCACACATCTTCGAGCACATGATGTTCCAGGGCTCGGCCCACGTGCCGACGAACGGACACTTTCACCACATCGAACGGGTCGGAGGATCGGCGAATGCGACGACCTGGTTCGACCGCACCAACTACTTCGCGACGGTGCCGTCGCATCACCTCGACCTCGCCCTCTGGCTCGAGTCCGATCGCATGGGATGGATGCTCCCGGCGATGACCGCCGAGAAGCTCGAGAACCAGCGGCAGGTGGTCATGAACGAGCGTCGCCAGCGCTACGACAACCAGCCCTATGGGGACTGGGACGAGCGCGTCCAGGCCCTTCTCTTCCCCGGGGACCACCCCTACCACCACACGGTCATCGGCTCCATGGAGGACATCGCCGCGGCCACGCTGGAAGACATCCACGACTTCTTCGCCACCTACTACCTCCCCAACAACGCGGTCCTCTCGGTCTGCGGGGACTGCGATCCGGCTCACGCCCTCGACCGCATCCGCCACCACTTCGGGGACATCCCCGCCGGCCCCGCCCCGGCCCCGGGCGGGGGGGGCAGGGGGGCGGCGCGCGGGG
>VXOC01000307.1 GCA_009840215.1 Gemmatimonadota bacterium | reverse complement strand
GTTCGTGATAAGGGCGGGGTTCGAGCCCGAGCGCGTGGTGATCGACCCGGATGTGCTGGTGCTGCAGGGGGGGCGGGGGGAGGCGGTGTTCGAGTGGTAAACGGATGTAGGGACGTTTCAGCTGAAACGTGAAATCCTCTTCATGGCGGCTGGCCCATGTGGCGACCTGGGGCGGCGCCGGCGAGGGGCCGGGAGAATTCCAGTACCTGGAGCTTGTCGAACCCTGGCCCGGCGACTCGATCATCGCGTGGTACGGGCCCCGCAACGGCGTTCTGGTCTTCGACTCCGAGGGCAATCTCGGCCGCGCGTTCACCCTGGAACCAACCGTCGAGCATCCGATTGCATCTGTGCGTGCGATGGCGGTGATCCCGGGCGGCACGATCCTGGCCGGACACCACCCGCACGTCCTCGACCCGGTGGTGGTCGAGATCCGGGACGCGGAGGGCAGGCTGCGCAGTTCGCTCGGCGAGCATC
The DNA here is from genome assembly GCA_009840215.1 of Gemmatimonadota bacterium. Lineage (GTDB taxonomy): Bacteria > Gemmatimonadota > Gemmatimonadetes > Longimicrobiales > Gaopeijiaceae > Bin94. Next base: position 9,659 of record VXOC01000307.1, on the reverse strand, counting down.
CCGGTGACGAGCGCCACATCACCCCGGACGGATATCGGGCCGACCCCATCTACAGCGCGCTGGCGGTCCAGGTGCCATGGGGTGACCTGATCGTTCACAACCTCAACAATCGCTACGAGATCAGAGCGTTCGCCCAGGACGGGTCCCTGGCCCGGATCGTGCGCCGCGACCATGTGGCGCGTCCACCAACCCAGGCGGAGGTCGACGCCTATATCGAGGAACGAGCCTCCTGGCATCCCGTGGATCTGACACCAGCCCAGATCGAGGAGCATCAGGCGGAGGTGCGCCAGATGCTCCAGTCCGTCCCGGTCGCGGAGCGCATCACGGCCTTCTCATCGGTCATCGTCGACAGGCTGAACCACCTCTGGGTCGAGGAGTTCGAGCTTCCGGGCCAGGCTCGGCCGGGCTCACTATGGACCGTATTCGACCCCGGGGGACGGGTGCTCGGGTTCGTCGAGACCCCGGACAGACTGGAGATCTTCGAGATCGGCGAGGACTACATCCTGGGTCGTTCGTGGGACGAGATGTACGTGGAGTACGTGCAGTTGTGGGCACTGGAGCGCTGACGGCGGAAAGGTAGGAGCGAGGCGGAAGTCGCCCGGCCCGGCAAGCAGCGACAAACCGTGCAACTGGAATGTGAGCGTCCTCCATCCTAGAGGTTAACCGCAACAGACCACCCGGACGGAATGCTGGAGGACCAATGAGGACGCTGTTATTCGCTGTTCCGACGTTTCTCGTAATGACGGGGTGCCAGCCGGATCAGCACGGTGGGGCCGACCTCTTCACCCTGACCCGCGACAGCGCGGGCATCCGGATCAGCGAGAATGCCAAGCCGACCGAAGGGTCGCGGGTGTGGCAGATCGGAACGATGCCGGCGGTCACGATCGGGGTGCGTGAGGGCGAGGACCACGACATGCTTCACCGGGTCCGGGATGCCACGAAGCTCTCCGACGGGCGGATCGTGATCGCGAACGGCGGTGACGACGAACTGAGGGTCTTCGACGCGTCCGGGAACTGGCTGGAGAGCTGGGGAGGACGGGGTGAAGGGCCGGGAGAGTTCAGCGGCCTCGACCATGTCGACACCTGGCCGGGCGACTCGATCATCGCCTGGTCGGGGCCGGGCAGCAGCATCCTGGTCTTCGACTCCGAAGGGAACTTCGGCCGCAGCTTCAAGCTGGAAAGAAACGATGAAGACCCGATGGGATTCTACGTCTTTCCGGCAGCGGTGACGGCCGCGGGCTCGATCCTGGCCGGGCAGATTCCGAGCATCTTCGACCGGGTGAGGGTCGAGATCCGGGACGCGGAGGGCGGGCTTCAGAGCTCACTTGGGGAGCACCCCGGGACCGAACACCACCGGGTGGAGTCCATCAGCGGATCCCGTCGGATGATAACGCCGTACGAGGTGATCTTCGGTCCGGCCGTGGCCCAGGTCCCGTGGGGCGATCTCATCGTTCACAGCGTCGGCGATCGCTACGAGATCCGGGCGTTCGCCGAGGACGGGGCGCTGGCCCGGATCGTGCGCCGCGACCATGCGGCCCGTCCACCGACCGCCGAGGAGGTCCAGGGATACATCGAGGAACGGGTTGCGGGGTATCCGGACGTTCTTGTGGCGGAGCAGCGCAAGCTGTACGAGTCCGTCCCGGTCGCGGAGAACATGCCGGCGTTCACTTCGGTCATGGTCGACAGGCGCAACCACCTCTGGGTCGAGGAATACGAGCTTCCGGGCGAGGAGCGGCCGGGTTCGCTGTGGACGGTCTTCGACGCGCAGGGACGCGTGCTGGGGTTCGTCGAGACGCCGGACGGGCTGGAGATCTTCGAGATCGGCGAGGACTACATTCTGGGCCTGTGGCGGGACGAACTCGAGGTGGAGTACGTGCAGATGTGGGAGTTGGTGCGGTGACTTGCCCGACCTGAACAGAATGTCAATTGCACTGGAAATTATTGCGCAAAGTAACCAAGGGTGTTACTATTAGTACGTAAATAGTGACCCGTGGCTACGGAGCGTAACGATGGCGAAAGGACCCGGCAAGCACTACCGGAAGGGGCTCAGCCTAGTTGAGGTGATGGACATGTTCCCCACCGACGAAGCGGCGCGGGCGTGGTTCGAGGATGTGCGGTGGGGCGGCGAGCCTGCGTGCGTTGGCTGCGGCAGCCTGAACGTGCAGTGTGGCGCCAAGCATCCGAGCCAGACCCATCGGTGCCGGGACTGCCGGAAGTTCTTCAGCGTGACCAAGGGCACGGCCATGGAGCGGACCAAGCTGGGGCTACGGATCTGGGCCATCGCCATCTACCTGATGAGCACGGAGTTGAAGGGGCGGGCCAGCATGAAGCTGCGGCGGGACCTGGGCATCACCCAAAAGTCTGCGTGGCACCTCGCGCACCGGCTGCGGGAGACGTGGGAGAACCCCGAGACCGGCCCGTTCGACAGCACGGTCGAGGTGGACGAGACCTACGTGGGCGGCAAGCGGAAGAACATGAGCAAGGCCAAGCGGAAGGAGTTCGAGGGACAGCGGGGTCCGGCGGCGGGTAAGACGGTGGTGGTGGGTGCCAAGGACCGGGCCACGGGGCAGGTGGTGGCGCGGGTGATCGACCGGACGGACGCCGCCACGCTACAGGGCTTCGTGGACGAACACACCAGTCCGGATGCCGATGTCTACACCGACGGGTCCAGCGCCTACCGGGGTCGGAAGAACCACCAGAGCGTCGCCCACAGCGCCGGAGAGTACGTCCGGTACCTCGACGGAACCGCGATCCACACCAACGGCGTGGAGAGCTTCTGGAGCATGTTGAAGCGGGCACACAAGGGCACCTTCCACCGGCTCAGCCCCAAGCACCTACAGCGGTACGTGAACGAGTTCGCGGGACGGCACAACATCCGGGAGCTGGACACCATCGACCAGATGCGGATCATCGCCAAAGGGCTGGAGGGGAAGCGGCTCCGGTTCAAGGACCTGATCGCCCCCACGGGACGGTCGGCGGTGGCGGGCTAGGGGGTCTGGCCGAGGTTGGGAAGAAGGTCCGATAGCCACCGCACGAGACCGAAGAGTATCGCGGCGACGACAACCTGCTGCCATGATATGAGGGTCCGCTTTCCTTCGGAGTCGGACTTCTCCTCCTTGTCTCTTCGCCGCTCTTCTCGCGCGCGCCACTCCTCCAGCCGGGTAACCCGCTGAACCATTTCCATGCGGTGGCCGTTGGGTGGTGGCGGAGATTGGTCGTGGGGATGTGCGCCACCCGTGTGGCGGATCGGGGTGTCGCTCATCCTGTAACCTTGCGCAGCCACTCCCATAGCGCCCTACTGTTCCAGCCGTACACTGGCATTTGTCCCTCCAAGGGCACGATAATGGAGGTGAAGTCTCCGCCAGTCCGTTCCTTGAGCTGCGCGTAGATATCGGTTGATAGGGTCGGTCCGTTGTCCCGTTCGACGGCGATGGCGAAGACGTGGGCCGTGCCTTGGGGAAGAGGGCCTGAAATAGCCTCGCCCGTGATGTGGATGTGGCCGTTATCGGGCCACAGCTCCTTAGCAGCTCGGACCACCTCGTCTCCGCCTTTGTTCAGGCAGACGAGGAATGAATCGTAGGTCAACGGGAACCTCCCTGCGGCCCGCCCGTCATGCGGGCAGCCTTCGGCGGTGGTTGGTACTCGGATGGCGCATGGGCGGGGTGTCTCCTGTTCCAGGGTGGTGGGGCCATGGTGTACCCCTATCCTATGGGAATGGTTCCACGGCCTGCAAGGTTGCCCGACCAGACTGGCACTCCAGCCCCACGAGTGCTAGCGTTTTTCGTGCGATATTCGGTCGGCGTGGAGGAGGGGTTGCGGCTCGGCTGGGGGCTGCCTACTGTCGGGGCGGTCACTTTCACCAGCGGAATCCCATGTCGGGCTTCCCGCTGAATACCACAGCCGCTGTAATTGGCAAGCGGGTAGCTCCCGCGAGTCCAGGCGAATAGGCGGGGCCTTACGGCTTTTCCGCTGGTGGGGTGACCAAGGCCCGGCACCACGTCCGGTTGCTGGGGTACCCCCCCACCACGTGAAGGAAGCCTCCTCCCATGACCCCCACCAAACCCCTACTCGCCATCCTATCCGTTGCCGCGCTGGCCGGGTGCGACAGCACCGAGCCATCCAGCCCGCCGTCTGCGTGGGCTGGCGAAATGGTCTACACCGACTCGGCCCAGCCCCACCAAGCCGCCAGCACCGCCACGGACACCATCAAGGTCCACGTCTGGTTCGAGAAAAGCACGGGCGGCATCAACACCGGAGGCGCGGCGGTTGCCGTAGTGCGCTTCTTCGAGACAGGCCCCAACGACGATGAGTGCGGCATCTGGTTCCTGCCCGAGGACGACGACTCGTGTCTCGCATGGCTGGACGCCGAGGGCACCTACATATGGAACCTCCGCCACGAGCTGCTGGTGGTCGGGTTCGACGTGCCCGTGCAGCCAGCCGACTCCACCGCGGCTCGGGACTGGCCGGAACACTGCAAGTGGGCGGGGCAGGTGCTCAGCGATACGTGGTACGCCAGCCTGCGGTGCGGCGACGACGGCGAGGAGAAGGCGGTCTCGCTGTTCGTACCCTACGAGGGTTAGCTTTCGGGGCAAGGGGCAAAAGCGAACCGCGCCGGGGTCCGATCCCCCGTGCGCGGCTCTAGGAAAACCCACCTGAGAAGGGAAGGTGAGCCCCCATGGGGAAACCTAACAGCGACTGGAGGGTAGCTGCCGTGCGATGGATACCGTTGGCGTGCGTGGCAATCGTCGGCCTCTTGGTGTGGCGGGGGGACGCAGAACTGATCAAGGAGTTTTTCGAGGCTACGGACCATCTGCTGACCCTGCTGCTCGGCGGAGGTATAGGGATGGGAGCGTATCACCTTGGCGGCAGAAAGCAAGACGGCGAGGAGGTTGGGTAGATGAGCGACCGACCCAAGCGGAAGCCTCCCCAGCCCAAGCGGGGCCGTCCCGTGAAGTACGGGATGCCGGACCCGATCCCCGACACGCCCGAGAACATCGCCCGTGCGCTGCTGGGTACACGCCCGAAGAAGCGCGGCGAGTGGAAGCACATCAAGAAGCGGAGGCGGGGGCAGGGGTAGGGTGGCTGGTTACTTTGCGCAATAATTTCCATTGCACTTTACATTTTGTAATGTCAGGTTGTCTTTGGCCATTGGAGCGGTCAGGGAGCTGAAAACGGAGGGCTGGGGACATGAAGATTCGCACGACCGGGGCCATCGCGGTCATCGTCACCCTGGCCGCGGCCGCCTGCCAGCAGGACGCGGATCGACAGGAGCGGGACGCTGGCGCCGGCCCAACCGCATCCCAAACCCGCGACAGTGCCGGCATTCTGATCACCGAGAACGCCCGCCCTGTGGACGGGTCGCGCCTCGGGTGGCAAGTCGGATCGGAACCGACGGTGTCGATCGGTGCGTTCGAGGGTGAGGAGCCGTACTTGCTCCACAGCATACGCGGCGCCGTCAGGATGCCGGATGGACGCATCGTGGTCGCGAACGGAGGTGCGGGCGACGTGCGGTCCTTCACCGCCGCCGGGTCCCATCTGGTGTCCTGGGGAGGGAAGGGGGAAGGCCCCGGTGAGTTCAGGAATCTGAGCTGGGTCGCCCCCTGGCCGGGGGACTCCGTCGTGACCTGGGATGGGATCCCCGGCCGACTCCAGTTCTCAGACGCCGGCGGCAACTTCGGCCGTTCCGTCAACCTGCCCCGCACATACCCGAGACCCCTGGCGGTGCGCCCGGATGGAACGATCCTCACCGTGCGGCAGCGGGAGCGGGAGCGCTTGACGATTGTCGAGATCCGGGGTGGGGACGGCGGACTTCGTGCTTCGGTTGGCACCTATTTGAACGGCGAGTGGATCCCGGAGATGGGTGTTGATGGTCCCGAGCCGGTGGTGCCCGCCTTCAGCCAGGAACTGGTGACGGCAAACTGGGGGGATCTCGTTGTCGCCACCTGGAACAAGCCGTACGAGATCAGGGTTCTTCAGGCCGATGGAACGCTCACACGCATTGTCAGACGTGAGCACACGCCGGTGCAGCCGACCGAGCCCGATCGCGCGGTTTTTGTCGTCGAGCAAATGGCCTACCTCGGCACCTTCGTCAATGCGGCCGGAGATCGGATGCCCGTGTCTTACCGGGAAGAGCACTTCAGGCCGTCCCTGGAGTCGCGACCCCTCGCCGAGCACTTCCCGGCATTCTCGACCGTTCTGGCCGACGAGGCGGGCTACCTCTGGGTCCGCGAGTACGACCTGCCGCGGGAGGAGAGGCCGGCCCCTCTCTGGACCGTCTTCGATCCGGAGGGGCGCGTGCTGGGGTTCGTCGAGACGCCGGCGGGCCTGGACATCTTGCAGATCGGCGAAGATTTCATCCTGGGGCGGGTCAAGGACGAATTCGAGGTGGAGTATGTGCAGGTCTGGCCGCTGGAGCGCTGAAATGAAGATCCGCATTCTCACGATCCTGGCCGGTCTTGCGCCAGCAGCGTGCGCACCCGATCGCGACGATAGCTCCCGCCCTGCCACCGTCACCCGAGACAGCGCCGGCATCCACATCGTCGAGAACCCCCGCCCCGCCGAGGGCTCCCGCCTCTCCTGGCGCATCGGATCCGAGCCCGCCGCCTCCATCGGAGTCCTCGAGGGCGAAGAACCCTACATGCTCCACAACGCCATGGATGCCACGAAGCTGCCCGACGGGAGAATCGTCGTGGCGAACAACGGGACGCACGAGTTGAGGGTGTTCGACGCGGTGGGAACCCATGTGGCCACCTGGGGGGGAAGGGGAGAGGGACCCGGCGAGTTCCTCGAACTGTGGCAGGTTGCGCGCTGGCCGGGCGATTCGATCGCGGCCTGGTACGCGCTCCGCCTGGGTATGTCGGTCCTCGACGCGGACGGGAACTACGGGCGCACCTTCTGGCTGGAGGAGGTTGGCGCGCGGTTTCTCATCGGTCCCCCCGCAACGGGCGGCTCGGTCCTCGCGATCCACAATCCCGAAGGCGCAGATACCCTCGTGGTCCAACTCAGGGATGGCGAGGGCCGGGTCCGGAGTTCCTTCGGCACACACGCCGGCAACGAACCGTTCCGCAAGACCGTGGACGGGCGCCCGGCACTCTTCTGGACGATTCTGGGGCGGGATCCGGTGTGGGCGCCGTGGGGCGACCGTGTCGCGATCGGTCACACGGGACGCTATGAGATCAAGGCCTTCCGCGCGGACGGTTCGCTGGAGCGGATCGTCAGGCGCGACCTTGTGAGGCGGGCGCCGACACAGGCCGATATCGCGGCGCACATCGATATGAGGTTGCCGATCTACGGCCTGTCCGAAGAGGAAGCCAACGCCGTTCGGGCAGAGATGCTGCCCCGGTACGATGATGTCCCGGTGGCCGAGCACCTCCCCGCGTTCGGATCGATCATGACCGACGCGGCCGCCCACCTCTGGATCGAGGAATACGAATCGCCCACGGACGACTTCCCCATGCGCCGCTGGACGGTCTTCGACCAGGACGGACGGGTCCTTGGCTTCTTCGAGACGCCGAAGGACTGGCACATCTTCGAGATCGGCGAGGACTACTTCCTGGTTCGCGTGCGGGACGAACTCGGGGTGGAGTCGGTGCAGGTATGGCCGCTGGAGCGGTCGGGGGGTTGAGTGACGGAAAAAGTCAGACACATGGAGTCCCCATGAAGACCAACCGAGCCTCGCTTCTGCTCTCATTCGTCCTAGTCGGGTGGACCGCGATCGGCTGCCAACAGGATGTGGGCCAGCGGGAGTCGCACCAAGCCAACGAGCCCCACTTTGAAATCCGCGATAGCGGGGGTGTCCGAATCATTCAGAATACCGGGCCCCCGGAGGGGTCGCGGCTGGCGTGGCAGATCGGGCCGGACCCGGCTCTTTCGATCGGCGCCCGCGAAGGCGAAGCCCCGTATCTGCTCAACGGCGCCGTCAGCGCCACGAAGCTGCCCGATGGCCGGATCGTGGTAGCCGACGGAGGCTCGAGTGAATTGCGGATGTTCGATTGGGTTGGCACTCATGTGCGGACCTGGGGAGGGGAGGGCGAGGGACCGGGAGAGTTCTGGTGGCTGAACCATGTGGCCGCGTGGCCGGGCGACTCCATCGTCGCGTGGTACCCCGCCCGGGGGCGGGTTTCGGTGTTCGGCCCGGACGGTAGCTACGGGCGCTCCTTCGGTCTGTGGGGCGATTGTCCCCCGGCGTGTCCGGGCGCAGTGGCGGCGCGCCGGGACGGCACCATCCTGACCACCTATCCGGGTGAGGCCTCGGACTCGGCCTTGCTGCAGATACGGAACGGCGACGGCGAGTTGCTGGCGTCGCTCGAGAAGCTTCCCGACCGGGATCTCCGGTTCTGGAAGGGCGAACGCGGGGAGAACTGGTCGGAGCCCGTTCCCTATGGCAGCGAACTCGCCAAGGGCCTTTGGGGGGACCTGATCATCGCTGGCCGCACCAGCCGATACGAGATCAGGGCGTTCCGGGCCAACGGCGCACTCGCCCGCATCGTGCGGCTGGAACACCCTCTCCGCGCCACGACCCCGGACGATTACGATCGCTATGTCGAGTCGGAACTCGAGGAATACTCCAACTTCCTTACCCGGGGCCGCCCCGGTTTCCCCGCATCGGAACTGGAGTACATCCTGTCCATCAGACGCGAGACGATCGAGGCAACAACCATGGCGGAGACCTTCCCGGTTTTCTCGTCGTTCATGGCCGACGCCGCGGACCACCTCTGGGTCCGGGAATACGACTTCCCGGGAGAAGCAAGGCCGGCTCCGCTGTGGACCGTCTTCGACCCCGAGGGCCGCGTGTTGGGCTATGTCGAGACGCCGCCCGGTCTGCGGATCTTCGAGATCGGTGCCGACTACATCCTGGGGCGGGCCCGGGATGAACTGGGGGTGGAGTCGGTGCAGGTGTGGCCGCTGGAGCGGTCGGGCTAGAGTCATGTCACACATCACACGTCGGACGCTCAAGCTTGACCATGCGTCGTCCGTGGTGAACTGCCAGGCCGAAGTCGGCATTGCGCCGCGGCGGGATCACCCGGCCGACGCGCCGCTGTACCTGCTTGGGGGGGGGCGGCACGAATCCCGCCGGTGGCCTGTCCCATTCTGACATGCTCGCGTCCCTGGTTTTGCCGCGGCGGCGAGTGGGCGCCTGATCACGCCACCGCCTCCAGCGCCGCGAGTTCCAGCGAAAGCGGGACCGCCGAGTCGACGAAGCGGGGGGCGCCGTTGGACAGGCCGCCACGAGGTGTGGCCGGTGACGCGGGCAACTCGGCCTCCAACACCCCCGGCAAGGGCGGCGAGCCCCCGAGGACCGCACCCGCGCGCGTGAAGAACGCGGCCTTGCCGTCACGGTCGATCGCCATGCGCGTCCCGCCCTCGTGGACCAGGCGGTGGTGCCGGCGGCAGAGCAGGATCGTGTTGGCCAGGCTCGTTTCGCCGCCATCGGCCCAGTGCTTGACGTGGTGGGCCTCGGTGAAACCGCTCGCGCATCCCGGATAGCGGCACCCCCGGTCCCGTTCCTCGAGCGCGCGGCGGATGTGCGGGGGGATGGTGCGCGTCCGCCGCCCCACGCTCACCACTTCCCCGTCCCGGTGACCCATCGCGACCCGCGCGGCGTCGCACGCCATGCGCCGCGATGTCTCCGCGCTGACCCGCACCCCGTCGAGCTCGGA
>VXOC01000201.1 GCA_009840215.1 Gemmatimonadota bacterium | reverse complement strand
GTGGGGGGGGTGGGGTCGGCCGGCTGGACGAGCGCTTCGGCCGGTTCGCCCGGTGCGGGAGACTGCGCCGCGGGAGCGGAGCCCGTGCCCCCGGCGCATCCGGCGACCCCCCCCGCCAGGAGCGTCGCCAGGAAGAGAGTCCTGGTATTCATGTTGCTATCCTTCGTCAGACAGTCGCTGAACGGCGTCGGCCAGTTTCCGGACCTTGTCGGGGTCACCCGATCCGGCCGCCACCGAGGTCATTGAAGCCGCGAGTCCGCGCAGGGTGTCGCGCCGCGCGGCGCCCGAGCCCTGTTCCGCCGAATCGAGAGCGCTGCGCGCCGCCGCGATCAGCTGAGCCTGCAACCCGTGCCAGCGCTCGAGCTGGTCCAGGTAGGCGCGCGCCAGCGCGAAGGTGGCCGGCCACTCGTAGATGGGCTGGCCCTGCGAGTTGAGGTGCGTCAACTGCACGGAATTGGCGGCGTCGATCTCGTTCTGGGTGAGGGATTCGTTGGGGACGAGTTCGAAGATGTCGAGCCCGCGCATGATCTCGGAGTTCACGATCACGCCGTTGTACCAGTACACGGACCAGCTGCCGGCCATCGACATCCTCTCCGGATTGAAGGGGCCGCGGTCGTGGTACCCGATCTCGACGGGGTTGGCTGGATCGGTCCAGTCGATGAGCGAGATTCCGCCCTGGTACCAGCCCTGGATCATGATGTCGCGACCCGGAACCGGGATCAGCGACCCGTTGTGGGCGACGCAATTCTCCAACTCGGTCTGCGGGGCGGGCAGCTTGAAATAGCTCTGGAAGACCATCTCCCCGTCCTCGACGGTGAAGATGGCGTTTGCGCCCCACTCCATCGGGTCGTCGGCGCGGCACCTCGGGCCGCCTCCACCGCCCCACTCGTCGGTGAACATGATCGCCGTGCCGTCGTTGTTGAACGTGGCTGAATGCCAGTACGCGAAGTTGGAGTCGGCGACGGCGGCGAGACGGGTCGGGTTCGCGGGGTCGCTGATGTCGAGGAGCATTCCGTAGCCCTCGCAGGCGCCGCCCGCGAGGCCGATCGCCGGGTAGACGGTGATGTCGTGGCATTGCGTGGGCCCGCCGCCGCCCGGTCCGCCAATCATCGCCTGGAACATCTCGCGGAAGGCGGTGCTGTCCGCCGCGGTGGCGGGTCCTTCGCCGCCCCGCGCCTCGACGATGCTGTCCAGCTGCGGCTGCACGTACTCGTCCGGAAGCACGATCGCCTGACCTTGAATCTCAAAGACGAACGCCCCGCGCTCGCGTGCGGCTTCGACCATGGCCCGCTGCTCTTCCGACTGTGCCGCGTCGGCGGGCGACGCACCGTGCGTCGGCGGCGCCACCAGATCCTCGAAGATCCGCGGCGAACTCACGATTGCGGCGGAAGCCGGGTCGGCGAGCGGGACACGGATCACCTCGATCCGGAAGAGCGCCGAGTTGGGATCTTCCTCCGGCATTGCCCCCGAGCATCCGGGCAACTCGTCAGCCGGCCGCACCGGTGCCGATCCCGACACGTAGATGTAGACGTTCTCGTCGTCCCCGGGGTGCTTGAGCACCGTGTGCGTGTGCGAACCGCGGCACGTCTGCACGTTCGCGACGTACTCGGGGTTGGCGATATCGGAGATGTCGAAGATGCGGATCCCGCGCAGCCGCTCATGGCTTACGGTCTCCTGAACCCCCTGGTCGCCGCAGTCCAGACGCGCACTGTTGTCCTCCCCCGAAACGAAGAGGAGATGCTCGTACACCGACACGTCGCTCTGTGAGGCGGGACAGACGTACGAGACGACGGAAACCGGATTTGCCGGATCGGAGATGTCCCACACCTGGATCCCGTTGAAGTTGCCCTGGATGGCGTACTTGCCGGTGAAGGCGAGGTCGGAGTTGACGCCGCCCACGAATGCGTCGGGTGGAGGGGTCGTCGAGCGCATGCGGAGGTTCCAGATCGCCTCGCCCGCGTCGAACATGCCGGGAGCCAGGCCGACGCGCGGGTCGGGTGTGGGCGCGTTGACCTCCAGGCCGGCCGGGCTGGTGAAGCGGACGGCGTCCTCCTGGGCGGCGCGCAGCAGCGGCGGGTATATCCGCTCCGCGGGCATGCCGGCTTCGCCAGCCGGTTGAGTGGCGCAACCGGCCAGGATGGCCATCAGCGCGGCGAGCGCAAGGCACGCGGCGGGGTGCCCCCCGAGGGTGAAGGAAGCGTTCTTTCTCGAAGTCGTGGTGATGCTGCCTGTCATTGGTTCGGCTGGTCTTTCCGGTTCAGGTATCGGTTGCCGGCCGCCGCAGGGGCGAACCGGGGCAAAGCACTTCAAGTTAGGTTCTCGCCCGGCCTTCTTCCAGTCGCCGGGAGACACCCGATTGGGAGACACCGGGACGAGTTCCCGCGTTGGGCATGCGGCAGTGCACTTGACCCGAAGCCCCGGTTGGCGGAAGGTCACTCGACTTCGCCACCAGGAGCACCATCCTGCCCGATCAGACGAGAAACACGGCATCGCCGGCCGCGCCCCCCTCCGCCCTGCGCATCGCCGTCATCATTGCGCTGGCGCACGGGATCAACGACGCCTACGCCTCGATCGTCCCGCCGCTGCTGCCACGGATCATGGACGATCTGGGCATCTCGATCGCGCTGGCCGCGACGCTGGGGGCGGTGTTTTCCATCGCGACGGCGCTTCCGCAACCGTTCTTCGGCTACATGGCCGACCGTTTCGGGCGCAGAACCCTCGCGGTGGGCGGCATGGTGGTCAGCGCGGTGTTCGTATCCGTGATCGGATTCGCATCGTCGTACGGGGTCCTGCTGGTTCTCCTGGTCATCGGAGGAGTCGGGGGTGCGGCCTTCCATCCGCCCGGGGCGTCGTACGCGGTGCGGGTGACCGCGGGCAGAGGCGGCGGCGCCCGCTACTCGATCTTCTCGTTCGGGGGCGCGGCGGGATACTCGCTGGGGCCTCTGGTTGCGGTGGGTCTGGTCGCCTGGGGCGGAATGGAGCGGCTCTGGGTCGCGATGCTTCCGGCACTGCTGCTGGCCCCCTTCTTCTTCTTCGGCCTGCCCAGCGGGCGCGCCGAGGCTCGCAGCGCCGCTCCGGCACCTCCGCCGAGGGAAATCCTCCGCCAGCTTGCCGGGCCGCTCGGCATCGTCTTCGGCATCAGCTCGGCCATGACCTTCGTGCAGCGAGCCTTCCTGACCATGGAGCCGATCATCGTGGCCGAGATGGGGGGTTCAGAAGCGCTGGGTGCGGTGGCGCTCTCGGTCTACCTCGGTGCACAGGCCTTCGGCACGGTGGCAGGCGGCGTCCTCACGGACCGGATGGACCGTCGCCGATTGCTGTTCTGGCTGTGCGCCCTCGCGCTTCCGGCGCACCTGCTGGCGGTGTGGCTGGGCCCCTGGACCGGCTACGGCTTCGCGGCCATCGCGGTGGCGGGGTTCCTCGGCATGGCCACGCTTCCTCCCATCGTGGTCATGGCCCAGGAGATGATCCCGCGGGCGCCCGGCGCAAGCTCCGGCATCGTGATGGGGCTGGCCTGGACGGTCGGCTCGGTCGGGGTGATGGGCACCGGTGTGGTGGCCGACATGACCGGGCCGCACACGGCAGCTCTTCTGTCGATGCCGGTCGCCGGTCTGGCCGCACTGCTCGCGCTTCACCCCGGTCTGAAGTGGATGCGGACGGGTAGCTCCGGGTAGCCACTTGCCCGCATGCCTGGCCGGGCCCAGGATTCGGACGGTCGGAGACTCGCGTGACCCGCGGATTGGCCGGGTTGGGTCATCTTCCGGCGCCGGCGCCAAATCGCGGCGGGACACCCACCCACGAATCGGGGGATACCATGGGGAAAGAGAAGCGTAGGACGAGAGGCCACTCCAGCGAACTCGACCGGCGGGATTTTCTGAAGACCGGCGCCCTGGGACTGGCCGCGGGTGCCGTCGCGGGCTGTGACCAGACCGGTGAAGTGGGTGCCTTTCGGCCTCCGGTGCCGGGACAGGACACACCCGATCGCGGGCCGGATGCCCTTGCCAACGCCGCCTCCGTCCCGAGGGGCCTGGCCGCCCCACCCGGGCAGCCCTACGCCGCGCCGCCCATCGAGACCGTGCGGATCGGGTACGTGGGTGTCGGCGGGATGGGCACGGCGCACGTCCGCAACCTGGTGCGCATCGACGGGTGCGTGGTCACCGCCGTCTGCGACATCCGTGAAGCGCACGCCGAGCGCGCCGCCGACCTGATCGAGGAGGCGGGCCATCCCCGTCCCGCGCTCTACACGAACGGCGAGACCGACTACGAGCGCCTCTGCGCCGAAGAGGACCTCGACCTGGTCTACACCGCCACTCCCTGGCGCTGGCACGTCCCCGTCTGCGTCGCCGCCATGGAAAACGGCAAGCACGCCGCCACCGAAGTCCCCGCCGCGTACACCCTCGAGGGCTGCTGGGAACTGGTCGAGACCGCCGAGCGCACCAACCGTCACTGCGCGATGATGGAGAACGTCAACTACGGGCGCGCCGAACTCCTCTGCCTGAACCTCGTCCGCCAGGGGCTGCTCGGCGAAATCCTCCACGCCGAGTGCGGCTACCTGCACGACCTCCGTGGCATCAAGTTCGCCGACGATGGCGAGGGCCTCTGGCGCCGCGACCACTCCTGGACCCGCAACGGCAACCTCTACCCCACGCACGGCCTCGGCCCCGTCGCCAACTGCATGGACATCAACCGCGGCGACCGGTTCGCCCACCTGGTCTCGATGAGCAGCCCGTCGCGCGGCCTGCAGGAGTATGCCATCGCGAACTACCCCGAGGGCCACCCCAAACGCGCCGAGACCTTCGCGCTCGGCGACGTGAACGGCAGCCTCATCCAAACCGCCATGGGCAAGACCATCTACGTGGCCCACGACACCAACCTCCCGCGCCCCTACGACCGCATCAACAAGGTCCAGGGGACGCGCGGCATCTTCCAGGGCTACCCGGACCGCGTGTACATCGAGGGCCGCAGCCCGGGACACCGCTGGGAAGAGGCGGAAGGCTACTACGAGGAGTTCGAGCATCCGTTGTGGACGGCGCTGCGCGAGGCGTCGATCGGTGCCGGGCACGGGGGGATGGACTTCATGGAGGACTATCGGCTCATCAAGTGCCTGCGCGAGGGACTGCCGCTGGACATGAACGTCTACGACGCGGCGGCGCTGAGCGCGGTGTGCGAGCTGTCGGAGATCAGCGTGGCGAACGGGAGTGCGCCGGTTGAGTTTCCGGACTTCACACGGGGGAAGTGGAGGGAGTGGGCCCCCTGGCCGATCGTGGGGGCGTAGGGCGTCGCAGGCGGTGCCGGTGCCGCGGCTGGTGCGGCGAGGCCTCGGAGTGTCGCCCTAGCCCGGCCAAATCGGGCGCGGCGGGTCCGGATCCCGATCCGTTGACAGATCCCGCGGCCAGATCTCGGGCCGGCCCTTCAGGGTGACCGCCCCGAAGTCCCGCAGGTCAAGCGTCACGATCGCCCTTGCCTCCAGACGTTCTGCCACGGCCATGACGACACCGTCGACGAGGCCGAGCGACAGGTCGCGATAGGTGCGACCGAGTTCCAGCGCTCTTTCCAGATCGCCTGCCTCGCCCCACTCGATCACATACCGGCCTTCCGCCAGGTCGGCACACAAGGCCTGGGCGGCGACCGGACCTCCGTTCTTCGCCACCATATAGTCGAGTTCCGGCAGAATGGCCCAAGGCAATACCCACTCGCTCCGGTGGCCACGGAAAGCCGCTCGTACTGATGCATGGTCGGGGCTATCGAAGTCCAGAAGCGCCAGAACCGCGCTTGTGTCGGCGACGATCACGTGTCCGATTCGGCTCCAGCGGCATTGCGCCGCCGCGGGAGGGTTGGCCTGGCATCGTCCTGGCAGTCCTCAAGGCCTTCCTCGCCGAATCCGTCCATCATCTCCTCGTACCTCTCCGCCAGATCCGGTATGCCGCTGTTCATGATCCCGATGGACCTTGGCCATGGCCGCTCCGTCACCCGTGCCGTGTACTCCGCCACCGCCTCGCGCACCAGTTCGGCTGCGGGCCGCCCACTATCAGCCGCCAGCGACTTCAGCCTTCGGTAGTCCGCCGCGTCCAGATACACCGTCGTCTTGATCGTTTTCATGGGATATATGGTATATGGTTGCCATATAGCTTGCAAGTGAAGAACGCTCGGGGACCGGCACGGCCAAGGGGTTTGGCAGCCTTCCGCGAATCCCGGTTTCCGGGAGGCGCCTGAAGAAGATGAGGAAACGGAGGGTACGGAGGGCAGGAGCGGGAATCGAGGCCTGCGGAGGAACCCCGCCGGACTCGCCTTGCAACGCATCGGAAAGCCCCATCAATTCCAGGACACCGTGACACCATTCGGTCCCCCTTCTCGTCCTGTGACCCGTGGCCGCGGGGAGCTGGCAAAGGACCTGGACCTGCGCCGGAAGGCAACGGTCCACGACCCGCGGTTGTCCAATTTCAAGGAAAGCCGGGATCCGACTTCCCGGAACGAGATCTGAGGAAAGACCTTGGCACGTACCACGAATCGCACCAACAACATGTTGCGGTGGCCGCTTTACGGCCTCCTGGCCCTCTGGCCGGCCGCCCTCGGAGCCCAGCAGGGCACAATCACCTACACGCACTCGATCAACGTGGACCTGGAGCTGCCGCCGGAACTCGCGATGATGGCGGGCGAGATCCCCTCGGCGATGTCCCGGGACATGCTCCTGCACTTCGACCCGTCGGCGTCGCTGATGGTGCCGGCGCCGATGGGGAAGAGGGAGAACGGGAACAAGAAGGTGGAGGTGATGGAGGTGGCCATGTTCACCGAATTCGCCATGATGATGTCCATGGGCGGCATGAACATCGGGGGGAAGCTGGCAAACACCGAGGCCCCGGCCACTCAGTCCTACATCGACCTTGCCGATGGACGGATCGTCGAGGCCCACGAGTTCATGGGACGCAGCTTCCTGGTTGTCGACCAGCGGCCCACATTCGAGTGGCGCCTGACCAGCGAGCAGGCCGAGCACCTGGGGTACATGGTGATCAAGGCCACCGCCGAGCACGACAGCACCACCATCGAGGCCTGGTTCACCCCCCAGATCCCGGTACAGGGGGGGCCGGGGCCCTACGGCGGCCTGCCCGGGATGATCCTGGTGGCCTCCGTGGACGGCGGTCACATCAAGTACTTTGCGACCGAGATCGTGCTGGGTGACCTCGAGGAGGGGCTCGTCAGGAAGCCGGAAGAGGGCAAGGAGGTGTCGCGGGAAGAGTACGACAAGGTCGTCGAAGAGAAGATGGAGGAAATGCGGAAGCTGATAGGTGGGCGAATCCGTGGCGTGGGAGGTGGACGATGAGCGCCCGGCGGATGGTTCGATCGTGGCGTCGCGGCGTGCTGGCCTGCGGCGCGCTCCTGGTTTTCGGTGCGATGGCCGCACCCTTGCAGGCCCAGGAGGAATACGAGGTGCGCGGGGTGGTGACCGATTCGGCGGGAGCGCCGCTGCGGAATGCGATGGTCGTGGCGCTCACGCAGACCGATTCGGTGTTGACCAAGTACGCCCTGACGAATGGAGACGGGCGGTTCGTCATGTCCGACCTGTCCGCGGGCCAGTACATCCTGCAGGTCACGCTGATCGGATTCGAACTCTTCCGGCGCGACTTCGAGATCAGCGACGCGGACATCGATGCGGGCACGGTCGAGATGGCGGTCACGGCCGTGGAACTGGACTCGCTGGTCGTGAGCGTGGAGCATGTGCCTTTCATCAACCGCGGCGACACGCTCAGCTACAACGTGCTCGCCTTCCCGACCCAGCCGAATGCCATGGTGGAGGATCTGCTGAAGCGGCTGCCCGGGATCGAGGTCGACACGGAAGGCAACATCAAGGCGCAGGGCGAAGAGGTCGAGAACGTCCTCGTCGACGGCAGGGAGTTCTTCGGCAAGGACCCCAAGGTCGCCACGCGCAACCTGCCCGCCGACGCCGTGAAGCAGGTCGATGTCTACGACAAGCAGTCGGACATGGCCGAGTTCACCGGAATCCCGGACGGCGATGACGAGCGCACCATCGACCTCAAGCTCCGGGAAGAGGCCCGGCGCGGGTATTTCGGCCAGGCGAGCGGCGGCTTCGGCGGTGACATGAACACCGAAGCGCGCCTCGGCGCTCTGGCCCGCAACGAACTCCGCTACGACGGCAGGTTCACCCTGAACCGCTTTTCGCCGACCATGCAGATGTCCGTCAACGCGAACACCAACAATACCAACCGGTCGGGGTTCTCGATGGACGGTTACGGGGAACTCATGGCGATGGGTGGCGGCGGCTTTGTCGTGGAAGAGATGCTGGCGCGCGAGGGGTTCGGGGGAGGTGGCGGCGGGTTCGGCGACTCGAGGGGAGCGGGACTGAACCTGAGCCGGGACTTTGGCGAGAAGGGGTGGATTCGGGGCAGCTACTCACTCAGCGACTCGGACAACCGCCAGGACCGCGTCCTGCAGCAGCAGGCGGTCTTCGGTGCCAATGTCGCGTCGCAGATTGCCGACAGCAGCCAGCAGGAGTCGGGCAACACGGGACACCGTCTCAACCTGAACGGTCAGTACGCCTTCTCGCCGGGACACCAGGTGAGGGTCAGGGTGAACGCCAACACCAGGTCCTCCACCATGGATTCCTTCCAGCAGCGCGTGACCCGGACCGTGGACGGGCAGCCGCTGAACACGGCGGTGACCAACTACGACGTGAACGGCAGCAATTGGAGCGGGAACGCCCAGGTCACCTGGCGCAAGCGTCTGGGAGAGGGCGGCCGCGCCGTTGTCGCCGAGTTCAACAGCGATCTGCAGGGCTCGGATCAGGTGGCGGACCTGGGATCGACGATCACCGGCGAGTCCCGTGGAGGGACCGTCGCCGGTGCCGGCGCGACGGAGGATATCCGGCAGGAGCAGTCGAATACGGGAGGGAGCTGGAACAACTCCGCGCGGATCTCGTTCACGCAGCCGCTGGGCGAACGCTACGTGATGGAGGTCTACGGCCGGGGCCGCGCGAGGTCCCAGGATCAGGACCGCGAGGTCTTCGACATCGTCAGCGACGGACTGATCCGCAACGACGAACTCACCTCGGGGTTCGAGCGCACCTACAATTACTACAACGCGGGAGGCCGCTTCAGCCGCAACGGCGAGAAGGCGTGGATCACACTGGGGTTGAACGCGCAGAGATCCGACCTGAGCGGGACGATCGTGGACCGCGACGAGACGATCAGCAACGGCTACACGCACCTGCTCGGCAACGTGGATCTCAAGTGGGAGGTGAAGGACGGCCAGTACTTCGGCTTCCGCTACGGCACCTCGACCCGTGAGCCCTCTCTCAACCAGCTTCAGCCCTTCGTTGACAACCGGGATCCGATCAACGTCTACGTCGGCAATCCGGACCTGCGGCCGTCGTACTCGCACAGTGTGAGCAGCGAATACCGCTTCTTCGATCAGTTCAGCTTCATCAACCTGTTTACCCGCGCGGGATTCAGCTACACGAGAGACCCGATCGCCAACTCGCGCGTCTTCGACGACCAGGGATTCCAGACGGTCTCGCCGATCAACACCGACGCCTCCTGGTCGGTCAACGGCAACACGAGCTTCGGGACCCCGATTCGGAAGCTGGGTGTCGACATCGACCTGTCGTACGGCATCAGCTACTCCGAGGGCATCGAGGTGATCAATTCGGCGTCGAACGAGAGCCGGGTCATCCGGAACACCGTCGGAGCCAGGCTGTCGAACAGGAACAAGGAGAGGTTCGAGATCGGCGCGGGCGCCAACTTCACCTTCAACGATGTGGAGTATTCGCTGAACCAGGCGCTCAACCGCGACTACGTCAACAGCCGATACTCCGCGAACGGCCGGATCTACCTGGGATCCTGGACCCTCGGCTCGACCTTCAGCTGGAATGTCTACGACCAGAACCTGTACAACATCGGCGCCGGACGCGGGGGAGAGTCGTACACGCCTTCTCCGGGCCGCAACGTCGCGCGCTGGGACGCGCGTGCATCGCGGCGGGTCCTGAGCGACCGCGCCGAAGTGCAGATCCAGGCCTTCGACCTGCTGAACCAGAGTCAGGCGGTCAACATCTCCAATTCGGGCAGCTTCATTCAGGAATCGCGCACCCAGTCTCTCGGCCAGTACTTCATGGTGCGCGTGATGTACCGGCTGGGGATGCGGGGCTTCGGGCGGGGGGGACGTGGT